>CANRNV010000027.1 GCA_947632125.1 uncultured Clostridia bacterium
TTATTTGTTATGTACAATAATTAAAGGTCGAATTGATTTTCGACCTTTTTTCGTCGCAGTCTGCGCTATTCTCACCCCACGAGTACAAGTATCTCGTGGGGACCCCGATCGGCTGTTTGCTCGCAGGCTCACAAACGAGCCGATTACGCTTGTCTGCTCCTCTTCGCTTGCGTACAAGTATCGCAAGCGAGTTTCGTAATTCGGGCATTACGTGCCTAATCGGCGTTAACTGTTATTTCTACTTTTTATTTGAGCGTAGTTAAGTACGCTCTTTATTTATATCGGAGCGAAGCGACAAATAAATCCTGCGGAGCAGACTGCTAAGAAAGGCGCCCTTTGTTGTCAAACAAGGGGAGCCGGCACAGCTAAGCGTTAGCGTGCTGTGACTGAGGGGATTTCGTCACAGTCTTGCATATTAGGCGTTAACAGTTATTTTTTCATTTTCTTTTATAAGGTGCAAAACAGGTGGACAAGAAAATTTTGAGCGCAAGCTCGGAAAGTATTTTCCGAGTTTGCGCCCTCAAAAGTTTTTTGCGCAACTTTTTTTCAAAAAAGTTGCAATACAGCACCAATATACTTGCAATTATTATAATTTTGAGTATAATAATAAGTGGGTAAGGTGGCTGTTATTATGTATAAGTTTGTGAATCGAAAAGCAGAGTTGGAAACGCTTGAAAAGCAGTATAATAGCGACTGTTCTTCGCTGGTGATAGTATACGGGCGCAGGCGAGTTGGGAAAACCGCACTGATAACCGAATTTCTGAAAACTCATAGGGATTCGCTTTATTTTCTTGCGACCGAGGAGTCCGAACTTCAAAACTTAAATTATTTCAAAGCGCAAGTTGCCGATTTTACCGGCAATGATTTGCTTCGTTATGCAGCGGTAGACTGGATAGCTGTTTTCAAAGCATTGCTTGAACATAAGACAAAGACAAAGAAGATCATTGTCTTTGACGAATTTCAATATATTGGTCAGTCGAATAGTGCGTTTCCGTCTATACTGCAAAAAATTTGGGATACAATGCTCAAAGAGGCGAATATAATGCTTGTTTTGTGCGGCTCGCTCGTTTCGCTTATGAAATCGCAGACACTTGATTACGGCAGCCCCTTGTACGGCAGAAGGACGGCGCAAATAAAGCTGAAACAAATTTCGTTCATACACTATCGGGAGTTTTATGCGGGGAAGTCCGACGAAGAGTTGTTGCCGTTTTATGCTGTGACGGGCGGAGTTCCGAAGTATATCGAAACTTTTAATGGATATGATGACATTTACGAGGCGATAAAAGAGAACGTTTTAAGTTCGCAGAGTTTTTTGTACGAAGAGCCGTATTTTCTGCTACAAAAGGAAGTAAGCGAGATAGGCAGTTATTTTTCGCTTATAAAGGCCATCGCAATGGGCAATCGCAAGCTTTCGGACATTGCCGGGAATTTGGGAGTTAAGCAGACGGGCTTGACAAAATATCTCAAAGTTCTTATGGATCTCGACCTTGTGGAGCGCGAGGTGCCCGTTACCGAACCCGCGCCCGGAAAAAGCAAGAGTGGACTTTATCGCATTACGGACAATTTTATAGCGTTTTGGTTTAAGTTCGTGTATCCTTATCGGGCTTATCTCGAAAAGGGCGAAAGGGAGTACGTTCTGGCGCAAATAAGGAAAGGCTTCGTGCAAAATTTCGCCTCGTTTGTTTACGAAGATGTTTGTAGGGAGAAGATGTGGGAACTCTCGGCGGCGGGTGTTTGGGGCTTTCGGGTCGATAAAGTGGGCAGATATTGGGGCGCAAAAGCCGGGGAGATCGATATCGTTGCAATCGATACGGCGGGTAAAAAGCTTGTTTTGGGCGAATGTAAGTATTCCGAATCGCCCAAAGGACTGTCCGTGTTGCATGATTTACAGGCAAAAACAGCCGCCATGGCGCAATTGACGGGCGCAACCGATGTCCGCTATGTTATCTTCGGTAAAGCCGGCTATACGCAGGGACTGACAGACGAAGCCAAAAGGAGCGATCTGTTACTTTTTTGAAAAAAGTACCTCGTCGCAGTCTGCGCTATTTAACCCCACGAATACAAGTATTTCGTGGGGACCCCGATCGGCTCGTTTGCGAGCTTGCGAGCAAACAGCCGCCAAGCGCAGACTGCGACGAAAGGGCGCCTTTCTTAGTGGTGTCGCTTCGCTCCATAAATAAAACGTAGTAATAAACCTTAACGGCAAAAATAACGGGATACTTTTCAGTATCCCGTTAAGTTCCATATCGTACATCCCTATAGATACGGATATAAGCTTGCGGCATACCCTTGCTATGCCGCTTGGCTTACTTTTTAATGACCACCATCACCACTAGAACTAGAACTAGAACCGGAAGTAGCTGGTTGGTTTGTAATTTCCGCAATATCTGTATTGCTTATATGCAACTTAACAGTATAGCCACCCTTATTATCGTCTTTTGTCGATGCTACACAAGAATCTTCATTCGGTGATGCTTTTACCACTTCAACTTTCATAGATTTAATCTCGCCTTGCGCAGTAATTTCGGCTTCAACATTCCAACCGTTTTTCTTAGCATCTGCAGTCCAAACATTTGTAGTATCACCGCTTTTTTCAAGCAAATAAACGGCAGCTGCGCCTCTTACGGCACGAATGTTGGCGTTATCTCTTGCTTTTTGCGCATTGTCCAATGCTCCTACAAAGAGGGGAATCGCAATAGCGGTAAGAACTGCGATGATAGCAACAACTATCAAGAGTTCCGCAAGCGTAAAGCCTTTTTTGTTCATTTTTTTCATTGTTTTTTCTCCTTTATAAAAAATCATGATTTTTGTCGCGCCGTCGGGACGTCACGGCGTTATGACCGTATGTAGTTTCGTACATAACTCATCCACGGAGAAAAACATGTCGTGTAAAACTACGTAGAATAAGTTATTCTATGTACTTTTATCGGCTATACCCGTACAAAGAAAATTTGATGTATGCTTTATTTTCGTATAATTTTGAAATAAAATTAAAAAAACCGATTCAAACGGTTGACATAAAGTGGGAAATCAAGTAGAATATAGACAGTTCAAGTACATAGAATAACTTATTCTATGTACAAAAGCAGTGGCAAGAAAGTTGCCGCTTTTTTTGTATTTCGCAAGCCATTATTCGTCCGATCCTGTTCATCATTTCCGCTTTGTGTTCCATCAGCGAATGGGCGTATCTGCGCAGAGTTATCATCGGATTTTTATGTCCGAGTATCTCGGATAGCGTCTTTACATCCATTCCGATCTCCAAAGCGCGCGTTGCAAAAGTGTGCCGAAGCGAATGAAAACATTTATGCTTTATATTGAGTTTTTTCAGCAGCAGTTCGAACGTCCGTTGATATGAGCGGATCTGCGCGCCGTATTTCGTCTTGCCGACCACGACGAACTTGCAACTTGTCTTTCGTTTCAATTCTTTCAGATATGATAGAAGTTGTTTCGGCAAGGGGATAATTCTTTCGGAGTTTCTTGTCTTGGTATCGTCTATCACTTTTACATAGTGATGATCCTTCCAACTGTCGTGGCACGATTTGGTGACGCTCATAGTCCCTTGTCGAAAGTCTATGTCGTCCCAAGTCAGGGCAAGCAGTTCTCCTATGCGAAGTCCCGAGTACAGCGCAAGCAAAATACCGAACAGCTTGGGCTCGTTGCTATTTAGGATGTAACTTTCGATTTTTCTTTGTTCGGAAACGTCGAAACATTCCGTCTTTTTCCATACGACGGGCGGGCGAACGATGACGTCGACTATCGATTGCGTCACGATGCCCATTATGATCGCCGCTTTCCAGGCGGACCGAAGTATGGTTATGATGCAGTTTATCGTCGAGGACGAAAGTCCTTTCGCCTTTATCTCGCTCGAAAATCCGTACATTTCCTTTGTCGTGAGCGCTTCCATTTCGTATTCGCCCAAAATGGGCTCTATGTATCTTTCCGCAAGCCCGCAGTATTTTTTGTAGGTTCGCTCTTTCGACGTTATCTTGACTTGCTTATTGAGCCATTCCCTTATCCATTCTTTTAATTTCATTTCCGTTTTCTCCTTTTTCTTCCTTTGGTTACTTTTTTGAAAAAAGTTTCTGCTTTTTGTAAAAAGCAGAATAAAAACTTTTATGGGCGGGCGAACGCTACGTTTCTATCTTTACGCCGTTTCGCTTTAACGTGTTTATTATAAGGATAATCCCCTCAGTTAAAGCCCCTAAGTTAATACCTGTTAAATTGAGCAAATCCGAGTTTCTTACTCATTAATAAAGCAAAAATAACGGTTAATTCCAATCAAGCGGACAATGCCCGAATTACGACCTCGCTTGCGTTACTTGTTAATGCAAGCGAAGAGGAGCAGACAAGCGTAAACGGCTCGTTTGTGAGCTCGCGAACAAACAGTCGATCGGGGTCCCCACGGGATACTTGTACTCGTGGGGTTAAATAGCGCAGACTGCGACGACCAAGGGCGCCTTTTTTAGCGGTGTCGCTTCGCTTCAACATAAAAAAGAGCGTATTAACTACGCTCCTATAAATAAGTATAAATAACTATTAACATTAAATCAAGCGGACAAAGACTGAATTACGACCTTGCCTGTTCCTTTTCATTTGCGTTAACAAGTAACGCAAGCGAGGCTCGTTAAGGGGGCAAAACAGTGACAAAAAGTTTTTATTCGGCGGAGAGGCTGAAAAGTATTTTTCTGCCTCGCCGCAGATAAAAGTTTTTTGAGCAACTTTTTTGTAAAAAAATTGCAAAGAACCGACGACATCATGGAAGAGTGGAGATATTCCGCACAATATCCGCGATATTTTTTTTGATATCGCTTGGCAGACTTCGGTAATTTTTAAGAAGTTGTTCCTCTTCGTCGGTCAGCAGTTCGGGCGATTCGCACTCGGTAAAAAATTGCGCAGGAGTGATACCCATTGCCTCACAAAGCAACGTGAGATTTTTGATAGACGGTACGATATTGCGAGAAAACGTATTTGCAAGCGTAGATTGATTGATCCCCGTAAGTTCGGACAAACGATAAACACTCAAATTTCGTTCCAGCCGCAACTCGTTCAGACGACGAATTATATCCATATAACTATTTTACTACAATATTTAACGCATAATAAAGCATAATTTTGTTGACAATATAGTTATTTTATGCTATAATACACCGACAGCACAAAAGCGGAGTATCTGTTTAAGGGTAACAAGACCGCAATGCGCGGATTGTATGTAATCAAATAAAAAAGGAGAATGAACATGAAAAAATTATTTGCGTTACTTTTAATGTTAATAATAGGAGCGATTATTTCCGTGGCTATGGTCGGATGCGACTGCTCTCACGAATGGGGAGAGTGGATCCCGACCAAGGATAAGACCTGCTTGGAAAACGGAGAGGCAAAACGCGTTTGCGCCAAGTGCGGCGAAAGCGAAACCATGCTTCTCCCTGCCACCGGTTATCACATGTTCGGCGAGTGGATCACGTCGGGCAAGTACAAGCAACGAACCTGCACGGTTTGCGGATACAAGGAGAAGCAGGATAACCTCGACGAAAAAGATGATATCGACGAACAAGTTACGGGCGTATACGGCACTTTCGATCGCTTCCTCACCGATTGCAGCAAAAACGGCAATAATGTCACATATCGAGGCGCGGCAGATTCGATTTCGATCGATCTCGCTTCGGGCACCAAGCAATGCGACGGGTACGTCATCATCATTCCCAATATGGTGTTTTCGGTAAAGTTTATCGGTCGTCCGCAAGGCAGTCCTTTCCAAGACCTCAAAATCGTAATTGCCGATCGTTCGTCCAATATCGACATAACGTTCGAAAACGTGGATATCGAGGCGAGAGGTACGGTCATAAACTCGGAATCCAAAAAGATAACCGTTTCGCTCACGATGGAGGGCTCGCTTTGCAGTTTTGTCAACACAAGCAAGGCGGAACGCGGTGCAAACGGAAGAGATAACGCCACGGGCAGTATTAATGAAGTGATAGAGAATGGTCGTGACGGGGCAAGCGGAACGCCCGCCATTATGATAAACGGGACGTGCAATGTGTATTGCAAAGCGCAGCATCTGGTCGTAAGAGGCGGTGAGGGCGGCGACGGCGGCGACGGAACGTGGTCCGGTTGGCCCGGTAAGGCATCGGGCAACGGCGGCAACGGCGGTTGCGGCGGCGCGGCTTTCGCGGGAGATAATTTGGCGAACATCTATGCTTTAAGCGGTTCGACGGTCGAGATCTCGGGTGGCAGCGGCGGTAACGGCGGCAATGCCGGCGGCAATACCGCATGGTTTGACCAAAAGTACGGACATAGCGGCTATGGCGGCAGCGCAGGCAGCACGGGTTGCAAGTCTACGCAAATATTGGCGGGGTAGAAGATAGTTAGTCGTTTGGTTACTTTTTTGAAAAAAAGTAACCAAAAAACTTTTGAGGGCGAAAACGCGGAAAATACTTTCCGCGTTTTCGCTCAAAATTTTCTTGTCCACTGTTTTGCGTCGCAGACTTCGCTTTGCGGCTGTTTGCGAACTTTGTTCGCAAACAGCCGTTTATGCTTGCCTGCTCCTCTTCGCTTGCGTACAAGTATCGCAAGCGAGGTTCGTTATTTGGGCGTTTCGTGCCTAATTGGCGTTAACTGTTATTTCTGCATTTTCTTTTTATAAGGTGCAAAACAGTGGACAAAAAAGGTTTTAATTTGCGGATAGGCTGAAAAGTATTTTTCAACCTCGCCGCAGATAAAAGTTTTTTGAGCAACTTTTTTTTCAAAAAAGTAATCACGTTCAAGCGAAACGGGGCAATTAAAGTTACACGCGGCTTGCTCGCCCATGAAAGTTTATTGAATCACGCTCAAGCGAAACGGAGCAATTTAAGTTACACGCGGCTTGCTCGCCCATAAAAGTTTTTTGCCTACTTTTTTTCAAAAAAGTAGGGCTTCGATCGCTTCGAGGAAGAGGTCGATTTGAGAGAACGTGTTGTCGACGCCGAGCGAGGCTCGCACCATGCCTTTGTCGAGCGTGCCGAAGCTTTTGTGGAGCAAAGGCGCGCAGTGAAGCCCGCTGCGCACGCAAAATCCCGCCTCATTCAGCTTGTCGGCACATTCGTCGGAACTCATCGAACCGACGTTAAAGGCGATAATTCCCGACGTCGGATCGGTCGTGTAAACGACGACGGACTTTATCGATTTCAGCCGAGAGAGCAAGTACCTGCCGAGCATTGCGATGCGTCCGGCGTCCGCCTCGCCGTGAGCGGCGGTGTAACTTATGGCGGCATTGAGCCCCAGGATGCTCGGCAAGGGCAGGGTGCCGGACTCGAGCGCCTCGGGCAGCTCGAGCGGCTGAACGACGCTTTGCGACATCGTGCCCGTTCCTCCGAGGCGAGTGGGGCGGATATTGGCTTTGTCGCTTAGGGTGAGCAGACCGACGCCTTGCGGACCGTGCAGCCCCTTGTGAGGGGCGACGGCATACATATCGAAGAGCGAGTAGTCGTATTTGCGGTAGCCCGCACTTTGCGCTCCGTCGCACAAAAGCATGATGGGCGAGGACTTGACGGCTTCGCCCACTTTCTCGACGGGCAGGTGACAGCCCGTAACGTTGCTTACACAGTTCATGGCGATAAGATAGGTGTTGCGCCTTATAGCGGAAAGGACATCCTCGGCGCGAATTTCCCCGTCGCGAGGGGCGACGACGGTCAAGTCGATGAGCCCGTCGCCGTGCAGTCGATACAGAGGCCGCAAGACGCTGTTGTGCTCGAAAGCGGTGGTCACGACGTGCCCGTTCCGTTTAGCCGAGCCGAATAAAGCAAGGTTGAGGCTGTCGGTACAGCCGTAGGTAAAGATAGTGCGTTCGCTCTCGCACCCAAAGAAGCGAGCGGCATTGTTGCGAGTACGATTGAGAGCCATAGCCGCTTTGATCGCAAGGTCGTGGCTCGACCTGCCCGCATTGACGGGCAGATGAAGTAAAGCCGCCCGAACGCTTTCCGTAACCGCGCTCGGCTTGAAGAACGTCGAGCTGGAATTGTCGAAATAAATCATAACATACCTGCCGATAAAAAAATATAATGATAGTGGCTTACAATACATTATACGGGCAAATACTGCTCGGCTTTACAGCTAAATCTTACTTACGGAGAAAATTTTTTATGTACTATTTGTTTACGTTCAAGTCGAGAAGCGGTGCGATGAAATTCGGTGAGAATGTCAAAAGAGAGGGCTATGTTGCTTCGATCGTAAGCACACCTCAGTCAATAGGCGGCGGGTGCGGACTGTCGGTAAAGATGTTCGACCTCGCGGGCGGCAAAAGAACGCTCTATATGGGCAAATATTCGGGCTTTACCGGCATTTATGCCGTAAGCGATCGCGGCGGCATCGTCAATATTGTAAAAAAATAACTCAAACAGTTTGCTTTTGCCTATAAAATGTGTTATACTAATTTCGTTCCGGAGCGACAAGGAAAGAAAAGTGGATAAAATAACCGAAATTTACAATAGGCTGGGCAAAAAATATCCCGAAGCGGAGTGTGAACTCGATTACGGCACTCCGTTTGAGCTACTCGTTGCGGTGATCCTCTCGGCTCAGTGCACCGACAAGCGGGTAAACGAAGTCACGAAAGAACTTTTCCAAACGGCTTCGACACCGAGCGAGTTTGCCGCCATGCGCCAAGAGGAACTCGAACGGCTCATTCGCTCGTGCGGCTTTTATCGCAACAAGGCAAAGAACATCATTTCCGCCGCTAAGGACATCTGCCTTAGGTTCGGCGGCAACGTCCCTCAAAGCATGGACGAGCTTCTTACCTTGGACGGAGTGGGGCGCAAGACGGCAAACGTCGTGCTTGCCGTGGCGTTCGGTCAGCCCGCCATGCCCGTCGATACTCACGTGTTCAGGGTGAGCCGTCGGCTCGGGCTTACGGAAGGCAAAACGCCCGAGGCGGTGGAAAGCGACCTCGTGGCGATCGTCCCGAGAGAAATGCTCGGCAAAATGCATCACAGACTCATTTTTCACGGAAGATACTGCTGCAAGGCGGTCAAGCCGAGGTGCGACGAGTGTCCGCTCACGGAGCTGTGCGTCGCGTTTCAAGGAGAAATAAAGAATGTTCATAGATAAGGTCAAAATTTTCATCAAAGCGGGCAACGGCGGGAACGGCTGTACGTCCTTTTATACCGAAAAGTATGTCGCCAACGGCGGACCGGACGGCGGCGACGGCGGCAAGGGCGGCGACGTGATCTTTTGCACCGACGACAAAAAAAATTCGCTTTCGGACTTTAAGTTCATGCAGCATTTCCGTGCTCCCGACGGCGAAAACGGCTCGGGCAAATTCTGTCACGGCAAGCAAGGCGAACCGCTCGTCATCAAGGTCCCGCGCGGTACGGTAATAAGGGACGAGGAGAGCGGCAGGATAGTCGCCGATATGTTCGGAGAGGGGCAGCAAGTCACCGTGCTTACGGGCGGAAGCGGCGGCAAAGGCAATGCGAGGTTTAAGTCCTCGCGCCGTCAAGCGCCTCACTTTTCGCAACGCGGACAGGCGACCGAGGAAAAAGCGGTGATCTTGGAACTCAAAACCATCGCCGACGTCGGTCTTGTGGGCTATCCCAACGTGGGCAAGTCCACGCTCTTGTCGGTGATAAGCAACGCGAAACCCAAGATCGCCTCGTATCACTTTACGACGCTTAGCCCCAACCTCGGAGTGGTATCCTATCACGACCGCAGCTTCGTCGCAGCCGACATTCCCGGGCTTATCGAGGGGGCAAGCGAGGGCGTGGGGCTCGGACACGACTTTTTGCGTCACATCGACAGAACGAGGCTTATCGTGCACGTCGTCGACGTTTCGGGCAGCGAGGGCAGGGACCCTGTCGAGGACTACAAAAAAATCAATCTCGAACTCCGCTCGTACAGCAAGAGCCTTGCAAAGCTGCCGCAGATCGTGGCTTTGAATAAGTGCGATATCGCTCCCAAGGAGAATATCGAAAGGTTCCGCAAGGCAATTCGCGGCAAACGCATCGTGGAGATCAGCGGGGTGACGCACCTCGGACTTAACGATCTGCTTGGGGCGATAGCGGACAAGCTCGATACCTTGCCGCCCATCGAGCCGCTCAGGTTCGAACCGTTCGAACTCGGCAAGATCAACACGAGCGGATACAATATCGAGCGGTTTGACGACGGAAGCTTCGGCGTAAGCGGCGGCTTTATCGACGAAATAGCGCGCGGAGTGGTCATCGACGACTATGACAGCTTCAACTACTTCCAAAAAACGCTCAAAGAGAAGGGAATAATAAAGGAGCTTCGGGCAAGGGGCGCAAAGGACGGCGACATCGTCCGCATCCTCGACTTCGAATTCGAATTTGTGGAATGATAAGGACGGTTATCTACGGCGGGAGTTTCGATCCCGTCCATAGGGCGCACGAGGGGATCATAAAAAACCTTGCCGCTCGCTTCGACGAGGTGATTGTCGTCCCCACGTACATTTCGCCCTTCAAGCAGGGGGAGAGCGTTGCCCCCGCTTCGCTTCGGCTCGAAATGCTCAATTCGCTCGACTTGCCGAGCAACGTTTTCGTTTCGGACTTCGAGATAGCAAGCGGCGGCACGAGCTATTCGATAAATACCGTACGGCACTTTTCGTCGCCCGAAAAAAAGCTGTACTTTGCAATAGGCAGCGAAGGCGCAAGGTCGGTGGGCAAGTGGCGATGCTCGGAGGAACTGAGGCAGCTGTGCGAGTTTTACGTCATCAAACGCCCCGGCTACGACGACAGCAGGAGCGAATTCACCACCGCAGATTTTGTAGGCGAGGACGTTTCTTCGAGCGAGGTCAAGGTGGCGATCGCTTTCGGTAAGGAGGACGGGCTTGTAAGCGACAGCGTAAAGCGGATAATAAAGAGCAATGATTTGTACACCGATTACGTTCGTTTCACCTCCTGTTACAAGCTGTTCGGCATGAAAAAGGAGCGCATCGAGCACACTTACCGAGCGACCCTCGAGGGCATAAAACTCGCCAAAAGATACGACGAAAGCGTCATTAAATGCATCATCGCCCTGATTATGCATGACATAGGTAAGTACGTTACGCCCGAAATGCTTAAAAAAATGCAAATTCCCGTGCCGGATTGCGGCGACCTGCCCGCGCCGTGCGTTCACGCCGAATACGGAGCGGCAATCGCAAAGCACTGCTTTGATCTGAGCGACGAGATAGTCGAGGCGATACGCACTCACACGACCTGCGGAGTGAATATGTCGAAGCTTGGTGAGATAGTCGCTCTTGCCGATTACATAGAGCCCGGTCGGGACTTCGAGGGGGTCGAAAAGGTACGTGCTGCGGCGAGAATAAGCCTTACTCTTGCCGTAAAGACTATGCTAAGGCAGACTATCGACTATCTTTCGGCTGAAAACAGTTATATTGCGCCCATAACGATAGAGGCGTACGAAAAATACGATAAATTGTGTAGAGGATAAATATATGGATAACATCAAAAAAATGAGTTTGGAAAAGACCGAAATGTCATCTTCGTCGCTCGCCAAGGAAATCGCGAACGTTATTTTGGACAAAAAGGGCAAGGACGTCGTCATCATCAACCTCAAAGGCAAGACGATCATCGCCGATTATTTCGTGCTGGCTTCGGCTAAGTCCACGGTAGCGGTAAGGGCTCTTGCCGACAACGTGGACGAAAAACTCAGCAAGGAGTACGGAATAGAGCCGCGAGGCAGGGACGTCGACGCCAAGTGGATCGCCGTTGACTACGGCTGTGTCATCGTGCACATTTTCCACGAGGACATGAGGGAGTTCTACAAGCTTGAAAGGCTTTGGGACGACGGCGACAATATCGAGAGGCTGTAATGGCTTGGGAAATCGATATCATAAGGTGGCTGCAAGGCTCGAATTCGGCTCCGCTTAACTACGTCTTTTGGCTTATCACTCAGCTTGGGACCGAACTTGTTTTTATCGCTGCGGTGATGGTCTATTATTGGTGCATAAGCAAAAAAGAGGGGTATAGGCTCATCAATTTGTTTATGGTGTCCCAAGTTATGACAGGCATAATCAAGGTTATGGTGCGCAGAACTCGCCCTTATGCCACGGGCAAGGTGCAAGCGCTGATGGAGCAAACGGACGGATATTCTTTCCCCAGCGGGCACAGCAACAACATAGCTGTCGTCTGCACGCACTCCTCGCTCTATGCAAGAAAGAGCGACAAGAGGCTGTATGTCTTTCTTACGTCCGTCATTGTCATTTTGCTTGTGATGCTGTCGAGAATGTACCTCGGACAGCACTACTTGACCGACGTCGTTGCGGGCGCGGCGATAGGCATCTTTGTGGCGAGCGTGGGATATTATGTATTCGGGCTTTTTAAGGACAACGAGGAAAAGATAATGTACT
Source organism: uncultured Clostridia bacterium (assembly GCA_947632125.1). Lineage (GTDB taxonomy): Bacteria > Bacillota > Clostridia > Christensenellales > Pumilibacteraceae > CAG-552. The sequence goes on from CANRNV010000027.1 coordinate 12,335, forward strand.
TTATTGTTCCGTGTTGCGTGATACTCGTTGTTGCCGCACTCATTATGCTGATCGCAAAGGGCGAAACGTTCGACTCCGTAACCAAGGTTGCGGGCACCTACATGGCGGCTTCGATCGGCTACTTTGTCGAAAAGAGGTACGTAAAAAGCGAGGTGGCTGTAAACGGCAAATGCCGAGCGTGCAGATTGGCTTTGGGATTTATCATCGTGGCGGCGGCGTACATCTTGTTGAAGCTGTTGTTCGGACTTACGGACAATGCGGTGGCTTCGCTTTTGCTCGGCTTTATAAGGTACTTTATTATAGGAATACTTGTAACATTGCTTATGCCGATGTTGTTTAACAAATTGAAAATCTAAGAAGGCTATTTATTTAATGACTGCAAGACATTATTTTACAAATACGATGGTGCCGTCGCTTTTTTACGGCACGGTTACGGGCTTAATTACGGGCGTGGTGATTTGGGGCTACAAAGTAGTTGCCGAAAAGCTGCTTGAAGTAAGCGAACTTATGTACGATCTCGTCAATGAAAAGCTCGCCTTTTTGCCCTTGCTCATTGCCGTGTTGCTTGTCGGCGGGCTTTCGTCCTATTTCGTGACAAGGCTTTCGCCCGAGGTAAAGGGCGGAGGCGTTCCGTACGCCGAGGGAGCCGCTCGGGGCATTTTGCCGCTCAAATGGTACAAGGTTGCGCCCGCCGCCATGGTGGGAAGCTGCCTCGCCTTTGTATGCGGACTGCCGCTCGGAAGCGAGGGTCCGTCGGTGCTCATCGGCGGAGCGATGGGAGCGGGCGCCAATGCGATAACGGGCAAGTACGACAAAAAGCGCAACGCTTGGTCGAGGATCTCGATCACGGCGGGCGCGAGCGCGGGCTTTGCAACGGCGATCGGAGCCCCCCTTGCCGGCATACTGTTCGCCCTCGAAGAGTGTCAAAAGAAGTTTTCGCCCGTCGTGCTGCTCACCTCGGCGATCGCCGTGCTGTTCGCCTCGACCGTTTCCCGATTTTTGAGTACGCTGAGCGGCTTGGGGAGCGGAGCATTGTTCGTCATTGCCATGTCGGGCGAAATGGGACTGAGTGAACTTCACTTGCCCATAATAGCGGGCTTGGCTGCGGGTTTGGGTGCCGTACTGTTTTCCTTTCTTATGAAACTCGGCAAAAAGCTTATGGCAAAAATCAAGCTGCACCGAGCGTTTAAAGTCATGGCGGCGTATCTGCTTTCGGGCATATCGGCTTTTTTGTTCCTCAATTTGTGCGGCGTCAATTTTATCGGGGGCGGCGGCTCGCTTATAAGCGGCGTGGGAAACATGGATTTTTCGGGTTGGCTTATATTGGCAATGCTGCTTGTAAAGGCGGTGCTGCTCGTCATCTGCTCGTCGAGCGAGGTCACGGGCGGAATGTTTATTCCTTTCCTTTGCATAGGTGCGCTCGCGGGCGGACTGATCGGCAAGGCGCTCATTGTGCTCGGAATGAGCGAGGCGTTTTACGGCACGATCGTGGTCATCACGATGTGCGCTTTCTTAGGCTCCATGCTCAAAGCGCCCATAACGGCGGTGGTGCTTATCGTCGAACTCGTCGGGGGAGTAAATTCGCTGCTGCTCTCCATCATTTCGATAGTGGTAGCCTACCTCGTCACCGAACTTTTTTACACCAAGCCGTTCTACGACGAGGCGCTCGAGGGGCTGGTAAGGAGCAGGCGAGAGGGCAAGGAAGTCAAAAAGGTCGAGATCGAACTCACCGTCAAAGAGGGCTCGTACGCCGTCGGCAAGGTGCTTAGGGATATTTTGTTGCCCACGACCGTCGTCGCCGTGGTACATAAAGACGCCGTCGATGGCGAGCACGACCTGCAACTGTACAGTCGCAACGAGCGAATTATCGCGCCCGGCGACGTCCTCATCTTCGAAGCCCACACCGTCGACGAAACTTCGCTGAGAGCCGAACTCAATAACCTCTTCGCTTCAAGCTACGAGAATGAAAAAGAGAATAAAAATACTTAAACTTTTCGTGCGGAAAAAATAAAGAATTTATAAGTCGAGAGTTTTACTCCCGACTTTTTCGTTGTAATTTTTTTATTTCATTTGCCTTTATTGCCCGACTTTTTAACCGTAAAATGCTTTTTAACCGTACCAAATTCGACACGGTTAAAATCGAATGAAAACGAATTTTTCGCCCAAAAAAATTTTTTTATTTTTTATAAAAAACACTTGACAAGGGGAGTTTTCCGTGATATTATATTTTAGCAGTCGAAAGGCGAGATTGCTAATGCTCCCGCAGGCGGAGCGCTAACAATGTCGAAAAACGATTGCTAAAATGTCGGAGGAAAAAATGGCTTTATCCGGAAGGAAAGAACGAATACTTCGGGCGGTGGTGGACAGCTACATCGACAGTTGCGAGCCCATTTCGAGTTCGGTCATTCGGGAGAGGTATTTGCCCGAACTGAGCAGTGCGACCATACGCAACGAGCTCGCCTCGCTCGAGGACATGGGGTATTTGACGCAGCCGCATATTTCGGCGGGCAGGGTACCTACGGCGGACGCTTACAGGCTGTACGTCGACAAGCTTATGCCGCGACGCAAGCTGACCAAAAGCGAGATCGGCGTAGTCAAAAAGTATTTTTCCCGCAAGATAAAGGACATCGACGAGGTGGTAAAGAGCACGGCGAAAGTCATAAGCGAGATAACAAATCTTACCTCGGTGGCGTATGCCACGGACGTCGGCGACGACATAATAGTCAGCGTAAAGATAGTCAAGATCATGCCGACCATGGCGCTGTTTGTCATCGTCACCGACCGCACGATAATCAAGGACGCCACGGCGAGCGTGCCCGAGGAACTCAAAGAGGAGTACTTCGAAACGGCGAGCAAATTTGCGACCTCGGTTTTCGGCGGCAAGCGCATTTCCGAGGTGACGTCGGGCAAGGTGGAAAAAGAGGTCCACAAGGAGTACAAGCGAGTTTTCGACGCCGTGATCGCCATACTCAAAAACTACTACGTCAGCGGCGCCGACATCGCGATCGAGGGAAGCAGCAAGATCCTCGAACAGCCCGAGTTCAACAACATCGAAAAGGCGAAAGCGATGCTTAAAGTGCTGGACAGCAAGGAGGAACTTTATCCCGTGCTCAAAAGCGGAGATATGGATCTAAGCATAAGGATCGACAGCCTCGACTCGGTGCCCGAGTGCGCGATCGTCACGGCGACGTACGATCTCGGCGGCGCGGGCAAGGGGAGCGCGGGCGTTATCGGTCCCATGCGCATGGATTACTCCAAGGTGGTTTCGGTGCTGGACTGCATAGGCAAGACGCTCGGCTCGCTCGGCGAGAAAACCCCCGGCGACAACAACAACGGCAATGACGACAATAATAACGGAGAGTAAAATATGGCAAAGAAAAAGAGCGAAGCTGCGCTCGGCGAAAACGAAAAGAACGTCGCCGCCGAGAGCGAACATCAAAACGTAAATGAGGAAACGGTAAGGATATTCAAAAGCGAATTCGACGCTATGCGGAGCGAAATGGAAAGCGTAAAAAAAGAGGCAAGTAAAATGACCGAAAGGGCGCTGGAAATGACAACTCAGGCGCAGCGACTTCAAGCCGAATTCGACAACTACCGAAAGCGCACCAACGAAACCAACAAGCGTGTGCGAGTGGATGCGATCATGGAAGTGCTCGGCAAGATCTTGCCCGTTCTCGACGCGATCGAGCAGGCAAAGACGATGATAAAGGACGAGGGAACGCTGAGCGGCATCAACATCATCGACCGTCAACTTTCCGAACTGCTCGGCTCCTTTAACGTCGAGCGCATCGAAGCCCTCGGCGCTCCGTTCGACCCCAATCTTCACAACGCCGTTATGGAGGAAGAGGTCGAAGAGGAAAACAAGGGCAAGGTGGTAAGGGTTTATCAACAGGGCTATAAGATTGGCGACAGAGTGCTTCGACATTCGGTCGTAATTGTAGGCAAATAAATAAAAAACAAATCGGAGGATTAAAAATATGAGTAAGATTATAGGTATCGATCTCGGCACGACCAATTCGTGCGTAGCGGTTTTGGAGGGCGGCGACCCGGTGGTAATTCCCAATTCGGAAGGAAATCGAACCACCCCCTCGGTAGTCGGCTTCGCAAAAGACGGCGAGAGGCTTGTGGGCAGCGTTGCCAAACGTCAAGTCATCGCCAATGCCGACAGAACGGTTTCATCCATAAAGAGGGAGATGGGCACCGACCACAAAGTGACCATCGACGACAAAAAGTATTCGCCTCAGGAGATCTCGGCGATGATACTTACCAAGCTGAAACAGGACGCCGAAGCGTATCTCGGCGAAAAGGTCACCGAGGCGGTCATCACCGTCCCCGCATACTTCACCGACTCGCAACGTCAGGCCACCAAGGACGCGGGCAGAATAGCCGGCCTCGACGTTAAGCGCATAATCAACGAGCCGACGGCGGCTGCGCTCGCTTACGGACTTGATAAGGGTCAAAACGCCAATCAAAAGGTGTTCATCTACGACCTCGGCGGCGGCACGTTCGATATTTCGGTGCTCGAAATAGGCGACGGCGTGTTCGAAGTGCTTGCGACGGCGGGCGACAATCGCCTCGGCGGCGACGACTTCGACCAAAGGATAATGAACTATTGCATCGACCAATTCAAAAAGGACAACGGCATAGACCTCTCCAAGGACAGAATGGCAATGCAAAGGCTTAAAGACGTTGCCGAAAAGGCGAAAATCGAACTTTCGTCCTTGCAAAAGACGACCATAAGTTTGCCGTTTATCGCCAATTCGCCCAACGGTCCCATTCACCTCGAATACGAGATGACAAGGGGCAAGTTCGACTCCCTCACAAGCGACCTCGTCGAAAAGACGATCACGCTTTCCAAGCGGGCAATGAGCGATGCGGGACTTACCGCAAACGACATAGGCAAGGTAATATTGGTGGGCGGCTCCACCCGTATCCCCGCCGTCGTGGACGCGGTCCGCAAGCTTTCGGGCAAAGAGCCGTTTAAGGGCATCAACCCCGACGAGTGCGTGGCAATAGGCGCGGCAATTCAGGCGGGCGTTTTGGCAGGCGAGGTAAAGGACGTCCTTTTGCTCGACGTAACTCCGCTTTCGCTCGGTATCGAAACGCTCGGCGGCATATTTACCAAGCTTATCGAGCGTAACACGACGATCCCCACCCAAAAGTCGCAGGTATTCTCGACGGCAGCCGACAATCAGCCGAGCGTAGACATCCACGTTCTTCAAGGCGAAAGGGAGATCGCTTCGGCGAACAAGACGCTTGCAAGGTTCGAGCTCACGGGTATTCCGCCCGCACCGAGAGGTGTTCCGCAGATCGAGGTCACATTCGATATCGACGCCAACGGCATAGTGCACGTTTCGGCTAAGGACCTTGGCACCAACAAGGAGCAGCACGTCACCATCACCGCTTCGAGCAACCTCACCGAGGACCAGATCAACGACGCCATCAAGGACGCCGAGAAGTTTGCCGAGGAGGACAAAAAGCGTAAGGACCTCGTCGACGCCAAGAACCATGCCGACGTCATGATCGGTTCGATCGAAAAGGTGCTCAACGAAAACGGCGACAAGATAGACGAGAGCGACAAAGAAACTTTGAATAAGCGCATCGAAGAACTTAAAGAGGTGACTAAGTCGGATAATACGGACGAGATAAAGGAAAAGACGACCGAACTCGAAAAGGCTTCGGGCGAAATATTCACCAAGCTTTATCAAAGTGCTTCGCAAAACGCGCAACAGGCGGAGGGCGACGGCATCAAGGTAGAGGACATGGGCGAAAATAAATAATGGATAAAAACTACTACGACATTTTAGGCGTAAGCAAAACCGCTTCGCAGGACGAGATAAAGTCCGCTTACAAAAAGCTGGCGTTTAAGTATCACCCGGACCACAATCCGGGTGATGAGGCTGCCGCCGATAAATTCAAGGAGATCAACGAGGCGTATCAAGTGCTCGGCGACGAAAAGAAGCGGGCTCAGTACGACAATCCCACTCAAAGCTTCTTCGGAGGCGAGGGTGGCGGCTTCAGCGGTTTCGGCGGTTTTTCGGGCTTCGGCGAGGGCGGCGGCTCTATCTTCGATAACATCTTCAACTTCTTCGGAGGCGGAACCTCCAAGGCTCAGGGCAGGGACATTCAAGTCCGCGTCACCCTCTCGTTCGAAGAGGCTGCGTTCGGTACCGCCAAGGAAGTCGCCGTCACGAGGACGGAGCCGTGTTCCGCTTGCGGCGGCACGGGCGCCAAGAACGGCACCGAGTTCACCAAGTGCTCCAACTGCAACGGGAGCGGCAAGGTGCGCTTCGTGCAAAACACTCCGTACGGTCAGATGGCGAGCGAGCGAGTATGTCCCAAGTGCGGCGGAAAGGGCAAGATCATTAAGGAAAGCTGTCCCAAGTGCATGGGCAAAGCGTATGTCAGGGCAAACACCAAGCTCAAACTCACGTTCCCGCCTCTTATGGACAACGGACAAGTGGTGTCGGTTCGAGGCGAGGGCGACAAGGTCAGCGGCGGCGTGCCGGGCGATTTGATAGTGGCGATAACCGTCACTCCGCACAAGCTCTTTACCCGCAAGGGTGCGGACCTGTATATGACCTATCCCATAACGGTTATACAGGCGCTCATCGGCGACAAGGTAAAGGTCCCCGCTCTTAAAGGCGACCCCGTAAGCATGAGTATTCCCGAGGGGACGCTCAGTACCACGACGATCAAGCTTAAAGGCGCGGGCGTCGACCTCGGCAGGCGCAAGGGCGATATGTACGTCAAACTCATTGTCGATATGCCAAAGAGTTTGTCGAGAGAGCAAAAGGACAAGATCAAAGAGCTCGGCGAGATGTTTAAGGACAGCCAATTCGAATCGGTAAGGTCCTTCAATAGAAAATAAATATGAAGTATCTGCAAGTGACCGTATGCACGACCCACGAGGCGAGCGAACTTATCGGCTATATGCTCATCGAGGCGGGAAGCGAGGGGACGACGATAAAGGATTCGTCCGATTTTGCCGAACTCTACAAGGGCGGCATAATTTGGGATTACATAGACGACAAGCTGCTTAGTAGCGACGAAAGAGTGTTGGTAAGCGGCTTTTTCGAGCTGAACTCTAAGCTTGACGCGCTTTACGAAAGCTTGGATCGCTTGCGCAGCGAGGGTGAACTTAACGTCGGCTCGCTTGAAGTGACCAAGCAGGTCATCGATTCCGTATCGTGGGAGAACGAGTGGAAAAAATATTACAAGCCCATCGAGATCGGCAAGGTGGTCATCGTGCCCAAGTGGATAAAGCGTGAGCGCGACGACCACGTCGAGGTGCTCATCGACCCGGGAATGGCTTTCGGAACGGGCAGTCACGAAACGACCTCGATGTGTATTCGGCTGCTTTGCGAAATTCCCTTGGCGGGGAAGAGGGTGTGCGATTTTGGGTGCGGAAGCGGCATTTTGGGCATTACGGCGGTCAAATTGGGCGCAAAGCAGTGTATTATGTCAGACATAGACAGTCAAGCCACGAAAGCTGCGAGCGAAAACGCCGCTCTCAACGGCGTATCGGACAAGGTCACCGTTTTGCAGGGCGACCTTTTAAGCGAGGGCACGTTCGATGTCGTGGTAGCCAATATCACCGCCGACGTGTTGATAAGGCTGAGCGCGAAGATAGGCGACTTGTTGAATGACGGCGGCACGCTTATTGTCAGCGGGATAATCAACTCGAGGGCGAGCGAGGTGCTCGAAGCGTACAAGGGACTTACGTTAAAGCAAAATATAACGGACGGGGAGTGGCAAGCTTTTGCCTTTACTAAATGAGGAAGATTTTTGTTGACAAGTTGAATGAGGGCGATTTCGCCTTGTGCGGAGAAGATCACCTTCACGTTTCGGTCGTTCTGCGGGCGAAAAAGGGCGACGAGATCGTCCTTTGTTGCGGCGACGGCTACGACTATTTGTACGAGATCGTCGGCTTCGAAAAAGGCAAGACCTTTTTGAAGTTCCGCTGTAAGACCGAGGTGGACGCCGAGCCGCGCAGCAAGGTCGACCTTTATTTCGCCTTGCCCAAGGGGGACAAGCTCGAACTTGCGGTGCAGAAGTGCGTCGAACTCGGGATCAACGGGATCCACCCCTTTGTGTCCGAGCACGTGCAAGTTAAGCCCGAAGCGGTTCGCCTCGACAGGCTCAACAAGATAGTCAAGGAAGCGGCGCAACAGTGCGGCAGAGGAAAACTGCCCATAGTGTATGCTCCGATCGCCTTTGACGCTGTGGAGAGGGAACTGAGCGGCTACGACGCCGCTTTGTTCTTCTACGAGGGCGGAGGCGAAAGGCTGCCCGATCTTCTCGGCGGCAGTGTTGCGCTCGTCGTCGGCAGCGAGGGCGGATTCAGCGGCGCCGAAGCGGAGCGGCTGGGTAAGATTTGCCGGACCGTGTCGCTCGGCAAGCGCATTTTGCGTGCGGAAACGGCGGCGATAGCGGCTACGACGCTTGCGATGTACAAGTTGGGGGAGTTATGAAAAAGGCGGTAGTATTTTCGCTCGGGTGCAAGGTGAACGCCTACGAGGGTCAGGCGATAATAGGCGAGTTGACCAAGCTTGGCTACGAATGTTCCGACAAGCCGGGCTATGCCGACGTCTATATCCTAAACACCTGTTCGGTCACGTCCGAGGCGGACAGCAAGTCCCGACAGGCGGTGGAGCGGCTTACCAAGTTCAATCGCAACGCGCCCGTGCTCGTGCTCGGTTGCAGTGCGCAAAACGATCCAAGCAAGTACCGTAATCTCAAAAACGTCGCCATGGTGAGCGGAGTTGGGGGTAAAATCGAGGCTGTGCGCCTATTTATGTCAGACATAGATAAGGGCGAATTTGCAAAAAAGGACGATTTTGTACTTCCTACCGACTACGAGGACGATCTTTTCCCTGCGGCGACCAAGACGCGAGGTTATATAAAGGTTCAGGATGGGTGCGACAATTTTTGCTCGTATTGTCGTATTCCGTATCTCAGGGGCAGGAGCCGATCCCGTTCGATCGAGAGTGTCGTTTCCGAGGCGAACGAGGTGGCAAAGCACAGCAAGGAGATCATACTTACGGGCATAAACGTGTCGGACTATCGCTACGGTGACAGTCGGCTGGTCGATTTGATAAGGGCGTTGAAGGACGTGCCCGTGCGCAAGCGGTTAAGTTCGCTCGAATGTGAGGTGGTAGACGACGAGTTTTTGTCGGCTATGCAATCGAGCGGGTTTTGCGATCACTTTCACCTTTCGCTGCAAAGCGGCTCGGACAGTGTGCTGAAAAGGATGAACCGCCACTACACGGCGGAGGAGTATTTGCGTAAAGTCGAGCTTATCTATTCGCATTTTCCGTTTGCCGCCGTCACTACCGACATGATCGCAGGCTTTCCGACCGAAACCGAGGACGACCACCTCGAGGGGATGGAAACGGCTAAAAGGGCACATTTTGCGGCAATTCACGTCTTTCCGTATTCCGAACGCAAGGGGACGATGGCGGCAAATCTTGTGCAGATCCCCAAGTCGGAACGAAGTCGACGGGCGGGCGAACTCATTGCGCTCGGGGCGAAGCTACATAGTGAGTTTTTGAGTAAGAACTTGGGGCGAGTTGTCGAGGTCTATGCCGAAACCGAAAGGGACGGGCTGAGCGAGGGGTTTTCCTCCAACTATATCAAGGTATATTCGCCGCTTAAAATCGGGGAAATGGGCCTAATTAAGCTAATCGAACCGTATCTTGACGGCTTAAAAGGAGAATTAATATAATGAACGACTGCATTTTTTGTAAGATCGACAGGGGCGAAATTCCGTCCCAAAAGCTGTACGAGGACGAGGAGATCTTCGTCATCAAGGACATTAGCCCCAAGGCGAAATGCCACTACCTCTTTATTCCCAAACGGCACTACAAGTTGCTCGGCGAAATGACCGATGAGGACCAAGCGATCCTTGCTCGTACCTTTGCCAAAATTGCCGCTCTTGCGCCGAAACTCGGGCTTGACGGCGGTTATAGGGTCGTTATCAACCAAGGCGAGGATGGCGGGCAAACCGTGCCGCACTTGCATATCCATGTGCTCGGCGGAGAAAAACTCCCGATATAATTATTACTTTTTTTGGTTACTTTTTTGAAAAAAAGTAACCAAAAAACTTTTGAGGGCGGGCAAGCTGCTTGTGAAGCGAATTGCGCCGCTTCGCTTGGGCGCTTATGGTGAAAAAAACCAAAAACTTTTGAGGGTGGGCAAGCTGCTTGTGAAGCGAATTGCGCCGCTTCGCTTGGACGCTATGGTGAAAAAACCAAAACTTTTGAGGGCGGGCAAGCTGCTTGTGAAGCGAATTGCGCCGCTTCGCTTGGGCGCTTATGGTGAAAAAAACC
>CANRNV010000028.1 GCA_947632125.1 uncultured Clostridia bacterium
CAGCCCCACTATGACGGAGAGCATGATGACTATCGCCGCCACCGTGATGACAACCGCCATCGTCCACTTTATGTCGGTGGACGAGATTTTGCATATCGCCCATATCGCCATGACCGGAGCCTTTACCAGCACTTGGAGCCCCATGGCAACGAGCATCTGCATTTGCACGACGTCGTTGGTCGTCCTTGTTATAAGACCGGGCGTCGAAAAGCGGTTGATCTCCTCGCTCGAAAAGTCGGTTATCTTATCGAACAGCTTCTCTCGCAAGGTCTTGGCAAAGTCGGCGGCAATGTGCGAAACGAACCAGCCGCAGATTATGGCAAACGTCATACTGCCCGCCGCGCAAGCCACCATGTACAAGCCGTTGGTCCACACCTCGCTTTTATTTGCTACGCCGCCCGAAGCAGTCGCCGCGGTAATTATTTCCGTGAGTTTTTTGGTGTATTCGGGCATTTCTATCTCCAACCAAACTTGAAGCAAAACCAAAACAACGCCGATGCCGAGATACACCCAATCTCGCGTTTTGAGATATCCGAACAGCTTTATCACTTTTCTCCCCCTTCCTTTATCATTTTTTGAGCGTTAGCGCTCACCACTTCGAGGCAGTGCCTTTGAACTTCCTTTTCGTCCTCCGTGAGCCCCTCGACAAGCCTCCTCGCCAAGCCGTCGTACTCCTTTTGGCAACGGGCGGCTATGCTCTTAGCCTTGTCGGAAAGGGTAAGCACGACCTTGCGTCTGTCATCGCGCTTATCGCCCCGCTCCAAAAATCCCATCTGAACGAGGTTTTCGACATGAATGGAAATGGTGTTCTTCTTGATAGCCCTCTGCTTTTCTATGTCGGTGGCAGTCACCGCGTGCGGATAATTATACAAAAACGAAAGAATTTCCACATCTATCGGTGCCAGAAAAAATTCCTTTGCCACCTTTTCTATCGCCTTTCGACGAAGCAAGCCCGTATTGCAAACGAGCTCCAATAAATCCGAACTTCCGAACATAATTTTACCTCCCTTTTGGACTGTTCAAAAATGAACTGTCTATAATATAGCCTTTCTTTGTGTTTGTTATATCCGATTACGGTGATATGCGGACGAAATCAAAATGCAAAAAAACGCATCTGAAAAACGAACTTTCAAGATGCGCTTTATTGGGTTTGAAAATTGTCTATTGATTTTTTCTTTTAACGTCATTGACCACGCTTATATGCGTTCGTTATTTTTCCCGACGGCGAAAATTCGGTTTTGTTAGGTCATTATTGCGGGAAAGCCGATTTTACCGCTAATCGCCTTTTATGGTCGATACCGCCTCGCCCTGCAAAAACTCGGGCACTTCCTCTTCGGCGGGAAGTTCGAAGTCATGATACAGCCCCTTTTCGTCCTCGCCCGAAATGACTTTTATGTTGGCGAGAAGTTGCTCGTAGTCGGGCAAGTCGCTTATGGATTCGATCTGAAAACGTTTGAGAAATTCGTCGGTCGTGCCGTAAAGAAGCGGCTTGCCGACGCTGTCTTTGCGTCCCACTATCTCGATAAGGTTGTGTTCGAGCAGAGTATCTATGACATAGTCGCAGCTTACGCCTCGAATACTTTCGAGTTCCACCCTCGTTATGGGCTGTTTGTAGGCGATAATCGCCACGGTTTCGAGCGTGGCTGTGGAAAGCGCCTTTTCCTTGATGGGATTAAGCACCTTGGCTACCTCGTCGCCATATGCGGGATTGGACGAAAGTTGAAGCTTTCCGTTGTACGAAATGAGGTGAATACCGCTGTCGCCCGAGTACTTCTTCTTCAACTTTTTGACAGCCTCGTCGAGTTCGCACTGTTGAAGTTCAAGCAGGTCCTTTATCTGAGCGACGCTCAATCCGTCGCCCGAAAGAAACAGGAGCGATTCCAAAATACAGTCGAGTTTAGTTAGATCCATTGTTGTTTTCCACCTTGCAAAGTGTTATATCGTCAAACAAAGCATCCTGCTTGGCTGTCAAAAACTGCATTTTGATCAGTTCGAGCAAAGCTTGAAAGGTCGTTATTATCTCGCTTTTTGTGTAGTCGTCGCCAAAGAGCGAAAAAAACGACGTTTCTTTTTGACGCTCCACCTTGTCCTTTATCATGTCCACCATCTCCGCAACGGTGAACCTGTCCATGACTATGTGTCGCTCTTTGTTTAGCGCCGCCTTTTGTTCGAGCTTGACGAACATCTTCCTCAATGCTTCCATAAGCCCGTCCTTTGTCATATCTTTAAGTTGAAGCCTCGGCATGCCCACCGACGGGTCGGGCGCACGGTAGTATATGTCCTCCGTTTCGGTCTTTTTCATCTTTTCGGCAGCCTCTTTGTACATAGAGTAAAGGAGCAGCTGTGTTTTAAGCGCCTTTTCCTCGTCGACGGCGGCGGGCTCCGGCTCGGGCGGCTTGGGCAAAAGCGACTTGCTCTTGATTTCCAGCAGCAGCGCCGCCATGCTGACAAACTCCGACGCTTTGTCGAGGTCGACCTTGTCTATCCCCTTCATGAGTTCGAGATATTGCTCGGTTATTTCCGAGATCTTCACGTCCTCGATACTCATTTTGGATTTGCGTATAAGGAACAAAAGCGTGTCGAGCGGTCCCTCGAAGTCGCTAAGCACAAAGCGATACGCGTCCTCGTCCTCGATAAAGCCCTCTTCGGCGAAAAGTTTTTCGTAGTCCGACGACATCCTATATTCCTCCGAAGATGAGTGTGCCGAGTTTAATAAATGCGCCGCTTAGGTAGTCCGCCGTGTAGGTCAAATAGACGTCGAGCGGGCTGAAATAAAACGGAACGGCGTCAATTCTCGCCACTATCACCGATACGATTATAAGAGCGAACAAAATGTACTGTCCGTATCGACGCATAAAGCGGGTAAAGCCGTTTTCGCGCTTGCATAAAGCCGCTATCAAATTGTAGCCGTCAAGCGGGAACAGCGGGAGCAGATTGAAAAAGCACAAGTAGCAATTGAACATGCACAAGTAAGAAAACAACAGTGCAATAAAAGACAAAGCCACGTTGCCCGCTTCGCCCGCAAGAGCCGCAAACAAGCCGTACAGCAGTCCCGAAATCAGCGCTATTATTATGTTGGTGGCAACACCCGCTACGGACACCAAAATGCATCCCTTTCTGTACGAGCGAAAGTTGTTGGGATTGACGGGTACGGGCTTTGCATAGCCGAAGCCGACAAGCAGAATCATTATCGCTCCTATCGGGTCGATGTGTTTTACGGGATTAAGCGACAGCCTGCCGTTGTACTTTGCCGTATCGTCGCCGCACCAATGTGCCACAAGACCGTGTGCCACTTCGTGCAAAATTATGGAAAAGAGCACGGCTACGGCAACGATGACAAACAAAATTATGTTCAACAACATATTGTCACTGCTAAACAATATTCCTATCATACCTATTATTATAGCAGTTCCGCCCCAAATAGTCAATAAAAAATACGCTTCCCTTACAAAAAAGGAAGCGTAAGAGTTTAAGAGGAGATTTTTATTGAATTTACCAATTTTTTATCATCTCATTGACGACATCGAGCAAATTTCTGCTGTTTATGTCTGACATAGCCAGGAGCGGAATTTCTTTTTCCGCATTATCCGACACATAAACAGTGACCTTTCCCACTACGTCGCCCGACTTTACGGGCGCCTTTGTCTTAAACAATTCCACCTCGCAGTTTACGTTTTTCTTTTCGCCCTTTTTCGTCAAAAGGAAGTAGTCCTCGCTTGGAGCCGCCTCGACGGTCTTTTGCTTTCCGCCCACTACCTCGCACGAGCCGAGGCTTATGCCCTTAAAGACGTATTGGTTGGTTTCATATTCGCCAAAGCCCTTGGTGAAGATCTTGGAAACTTCGGCGTTGCGCACCTTGGACGACGGCGCACCTATCACCACCGTAATGAGCCTCGTGTTCCCTCGCCTTGCGGTTGCGGCAAGGCACGAGAGCGCCTCGGAAGTGAAGCCCGTCTTGCCGCCGTCACAGCCCTCGTAAAAGCGGATGAGTTTGTTGGTGTTGCTGAGCTCGGTCACTCTGCCGCTCGGATGAACGAAGTCGAACATCCATATCTTGGAGTAGTCGAAGAACTTTTCGTGACCGACAAGACAGCGAAACATTTTGGCTACGTCTAAGGCGCAACTGTATTGTCCGGGAGCCGGCAAGCCCGTGCAATTGACAAAGCAGGTGTTTGTCATGCCCAACTTTTGGGCTTTGTCGTTCATCTTAGCCGTAAAGTCGCTTACACTGCCCGCTATGTGCTCTGCCATGGCGACGCAAGAGTCGTTAGCCGACGCCACAACGATGCTCTTGATGAGTTCGTCGACCTTATACGAGCAGTTCGCGTCCAAAAATGCTTGCGAGCCGCCCATAGACGAGGCGTTTTCGCTCACGACGATCTCGTCGTCGACGCTCAATCGTCCCGCTTCGATCTCGTCGAATATGATGTTGAGCGTCATGATCTTCACCATGCTCGCTATTTGCAATTTGTCACTTTCGTTTACGCTCATCAATACGTCGCCCGTATTGTAATCCATAAGCAGAGCCGCACGCGCATTGACCTGTTGCGGCTCGGCGTGTACCGGCATAATGCCCACAGCCAAAACGGAGATCGCGATCAGCGTCACGATCGATATAAATCTTACTTTTTTCATGTTTCCTCCTTAAAATTGCATCCAATCTATATATATTGCATATCCTTTGGTCGGGTCGTTGATCAACACGTGAGTTACCGCTCCGATCAGTTTGCCTCCCATAAAGAGCGGACTGCCGCTCATTCCCTGCACTATTCCGCCCGTGTAACCAAGCAGCCGCTTGTCGGTTATGCGAATAAATATCCCCTTGGCGAGAGCTTCGCTTTGTCCGATAGCCCTTATTATTTCCGCCTCGTAAGCGTCGATCTTGCCCATGATCGACGTAAGGATAAACGCCTTGCCCGGCGTCACCAAGCTGCGATTGCCCATCGTTATCGGGTCCGAAGCGGGCTTGAAGTTGTAAAACCTGCCGTAGATCCCGTTTACCGCACAGGTAAATACCTCTCCTATCGGCTCGCCTTTGAGCGCGGCTTTCAACTCGCCCGGCTCGTTGCGTTTGCCCTTTATCACGCCCAAGACCTCGCAGTCATACACCATTCCGCCGACTATCGGCGCCTCGCCCGCCACAGAATCGACGATTTGATGTCCGAGAGCGGCAAAACAGCCGTTTTCCTTGATGTACGTCACCGTCCCCACGCCGAAAATGCTGTCCCGAATGTAGATCCCCAACTTGTACTTGCCGCTGTCCCCCTCGATGTAGGGCGATACGGTCACCGAGGCTTCCTTGCCGTTCCTAAGCAGAGTTATCTCCATCTCCTTGCCGTCGCCCTCGCTCACTTTGCTCACCACGTCATCGCAGTTTCGCACCTTTACTCCGTCGATCTCGGTTATCATGTCGCCTCGGTGCAACTTGTTGCTAAGCGTAGCATTGCCAGCCAAGGTGCGCACAAAGCCCACTTCGTCTATCACCGCTCCGTCGAGGTTGAGTTCCAGCGCAACGGGAAAGCCTCCGGGATATATTCGTCCGTACGCAACAGAGGCGGCTTCGACGGGCGTAAGACAAAAGCAAACGACTATGCTTAAAAGTGAAAATATACATAGTAACGCCGTTTTTACCCTCATAAAAATAGTGTTTATTTTGCCTACAAAATTTATTCTGCAAAATATTAGAAAAAAAAGCAAAGCCCGCCCTATTCACTCCATAAGCATAAGAAAAACGACGTAACCGTTTAAGTTACGCCGCTTGAATTTATTTGGTCTTTTGTGGTTTTAGTTCTTAACACAAAGCATCGTACCACACTAAAATCGCATATTTTTTATAAAATGAACGCTATAATTAACACTATTCAAAATATCGTACGTTGTTGTAACCAATAAATACTCTACGCCCGGTTTCAATGTAGTGGTGATTTTAGCCTGCATTTTGCCAGCCCCATCGTCATTATATAAGCTGGGTTCCGTAGAACTAGGATCTATTAAGTATAGATACATATTGGGGTAATTATAATAACCCGTTCGTATATCGGTGTAAAAAGTATATACACCCGTAGAATTAACTGTATACCTCGATAACGAAACCGACCCCGATGTCGTTAACCCTTCGTAAATACAATCGGCAGAATAAACACCTCTTAAATCTTCATATTTGGTAACCGAAGTCAAATGTGGCATTATTGCTAACTTTACATCCCCATAAATCGATGAAGAATAGAACTTCACTCTAATTCCATAAGTCACATTAGCAGATACGTCATACGATATTAATGCATTATTTTTGTATCCTCCATCATCATTATACGCAAGCTGGTTTCCGTTCATATCATATAAATATAAACACGTATCTTTGGGACCGAATGTCTGTATTAATTTTCTCCCTCCCGACTTAAATGTAATCAAATAATCTTCATATTCTCCTGCATTTAGATATACAACATCTTCGGTGTAGCGGCTATTGCTTGCAATGGTTAAAGATTTTATATTCTGCGCATTAATCTTTACGCTGACGTGTTTTGATGTATAAGGACCACTTATTGGGGATTTTTTATGATAGCCTTGCACCGCAATGTTAATCGTTGCATTATCAGAAAAGTGGCCTAAAACATTCTTCCAAGTTGACTTTGACACTTCATATGTGAATGTATCATTGTATGATTTGCTTGAACTAATAAATTGCGTTATGTACTTTTGATTTCCGTCACTATCGTAAAATACAACTTTAAATTTATCATTTGGATTGTCATTACTTCCATTTACTTTCCACGAAAGCTTCGGCGCAACAATTGTAGAAACTAATGCAAGGTTAGTTACAGTTAAATTTGTAGGCGCAATCTGATGTACACCCAAAAGTTCGCCTATATCACTACGTTGCAAGGGTTTAGACACGTTAATGTACTCAATAAATTTAGTCAATGTCGTCATTCCCGATTGAGTAGTATTTTTCCACCAAGTTCTATATCCCCATGAAATATTATCATATACTTCACTCTTAGAGGAAGAATCATATAAGTCCCATAAAAATGCAATAACGGCATCCTCTTGAGCTTCGCCACTATCCTCCATCGAATTGAACTCTTCATAGTTCACGCTATCCATATGTTTTTTGTCCGCAAAATTAAGAACTTTATCATACTCCGACCTATAATACTCTTGAGCAATTTGAGCGAAAGCTGTCGCCCAACTCTCAGACCACGTAAGTTCCATAGCAAACTGTTTACTTTTCTTATCACTGAAATGATCGGTATAAGAACTATGAGAAGGATTATATAAGATAAAATCTAATAAGTTTGCTCCATAAGTACCATTTATTCCCTCAACAAAATGCCCATACTCATGCATTGCTGTATCAAAATCATCAAAATACGGTTTACCAATTCCTGCAAATTTATTCCAACAGAATGCATTATCTCCATTAGTAAACGGATATTTTACCTTAAGACACTTATTAAAATTCACTCCCATTGCTTGTGCAAACCTTTGCGCAACAACCATTCCTTGTGCTAAATAAAATGCACAATTCGCCATATTCCCTTTATCATAAGAAATCTTTTCATCAAAAACATTAGTAGATCCTGTACTAACATTCTTCTTTACAGATGACTTTAAAGAATAATATGTAAGATTAAGCCATCATTAGGCATAATCTCTAATTCAACATCGCCATTAGCAAAAGAACATCCATTCACCTTTATCCCATTTTCTACAAAATAAACATCTCGAACATCATCACTTATGCTTATCTCCGCCCGGGCTTTGTCGCCCAATGAAATTCTATCCGTAGACAAATTAACCTCACCTACAATTTTATCCCTTAAATCTGTCGTCGCTTCTTCTCCAACAAATTCAATATTTTCATCGTTGACAATTAAGTCGTTGGTCTTTTCAAATTCAACATCAATCTCAGCCCCGGATTGGGCATTGTTTGTAGAAACAGTATATGCTTCCGCACTAACGGGCGTTCCGTTAAATGTAAAAGCATTAAGCATTATGCCAATAGCAAATGCTTCACACAAAAAGAAAACTACGATGAATTTAATAACCAGTTTTTTCATAATCATATACCTCTCTTTATTTAATTTATTAGAACAGATGACTTGGCTTCATAAGTTCTATAGTTTCATCATTCAAAAACTCATATTGCACCACAAAACAATTTTTTCTTGATACATAATTCCCATCTTCGCTTTTATTGTTACAAAACTGAATAAATGCCAAACCGAAATGGTCGTCATCGGATATAAATACTTCCTTTGGTACCGTTAAAACTTCATTATGTTGAAAAACTTTGCCTTTGATCAATGTTACATCTACATCATAATCGCCCGAATTAAAATCCGAGGGGCTTATCAATTTGACAAAATACATTCCCTCTATATCTTTATAACTTGCATATTGTAAACCAAAGTCCAAATTTCTATATGCTTTCTCATTGCAAAAATACAATGCCACGCCAACTGCCCGATGCTCGGAATCGGGTGGATATTCAATAGCACTACCACCGAAATAAAAATCAAGCGTAACATCATCAACTGCAAAACTTGTATGTTCGCTTTTTACCGCCCCCATAACAGTACTTAAATTGATTTCATAATTAAAGCCTATTTTTAATCCTTTGCTCTTGAAACAACCTGAAAGCGCCAAAGAACAAGATAACATTAAAATTATCAAACTTAAAGTTTTCGTTCTCATAAATTATTCATATATCCTTTTTCGCATTTAACCAAACATATGACTTGGTTCCATAAGTTCTATAGTTTCATCATTCAAAAACTCATATTGCACCACAAAACAATTTTTTCTTGATACATAATACCCATCTTCGCTTTTATTGTTATAAAACTGAATAAATACCAAACCGAAATGGTCGTCATCGGATATAAATACTTCCTTTGGTACCGTTAAAACTTCATTATGTTGAAAAACTTTGCCTTTGATCAATGTTACATCTACATCATAATCGCCCGAATTAAAATCCGAGGGGCTTATCAATTTGACAAAATACATTCCCTCTATATCTTTATAACTTGCATATTGTAAACCAAAGTCCAAATTTCTATATGCTTTCTCATTGCAAAAATACAATGCCACGCCAACTGCCCGATGCTCGGAATCGGGTGGATATTCAATAGCACTACCACCGAAATAAAAATCAAGCGTAACATCATCAACTGCAAAACTTGTATGTTCGCTTTTTACCGCCCCCATAACAGTACTTAAATTGATTTCATAATTAAAGCCTATTTTTAATCCTTTGCTCTTGAAACAACCTGAAAGCGCCAAAGAACAAGATAACATTAAAATTATCAAACTTAAAATTTTCGTTCTCATAGCATTTCTCCTTTTTTAAGATCCTAACGTTTACTTTTGCGCCAATAAACCGAAATTCGGGAGACGAGGAAAGTTTCAATCGGAATTTTTTTCGGACTTATAAAGTTCGTTTTTATAACTGTCGCAGCTGCTTTTGAGTTCGGCGGCGGCTGCGGCGGCTTGGGCGGTTGCACTCACGCCCGAGAGCCTTGCGATCTCTTTGATCATTCCGTCATAGCTTAGGGCGGTTACAAAGGTGAAAGTTTCCTCGCCCACCGCCGACTTTTCGATGTAGAACTGCTTGGACGCCATAGCGGCGATCTGCGGCAAGTGGGTCACGCAAAGAACTTGATGGTTAAGCGCGAGTTTGAACAGTTTTTTTGCCACCTCGCCGCCCGTAATGCCGCTTATTCCCACGTCGATCTCATCGAAAATCATGGTGGGCATTTCATCTCGCTCGCCGTTCACCACTTTGAGGGCGAGCATAAACCTCGACATCTCGCCGCCCGAAATGATCTTGGTCATGGGCATAAGGGGCTGACCCTTGTTGGGAGAAAAATAAAACTCCGTTTTGTCCAAGCCCTTTTCGGTAATCAACGCCTCACACTCCTCTCGGCTCGGGAATGGAGCGAAGCGAAGTTCGAACTTGGCGTTCATGCCCAATTCCGAAAGCTGCTTTTCTATCTCCCGCTCGAAAGTTTTGGCGGATTTGCGACGAACCGCGCTTATGTCGAGCGAGAGCGAATAGATCTCGTCGAGGACCGCCTCCTTTTCCTTGGTGAGCTTTTCGTAAATTTTATCGCTGTTAACGAGGTTGAACAATTTTTCGTTTGCCTCATTAAAGAACTTGGTCATTTGCTCGAAGTCGCCGTACTTTTTGCGTATGTTTTTGATGGCTCCGAGGCGTTCTTCGAGTTTGTCCAAATCGCCGAGGTCGAAGTCCCTATCGAGTTCGTCCTTGACACTTTCGGCGATGTCCTCGATTTCGTCCGAGGCGGCTTGCAACCTTTCGTAAAGTTTGAGGTATCGCTCGTCGATATGAGTTATTCCGCTAAGGGCAATATCCGCCCTGTCCAAAAAGGCGACGGCGTTTTCCTCGTCCTCGCTTAAAGCCCCGGCAGCCGCCGAGAGTGCACTGTTGATCTTTTCCGCCGAGGCGACAAGCTTGCGCTTTGCCATGAGTTGCTCTTCCTCGCCCTCTTTGACGGCGGCGCGCTCGATCTCGTCGATCTCGTATTTCAGTATATCTATGAGCCGCTCTCTGTCGCCGCTCGTCCCTATGTCGGAAAGTTTTTCGTTTACAAAAGCAAGCCTCTTTATCGCTTCGCCGAGTTTATCGAGCGAACCCGAGATGTTCTTGCGCAGATAGTAATCGTAAAGCCGAGCCTGCTCGACGGGCTTTGCTATCGAGATGTACTCGTGCTGACCGTAAATGTCGATAAGCTTTTCGGTAAATCGTTTGAGCATGGATGCGGTGACCGACCGCCCGTTGATGCGAATATCGTTTTTGCCGCTGTCGAAAAAACGGCGAGTGACGACCGCCTCGGTGTCCGCCTCGTGCCCGATCTCGAGGAGCAATTCGCTCACATTGGGAGAGTCGAAAACCCCCTCCACCATGCCCTCGCTCTTGCCGTAGCGAAGCAAGGATTTGTCGTACTTGCCGCCGAGCAGGAGCATTATGGCGTCAACGACTATCGACTTGCCTGCGCCCGTTTCGCCGCTGAGCACGTTGAGTTCCTCATCAAAAGCAAGTTCGGCATCGCCGATAAGGGCAAGATTTTTTATTTTCAGGCTTTTAAGCACGACTTTATCCGCCTATCATGTCGTAAAGTTTGGTTGCGGTTTCGTTTGCCGCTTCCTCACTCGAACAAACAGCCATCACGGTGTCCTCGCCCGCCACGCAGCCGAGCACCTGTACATCGTGCATCTTGTCAAGCATATCGCCCGTTGCGTTCGCGCAGCCCGGCAGAGTGCGGACGACCACGATGTTGCCCGCCACATTGACCGACAGCACGGCAAGGGTGAATATCTTCTTTATACGCTCATTGACCGAATTTGCACCCGAAGCTATGTACCTCGTCTTGACAAGCCCGAGTTCCTTTATATCTCTCGAAATGGTGGCTTGGGTGACGTCGTAATTGTGCTTTTTGAGTTCGTCGGCAAGTTCGTCTTGCGTTTCGATATTCTTGGTGGCAATGAGTTCCAATATTTTGATTTGTCTATCGTTCCTTTCCATGATCGATCTCCCCTTATTAACTTTCGGTCAAGCCCCAAATATTGAGCTTGCTAAGCAGCTTACTGTAAAAGTTGCTGTCCTTTAATCGTACGAACTCGAGATATTTATCCGACTTATAAAATCGTAGTTTTTTGTTCATTTCAAGCTTGGTCATTTGCTCGCCGTCGACTATGAGCATAGCGTTTTCGTACGCCTTGACCACCGATATCGTCACTTCCTCGTCGCCGCTTATCACCACGGGACGGGTGTGAAGCGAGTGCGAATTTATCGCCGTGAGGCACATCGCGTTCGCCGAGGGGCTGATTATCGGTCCGCCCGCCGAAAGCGAGTAAGCCGTCGAGCCCGTCGGAGTGCAAACTATAAAGCCGTCACAGGCGTATCTGTCCACAAGCTGCTCCTCGATCTTGACGTCCACCGTTATCATCTTGGTGTCCGAGCGATAGACGATCGCCTCGTTGAGCACGAAATAGACCTTGTCGCCGTATTCGACGCAAAGCAACGCTCGCTTATCCATCTTGTATTCGCCGCGCTTGATAATGTCGACAATCTTACTCAGGTCGCTCAGTTCTATCTCGTTCATAAAGCCCACCGTCCCCTTGTTGACGCCGAGGATGGGCACGTTATGGTCGATACAACGCCTCGCCACGTTGAGGATCGTCCCGTCCCCGCCCACGGTAATGAGCATATCAAGGGAGGAAAAGTCGTGATACATCTTTATTCCGTCGAAGAACTTGCTTAACGAAACGTCGACGGCAAAATCGATGTTTTCGCTTTTCAACAAGCCGACTAGCGCACGCGTGACCGAAAGATCGCTGTCTTTATATTGGTTTGTATAAATTCCGACTTTCATAAGGTCATTATACTATACTTTGCGAGATTTTTCAAGTGAAAACAACTCCGCGTCAATTGTTTTTTGAATATTTTCGGTCGTTAAGCCCGAATTTACGAAAGTTTTCTTTATATCTCTGATATCGCAAAACTCGTCTTTGTGCCCGAAATTTATGACTTTGTTCTTGCCGTAAAGATAATTTTTCACCGCTTCACCGAAGCCGCCGTGCAAAACGTTGTCCTCAACGGTGATCACAACGCCATTCAGCTCATCGAGCAACTTGCGGTCGAGGGGTCTAATAAACCTTGCGTTAATTACGCTTGCCCGTTTCAGCCCCAAGGCAAGTTCGTTGGTCTTGCCCACGGCGAGCACGGTGACGGGTGTGTCGGCTTTTATCAGCCACTCCCACTTGCCGAGCTCGACCTCGGCGCAGCTGCCGAAATCGTGCGAATACGACTTTGCATACCGTATCGCAAGCGGCGCGTCGAAGTGCAGGGAAAATTCGATAAGCGCGTTAAGTTCCCTTCCGTCTTTCGGGGACGCGATCGTCATATTGGGTATGAGCGAAAGGTAGCTGAGGTCGAAAATTCCTTGGTGGGTAACTCCGTCCGCTCCCACCGCCCCCGCTCTGTCGATCAAAAAGGTGACGGGCAGATTGTTTATCGCGACATCCGCCACTTGGTCAAATGCCCTTTGCAAAAAGGTGGAGTACACGGCAAAGTACGGCTTGACCCCGTTTTTGCTCAGTCCCGCCGCAAGCGACACGGCGTGTTGCTCGGCTATCGCAACGTCGAAGAACCTTTCGGGATATCGCTTGGCGAACTCGGTAAGGTGCAGTCCGTCCGCCATCGCCGCCGTTATGACGGCAATTTCATGTCCGTCGGCAAGAGCAACGAGCGCGTCGCCCGCCGCCTTTGACATAGAGAGCGACTTGCTTTCGTCGCAAGGCGAAATTCCGTGATACAGGTTGGGGGCGTTCTCCGCTTCGGTCAGCCCCTTGCCCTTTTTGGTGAGCAGGTGTATGATGACGGGTCCGTTCGACTTTTTGGCTTGTTCGAGTGCATCCGTCATGACCGATAGGTCGTGTCCGTCGTATGGACCGTAATATTTCAGCCCGAAGCGTTCGAAGAACTTGTTGCCGACGACGCCGTCTTTGAGTTTGTTTTTGGTGAAAGTTAGCGTTTTGACAAGCGGCGTTCCGACAAATGGAAGTTCGCTTACGCTCTTTTTTACTCCGCTTTTGAAGTCGACGAACTTTTTGTTGACCCTCAGGCGGTTGAAATATTTGCTCATTGCTCCGACCGGTCGACTTATCGACATATTGTTGTCGTTTAATACGATTATGAGTTTTGTCGGGCGGTCGCCGAGATCGTTGAGCGCCTCGTAAATTTCGCCGCTTGTAAACGCCCCGTCGCCCACGACGGCGACGATGCTCCCGTCCTCGCCTTTAAGGTCCCGCGCCCTCGCAAGTCCGAGGCAGAGCGAAAGCGACGTGCCGCTGTGCCCCGTGATAAACTCGTCGCAATCGCTCTCGCGCGGGGACGGAAAGCCCGACGCGCCGCCGTCGCAGCGCAGGTTTTCCATCAAGTCGTCCCTGCCCGTAAGCAGTTTGTGAGCGTAGGTCTGGTGCCCGACGTCCCAAATCACCTTGTCGCGCGGCAGGTCAAAGACGTAGTGAAGCGCAACGGTGAGTTCGACCGCTCCGAGATTGGAGGATAAGTGACCGCCGTTTTTAGTGGTGAGCTCGACGATCCTTGCTCGCAACTTGCCGCAAAGTTCTTTGAGTTCACCTATATTCAATTGCTTTATTTCATCTTTGAGCATTTTGTTATCTTCGTAAATTTTGCCCTAATTTAGTACCGATTGAACCAAATCGGTAAAATATTTGCTGTTTATGCCTGACATACTTAGGACGTTAAGGGCATTTTGCGCACAATTTTTGAGTTCGGTAACCGATCGTTCCACGCCGAAGCAAGCTACGTAGGACCTTTCGCCCACCTCGCCCTTTTCGGTAATGTCCATAAGATCGTCCCTAAGCTGAAACGCCATGCCGAAGTTTATGCAGTAAGACGTGAGGGCTTTTATTGTGTTTTCGTCCGCTCCGCTCATAATGAGCCCCGCTTTGACGGCGGCAAGGATAAGACAGCACGTCTTTTTGTAGTAGATGTCCTTTAATTGCGGCTCGATGTTGAGCGCGTTAAGTTCGGCGACCTGTCCGCCTATCACGCCCGCCCCGCCCGTAAGGATGGAAAACTCGTAGGCAGCCTCCGCCGCCCGGCTGTTGCCTACCGCCGCTTTGAGCATATGAGTAAAGGCAAGGTTAAGCAGTGCGTCGCCCGCGAGCAGCGCGTTCGCTTCGCCGAAAACCTTGTGGCAGGTCGGCTTGCCTCGCCGAAAATCGTCGTTGTCCATGCACGGCAAATCGTCGTGTATAAGCGTGTATTGGTGTAGCATCTCTATCCCGACGGCAAAGTCAAGGACGCCGTCATCCGCCTGCAAGCCGCCGAGCGAATATGCCTCGATAAACATGAGCGGACGCATACGCTTTCCCCCGCTCGTCAAGGCGTACTTAACCACCGAATAGAGCGGCTCGTTAAAGCCCGCCTCGTCCAAAGCGGCGACGAGCCTGTCGTCTATCTCTTGCTTAGTCGGTAAGTTCATCGAGTTCCGCCTTTATCTCGTTTAGCTTGCCCTTGTATTCGTTAAGCATAGCCATGCACTCCTTTGTGAGCGCAACTCCCTCACCGAAAAGCTTTATGCTCTCCTCAAGCGACACTCCGCTCTCCATTTTCGCGGTGAGTTCCTCCAAGCTTTTAAGCTTATTTTCAAGTTCCATTAAATCCTCCTTTACCTAAGACCTCTGCGGTCAAAACGCCGTCCTTTAATACTACCTTGATCCTGTCCCCGATGTTTACTTGCTCTACGGAAACGACGCTCTTATCATCCGAAAGCACCTTGGCGTATCCGTCCGAAATTATTTTGAGCGGACTTAGTTTGTCGAGCACCGCGGAAGTAAGTTTAAGCTTGTTTTCGACACTCGACATCCTGTTTTCTATCGTGCTTTTAAGCTTTTCCGGCTTCATTTTCAAGGCAGCTTCGACGCTTAAAATGCGCTTATATGCGGCGTGATACATTGCGTTGTCGGCACTTAAAAGCCTGTCCTTTATTTGCGCCGTCTTGCGGAAGCAGCCGAGCGAGATATTCGTAAAGTTTCTTTTCGCCTTGTCGAAATTCGCGCTCAGCTTGCTTTCGGCATAGGTGCGCAGCCTGCCGAGCAAATCGAAAAATCGGGCAAGGAAAGCCTCGTTGTTGCGCACGATGAGTTCGGCGGCAATGGACGGGGTACCCGCCCGAAGCGACGCCGAAAAGTCGCTTAGGGTATAGTCGACCTCGTGCCCCACCGCCGAAACGGTGGCAAAAGGACAGTCGAAAACGCTCCTTGCCACGACTTCGGTATTGAAGCAACTCAAATCCACGGACGAGCCTCCGCCCCGAGCCAGCACCAACACGTCGTAATCTTTCTCGGACGCCATGGCAATGGCTTTTTTTATCGTATGTTCGGCTCCCGCACCCTGCACCTTGACGCCGTAAGCGTCCACGTCGATATACGAGCAGCCGTTGCGGCCGAGCACTTCCATAAAGTCGTGAATGACCGCACCCTCGACGCTCGTCACGAGAGCGATCCTTTGGACAAACCTCGGCAACGTCTTTTTGTTGTCGAAAACGCCCTCTTTTTTAAGTCGCTCTTTAAGTTCGTTGAGTTTAACGAGCAGTTCGCCCTTGCCTACCGCCGACGCGTTCAGCATAACGAAAGTCGCTCGTCCGCCCTTCGGATAGAACTTCATGCTTCCGAAAACGCGTATTTTGTCGCCCGCCGAAAACTCCGCTTTTGAGCCGAATTTGACGCAGTAAAGCGAATATTCCCCCTCTTTGAGCGTGATATAGGTATTTCCGCCCGAAAATTTACATTCGAAAACCTCGCCCTCGACGGTAATGTTTTGAATGAGCAATTCATCGTCAAAGACGTTTTTTATATAGTTGTTAAGTTGTGATACCGAAAGGATCCTATTCAAGTCTGAGCGCCGCCTTGACTATGTTTTTAAGTAGCATGGCAATGGTCATGGGTCCTACGCCGCCCGGGACGGGAGTTATGTAGCCCGCCACCTTGCTGACCGAATCGAAGTCGCAGTCCCCGCAGATATTCTTGCCGTCACGGTTCATGCCCACGTCGATGACGACAGCGCCTTCTTTGACCATATCGCCCGTAACGAGCCCTTTTACTCCCGCCGCCACCACCAAGATGTCTGCACGACGAGTGAAGTCGGCATAGTCGGTCGTGTGCGAATGGCACATGGTAACGGTGGCGTGATTTTCGAGCAGCATGAGCGCGATGGGTTTGCCGACAATGTTGCTTCTGCCTATCACCACGGCGTTCGCTCCGTCTATGGGACGACCGGTCGAACGTATGAGTTCGATTATCCCGCACGGCGTGCAGGCGTTGAGCGACGGATTGCCGAGCATGAGGTTGCCCGCATTTTCAGCCAAAAAGCCGTCGGCGTCCTTGTAGACCGAAATATGCGAAAGAACGACGTTTTGCCTCATATGAGGCGGAAGCGGAAGTTGGACGAGTATGCCGTCCACGCTCTCGTCGTTGTTGAGCCTGTGGATAAGTTCGATAAGTTCGCTCTCCGAGGTGGACGCGGGCAGTCTGAACGAAAAGGAGCGAATGTTTACTTCGTTGCAAGCGTTTATCTTGTTGCGCACGTATATGTTGCTTGCAAAGTCGTCGCCGACGAGAATGACCGCAAGTCCCATCCTGCGTCCGTTGCGAATGAGATACGCCTCCGCTTCGGATCTTACTTGGGACTTTATTTCGTGAGCAAGCTGCTTTCCGTCTATGATCCGAGCGCTCACCGTAACTCCTCCGGGTTCTTTACCACCGAAGCTAAGATACCGTTTATGTAGCTTGCGCTCTTTTCGGTGGAGTAAATCTTGGCAAGTTCGACCGCCTCGTTTATCGACACCTTATACGGAATATCGTCCATATACAAAATTTCGTAGATGGCTACAAGCAAGATAGCCCTGTCCACTCTGTACAGCCGCTCAAGCTTAAACGCATGGGCGTATTTTGCAATGATGTCCTCGATCTTGGATAGATTTTGATTTATACCGTAAAAGACCTTGTCGAAATAGCTTTTGTCGCTTTCGTCGATAAGTTCAAAAGGATACTCGGGACTTATTAACTTTTGCCGCATGGCGACGATCGGGTCGTCGTTGAGTTCGCTCTCCCGCTCGCACTTTGTAGCTTCGGCTACGCTGAGTTCATTTACTTCACCGCTTATGTCGGTTTCGTAAATCAGCTTAAATACATTTTCTCTGACGCTTCTTCTGCTCATATTTCCTCATAAACGAATAACCCCATAAGAATATCTTATAGGGTACTCGATTCCTTGCTCTCCTGAAATTCAACGCCCAAGATGTTGACGTCTATTTTGCCCGCTTTATAGGTAGTGCTGGTTTCGATGTTGCGCTTGATGTTGTTTTGGATCCTGAACGCCACATCGGCACAGCTGACACCGTAATAGACGTTGATGCTGACGCTGACATCGACGACATTGCCCCTTACTTCCATTCTTACGCCCTTGCCCTGCATAGAACCCACGCCGCTTATTTCCTCGGTGGCGAGCCTTATTATCGAAAGCAGGACGTGATTGCCGTAAGTTACATCTCCGTCGGAGTCGATATTGATTAAATTTTTCATTGCCATAAACCCGCTTTTTTTCGTTATAGAGGTATTATAGCATAATCGAATAAAAATTTCAATCGATTTTATTATTCTACCGAAATAATTCTTATATCAAATGTCTTTCTTCCCGTTTCGGTCGTGATAACCTCGGCGATTTGAGTGGCTTGATCCTCGCTGAGTTCTTTCGCCTTGACGATGACGTTGACGCTCTCGGTCGAAGAAGCCACGACTACGTCGTCAAAGCCGAGCGCCTTAATGAGCCCCTCGAGCACGAGTTCGAGCTCCATGTTCTTGGTGAGTTCGAGCTTAGACTGTCTTGCGTTCTCGGCTGCTTCGGAATCCGAGGACGAGGACGCGATTATCGAGTCGAGGTAGAGAAGCGATTGCTCCCTTGTGGCATCTCGGTCGCTTCGATAGGTGGCAAAGAAAGACGCGTTGGTCAAATCGTTGTTGCCGCCGCCCGAAGTCGTGCCGCCGCCTCCGCTTGCGCTGATCGACTTGCCGTTGAGAACGATGTTGAGTACGCCGGTCACAACGAGGAGTGCGAGCATTCCGCACAGAATGAAAATCTTTTTCTTTTTGCTTAACATAGGTAAATCCTCCCATTTATTTTATTTTGTTCCAAACACCAAAACTTTGTCGGCAGATATGTCCAAAAGTGCGGACACTGCCATCTTTACGTCGATCTTGACCTTTGCATTGCTACCTCCTTCACATACTATCATCACACCGATCGCTCGGGGATAAATTTCCTTTAACGTTATGGGCGAGCCTCCGCTCAGCGCCACTTGCTCGGACGTCGAATTCCCGTTTGACGTAACGTTCTTTTCGTAAACCGCCATGGTCCCCGACGACCAATTTATGACCACCTCGGTTTTGCCCACGCCCGCCATTTTGGATAAGGCGGACTGTATCTTTTCGCTCATGACAAGGCAGTAGTCGCTTTGAGTTTGCGCTGCCGAGCTTTTTTTCTTGGGCGCAAAACTCGAAAAGTATATGATGAGCATAACCGCTAACGCTATCACGGCAAGCACGATTTCCTTGTGCTTTACAGACTTCAATTTGGCGATCAACTTATTCATACAGTTCAACAAGTTCCTTGTCCACTCCGAGATATCGGCATATGAGCCCCTCTACCGCTTCATACTTATTTATATGCGACACATTTGCATCCATAACCATTTTGCTCAAATTAACTTTGACGCTTTTTATCGTAATTTCGCCGTTAAAATCGACGTCGAGCGTCACCTCGACTCCCCTATACCCCTCCTCTTCGAGCGCCTTGACAAGTCCCTCGCTTAATGCCTTTTGTTTTAATTCGGACATCGAGCCGAGGAAGTTTTCGTCCGCCTCGATCTGCCCGAACAAGTCGAACCCATTAAAGCTTTCGCCGCGCAATAGGCTCGGAAGCGGAGCCGCTATCATAAGCATGGTGACGACGGCGAAGATCGCTCGGACGAATTTGCCCATTCGCTTGCCGCTTAGCATAAGGTCGGCGATGATACTCAGGATGACTACCGATAAGATACTTGTAACGTATGCCATGTCACACCCCCAAATTGCCCGTTGCCACTATAAGCAACATAAAGATAAAGTACAAAAACGCCGTTCCGAGAATTATTGCGATAAGCCCCGATACGCTCTTGCCTATCCCGTTAAGGATCTCGCACACCGCCTTGCTGCCGAGGGGCTCGCTTACGGCTGCGACCGCTTTTAGCGACGCCGAAAACACGACTATCTCGATAACTATCGGCAAGGTCGAAAGAGCGAGCATGATCATTCCGCTTAGCCCGACGCCGTTTTTTATCAGCACGCTGCCGCTTATGACGAGGTTATAGCCCTCCGAAAGGTATCCCCCTATTATAGGTACGTAGCGGCTTATCGCAAGCTTTGTCGTCCTTATATAGATATTGTCGTAAATTGACGCAGTGACGCCCTGTATGGACAGCACCGCCAAGAACACGAAAAAGACCGTGCCCAGCGCCCACTTCATCAGTCCCGAGAAAAAATCCGCCATGCTTTTAAGCTTTATCCCCTCGCTCAAATTGCCGACGACGTGAAAGACCACCGAAAGTATGAAGCACGGAAGAGCAAAAAAGATTATGGCGTTTATGACCGCACTGCTCAGTATGGCTATGCTCGGTTGATACACGGCGGCGCTCCGACTCGGTCCTATCGCCGTCATAAGGGTGAGCAAAACGGGAAAGACGCAGTCCATCTGCTCCTTGTAAAAGCTTATAAGGTTTTTGCTCGCCGTTACGAGGTGGATTATCTGCGCAAAGACTATGACCATAACGAGCGAAATGCAGGCAAGGCGCACGATCGCCTCGGTCGATTGGGAGGCGAGCCTGCCTTTGATCGCATTGACGAGGCTGAAAATGAGTATAACGCTGAGTATCGAAACGATAAACGGAACGATGTTGGTTATTTTGTTCAAAAAGATGTCGCACAGATAGCGAATGAACCCACCGAAATTCATTCCCTCCTCGCCCCTTACCAGCGAAGAAAGCTTGTCCTTGATGTTTGTGTAGCCGAAAACGGAAAGTTCTTCGTCGCCGAATTTACTCAGCAGTTCGTCGAGTTCGTCGGTGTCGAGCGAGCCCATTATCTCGTCGGTCCCAAGGTCCACGCTTTGATTTTCGGCTTTTACCGAGCAAATAAGCGAGGACGAAACGAATATAAGTACAACGATAAGCAACAATCTTTTCATACCATAAGCTCCGAAATAAGGTCGAACAATGCGGTGAGTATGGGAAGCGACACCGCCAAAATTATCACCTTGCCCGCCATGACCATCTTTTCGGCAAGGGATTTGTTGCCGGAATCTTCGACTATCGAGGCGGAAAACTCGGTAATATAGCCTATGCCCACTATCTTTATCACGCTCTTTACCACGCTGCCGTTTACGCCCGCCTTGTCGATAAGCATATTTATACTGTCGAATATGCCCGTAAAGTAGTTCAGCAGCATAAGCAGTATTATGCACCCGCCCGCTATCGCCACCATAAGACTGAGTTCGCTTTTGTTCTCTTTGAGGGTGAGCGAGCAAAACGCAGTCACTATTCCGACGGCGGCTATTTTGATGATGTCCATTCAGTACAACCCAAACATATTTTTGAGCGTTTCGAACAACTCGCTCACCATGCTCACGACCATGAGGAGCACTATGACAAGTCCCGCAAGCGACACCACCACGCCGATATCCTCCTTGTCCGCCTTTTTGAGGATCTGGCAGACTATGGCGGTTATAAGTCCGACCGCCGCTATCTTGAAGATTATCTCTATTCCCATATCCACCTTCCTTATTATATAAGTAAGATCCCCGCGAGCAGTCCGAAAAGCGAGCCGAGTTTTATGTACGAGGAGGACTTTTCGCTTTTACGGCAGGCGATGTCGAGCCTGCTTTCGAACATGGCTTTTGCTCTTTCGAGTTCGTTCAATTGCGTTTCGACGTCGAAGCCCCCGAGCCGAGAAAAAAAGCCCTTTATCTCCGCTCGCTCCTTATCTGAAAGCAACTTATTGTCCATATTGAGTTCGCCGCCCCCTATGTAGGCAAGGTAATTTGCTATGTCACGCCTAAGCGCCGAGGAACTCACCTCGACCGACGAGAGTATGTCGGCAAGCTTCTCCTCTTTGAAACTTATGCCCGCCTCGATTTGCGCACACAGCTCGATAAGGGAACGATAGTAGTCGGTTCGTTCCAAGCTCCGTTTGGCGATGCCTAAGCCTATCAAACAGCCGCCTGCCGTGCCGAACACCAAGATGAGAATG
>CANRNV010000029.1 GCA_947632125.1 uncultured Clostridia bacterium
CTCGGGTCGCTCGGGCTCAACAGGCTTTTCAGCCTTTACCTCGGGTCGCTCGGGCTCAACAGGCTTTTCCGCCCTGACTTCGGGCTGCTCGGGCTCAACAGGCTTTTCAGCCTTTACCTCGGGTCGCTCGGGCTCAACAGGCTTTTCCGCCCTGACTTCGGGTCGCTCGGGCTCGATCGGCTTTTCAGCCTTTACCTCGGGTCGCTCGGGCTCAACAGGCTTTTCCGCCTTGATTTCGGGTTGCTCGGGCTCAACAGGCTTTTCCGCCTTTACCTCGAACGGCTCGGGCTCAACAGGCTTTTCCGCCTTTACCTCGGGTCGCTCGGGCTCAACAGGCTTTTCCGCCTTTACCTCGGACGGCTCGGGCTCAACAGGCTTTTCCGCCTTTACCTCGGGTCGCTCGGGCTCAACAGGCTTTTCCGCCTTTACCTCGGACTGCTCGGGCGCAACAGGCTTTTCCGCCTTTACCTCGGACTGCTCGGGCGCAACAGGCTTTTCCGCCTTTACCTCGGGTTGCTCGGGCTCGATCGGCTTTTCAGCCTTTACCTCGGGTTGCTCGGACTCGATCGGCTTTTCAGCCTTGACTTCGGGTCGCTCGGGTTTTACCGGTTCGTCGACGGGTTTTGCGGAGTATTTGATAAATTCGGGCTTGTCCACATAATATAAGGTATTGTTGCGCTCCTTGACCGCCTTGCTCCACGCCTTGTAACTATCCGAAAAGGAGTCGCCGTTGACGATATCGGGGCGATTGTCCAAGTCATACTCGGTGCGCCCGACGGGCTCCTCCTCGACTTGTTCCGGCGTTTGGGAGTAGGTAAAGTAGTCGCCGTTGTAGATTTTCGTATCCTCGGGCTTTGTGGCGGCAACCGGTTCGGTATTGACGGCGTCGGCGGCTACGTCGGCTTCCTTGGTCACCCTTCGATAGCCGAAAATGCTGCTGTCGTAGACGAGGGTCGACTGAGATTTATTGTAGGAAGAACCGCTCTTGCCGAAATTATCGCCATTGACAATGGGCGCCCTCTCCTCGCCGAGCGGTTTTACCTTAGGCGCCTCTTCCCTTTCCGTTTTTTGGCTCTCCTTGGGGCTCGCGGAGGCTCGTCCGAACATTTCGCCGTTGAGAATGGGTCCCTCGTAGATTTTTATGTCCTTTTCGGGCGGGACGGGAACGTCGGGGAACTTGGATACGGGCGGCTTGGGCTTAACGGACGGAGAAGAAACGGCGTTATACGGCAAAAAGTCGGTCTTGTACTTGGGTTCGTCCACAAGGAAGTTGCTCCTGCCGCTTCGGGTTTCGCCGATCTGCATATTGGCTTTTAATTCGTTTTCGTACGC
Organism: uncultured Clostridia bacterium; assembly: GCA_947632125.1. Taxonomy (GTDB): domain Bacteria; phylum Bacillota; class Clostridia; order Christensenellales; family Pumilibacteraceae; genus CAG-552. The sequence goes on from CANRNV010000029.1 coordinate 1,333, forward strand.
TTTCATCATCTCGCCCGAATCGCCCATAAGCGCTTTCCAGGCGTCGGACCTATTGCCGCTCTCCGAGTTGTCGTAATCGGAGGCTGTATTTTGAACATTTGGCGCCGAATCGTACCTCGGCATCGAGTCGAGCACGGGTGAGTACATGGACGAAAAATCGCCCGATTCCGACGCAGGTTGTCGGTGCGGCTCGATGGTGCCCACAAAGAGAGTGGGATCGTAGACGTCGTGGACGGGCTGAGGCTCGCTCATTCCCTTAACAAAGGGCTGCGGCGTTTTCTTTTTGTTGACGCTTGCTTTAAGCGAATTTTTGATGTCGAAAATAAGCAAAGTCGAAAAGAGTACGAGCAGTAAGCTGTACAAAATGTATGCTCCGACAAAGGAGATCATCGCCTTTATCGCAAAGGCGAACAAGCCGAATATCACGCCGCCCACCGACTTGCCCGCAGTGGGACTGTCGGGTTTTAGGCTTATGAGCGTGGAAAGATAGCTGCCGAGCCCCTCGTTCATTCTCGAAGCGTCGAGCGCGGTGTGCAAAATGAGCAAAGCAAAAACCGCTATCAAGATGATAAACACGAACTGTCGCTTGGATATGCCCGCCTTTTTGTGCATAAGAAGCAGGATACCGTAAAGCAACATACACAAAAACAGCGGATAGCTTACGTATCCCAAAACACCCGTGGTCACTCGCTTGATAAAAACGCCTATATCGCTGAGAAGCGGCGTCACAAGACAAATGAGAAAGAACGCGGATACAATAATCAAAACAATACCCGCAACATCGTGATAGCTGTTATTTTTGTCGTTATTTATTCTTTTCTTATCGGTATTCACGGCTTTCTCCTTATCTGCTTTATAGTATAGCATAAAGAGATTAATTTTTCAAATAAATTATGCCGCTTTATGAATAAAAATTATTTATTATCTTTTAGGGCATAGCCCTCTTTTTGCGATTTCCCGTTTTGGCGATCGAAGTTTTCCTTGTTTTTGTCTATGTAGATCTTATAGAGTTCGTCTGCGCTCATTCCCGCATACAGGCAGATTGAAACAAAGAAGTGGAGCATATCGACGATCTCCTCTTTGACGGCATGATCGCTTATGGGCTTAGGGTTTTTCCACCACTTGTAGTTGACCTCGTTAAGCAGTTCGGTTATTTCGTCGATCAAAGCGAGGCTCCCCTTTTGTATCCACTCCTCTTTGGAAAAGCGCAGATTGCGATTTTCGATGATATAGTCGTTTAGCGATTTTTGCATGGCAAAAATTTCGTCGAGTTTGTCCATATTTACCTCCCTAAAATTTTTTCGAAATCCACTCCGCTTTCCACTCCCACGTAAGCGAGAGCGGGTCGAGCGGTAAAGGTGTCTACTGCGAAGCGATTGACCTTTTCGACCGTCACTTCGTCGATTTCCTTTAACTTTTCGTCCACGTCGAATACCTCGCCCGCGATCAAAAGCGACTTGCATAGCGAGATCATTATGGATTGGGTCGTTTCCTGCCCGAATATGAGCGTCGACCTGAGTTGCGCCTTTGCCATTTCGAGTTCGGCGGGCGTTATGCCCTTTTCGACCAGCCGCCTTATTTCTTCGAGGCAACACAAAAGCACCCTCTCGGTGTTGGCGACGCCGATATTGAGGGCGATATTGAAAGTGCCGCACTCGCCGTAACGCGACGGCGAAGAGTACACCGAATACGCAAGTCCTTTCTTTTCCCTGATTTGTTGAAAGAGCCTGCTGCCCATGCAGCCGCCGAGAATAACGTTGAGGGCGGATTGCACCATGCTGCTCTTATGCGAAAGGGATATAGACGGATAGGCAAGCATCAAATTGGTTTGCTTAAAGTCCTTTATATACGTCCTCACATTGGATTCGTAATGCGTAAAATAAGTGGTTTTTTCGCTCTTTAAGTCGCCTATCCCGGGCAAGAAATGCTCTTTGAGCATTCTGTCTGCTTGCATAAGCGTGATATTGCCCGCAAAGGCAATGACGATTTTGTCGGCGCGGTATCTCTTGCCGATATAAGCCTCGATCTCGCTCTTATTAAAGCGAGCCACGTTTTCCCGCTTGCCGAGAATGGGCATTCCTATGGGCTGGTCGCCGTACACCGCCTTAAAGAGCATATCGTAGCAGATGTCCTCGGGCGAGTCCTCGTCCATGCTTATCTCTTCCATTACGACCTTGCGCTCGTTATCGAGTTCGTTCTTGTCGAAAACGGAATGAAAAAACAGGTCGCAAAGGGTGGCAAAGCAACTCTCGGCGTCGCTTTCTACGGACTTAAAGTAAAAGCACGTCGACTCCTTGCTTGTAAAGGCGTTGACCGAGGCGCCCTTGCTCTCGAACGAATGAGCGATCTCGTACGCCGAAAGCGAAGCGGTGCCCTTAAAGAGAACGTGCTCGATAAAGTGCGAGATCCCGTTGCATTGCGGGCTCTCCATGGCGCTGCCCGTGCCCACCATGATCCCCGCCGCCACCGAATGGACGTAGGGAATGGTTTCCACCACCAGCCGCAATCCGTTTGGATAATCTAATGTATCTGCCATAAATCCTCCTTGGTTTAGTATGAGTAATTTTATTCAACAATAAAGCCGAAAACCGCTGTTTTATTCGATTTTTTCGCCAAAGGTTCAAAGGTTTGTCGACAGTCCGCTTATCACCTCGCCGACGGGCGCGACGGTAAGCCCCTTGGAATATATGGTCGAAAGTATGTCGCTTAATGCCTTTACCGTTTCGGCCGTGGGATGCATGAGTACGAGCGCACCCCCGCTTATCTTATCGGTCGCCCGCTTGTAAATGAGGCTCGCGTCCTTATCCCGCCAATCGATGGTGTCGTAAGTCCACATAATGGTCTTGTAGCCGAGTTCGTCCGCGACCTTTAACGTCGTGTCGCCGTATGAGCCCGAGGGCGGAGCGAAGAGTTTCATATCCACGCCGAGAATTTGCTTTACGAGTTTGTGGGTGATCTCGATCTCCTCTTTGTTCCTGTCGTAGCCTATCTTGCGGTGGTCCTTATGAAAGTAGCCGTGATTGCCTATCTCGTGCCCGCGCCGATAGATCTCTTTCAACATATCGTCGTTTTCGCTCACCCACATTCCGCCCACGAAAAAGGTGGTCTTTGCCCCGAACTTGTCGAATATGTCGAGCATCTCGGGAATGTACTCGGTCCCCCAATATACGTTGACCATAAGCGACACTTTTTTCTCGGAGCTTCCCTTATAGATCGGTCCGTTTTCAAAAACCGACACCGAACTCGGCGAAAACGAAACGGCAAATACGATCGCCACAACAGCGCATATAACCAAATTGCTTACTAGGCTTGCTATGCTCTTTTTTGACACAAATGCACCTCGAAATAATAATTCGCTATATTTTATTCGGCGGGTGCAAAATTAATTCTAAGTAATGGCGAAATTAGAATTAAAACCCTAATTGTCTATTGGCAACAGGGTTTTATTCCATATTATGTCAGACATAATCAGGCTATTTCTTTTCGATTAGCTTAAGATCTATGCCTTTCATGCTGATTTTTATTACCTTAACGACAACGGTGTCGCCCACGTCGACGACGTCGGTCACCTTTTCCACACGGTCTTTGCTTAGCTTGCTGATATGGATCATGCCGTCTTTATTGGGCGCAAGTTGAACCCTTGCCCCAAAGTCTTTGCCCTCGGCGTTTGTCAAGATCTTGACGACGGGTCCCTCGTAGATCATGCCCACTTCGGCATCCTCGACAATCGACATAACGATCCTCTTTGCCTTTTCCGCCATTTCCTCGTCGGGAGTGGCGATAAACACTCTGCCGTCCTCCTCGATGTCGAGTTTGACGCCCGTGTCCTCGACGATCTTGTTGATCGTCTTTCCGCCCTTGCCGATGACTTCGCCGATCTTGTTGGGATCGATATCGAAAGATATGATCTTCGGCGCCCAGCGGCTGAGATTGGGACGGGGCTCGGGGATAGTTTCGAGCATTTTAGAGAGGATAAACAGCCTGCCTTGCCTTGCCTGTTCGAGAGCGGTGCGGAGAATGGACTCGTCGATACCCTTGATCTTGATGTCCATTTGAATTGCGGTTATGCCCTCGGCTGTGCCCGCAACCTTGAAGTCCATATCTCCGAGGAAGTCCTCCATTCCTTGGATATCGGACAGAACAGCCACGCGATGACTTGCGTCGTCCTTAATAAGTCCCATGGCGATACCGGCAACGGGCGCCTTGATGGGAACGCCTGCATCCATAAGCGCCATGGTCGAGCCGCAAACGCTCGCCTGCGAGGTGGAGCCGTTGGAGCTGAGGATCTCGCTTACCGTGCGGATAGCGTACGGGAACTCTTCCTCGGAGGGAATTACGGGTTCGAGCGCGCGCTCGGCAAGTGCGCCGTGTCCTATCTCGCGCCTGCCGGGAGCACGGAGAGGACGAGCCTCGCCCGAGCTGTACGGCGGGAAGTTGTAGTGGTGCATATAGCGTTTGAAAGTTTCGTCGTCGAGGTTGTCGAGCTTTTGCACTTCGGCGATCGTACCGAGCGTGCAAGTGGTGAGCGCTTGGGACTGTCCCCTTGTAAATACCGCGCTACCGTGAACTCTCGGCAAGATACCTACCTCGGTCCAGATGGGACGAATTTCGGTAAGCTTTCTGCCGTCGGGACGGAAGCCGTCGTTAAGTATCTTTGCCCTGACCTTTTCCTTGGTCATATTGTAGAGGACGTCTTTTATCTCCCTCGCATTATCGGGATAGGCTTCGGCGAAGTGCTCCACGACGACGGCGTCGACCTCGTCCTGCTTGGCTTGGCGAGCCTGCCTGTCCGTTTCGGCAAGAGCCTCGTCGAGAAGCTTGTCCGCATACGCCCTTACCTGCTCGTTGATTTCGTCGGGGATATGGTACAGATCCAATTCCTTTTTGGGCTTGCCCACTTCCTTGACGATCTCGTTGATAAAGGCAACCTGCTTTTTGATCTCCTCATGAGCGAACATTATGCCGCCGAGCATAACTTCCTCGCTCACCATATTTGCGCCCGCCTCGACCATCATGATGGCGTCGGCAGTGCCGCTGACATACACGTGCATTTGGCTCATTGCCCTTTGCACGTTGTCGGGGTTTATTACGTACTTGCCGTCGACATAGCCGACTACCACCGAGCCCGTCGGTCCGTAAAACGGTATGTCGGATATGGATAACGCTATGGACGAGCCGACCATTCCCCATACTTCCGGCGGGATATTGGTGTCGACACTGAGCGCAGTCGCAACGACCGAAACGTCGTTGAACATTCCCTTGGGGAAGAGCGGACGAATGGGTCTGTCGATAAGCCTCGAAGTAAGGATCGCCTTGTCGCTTGCCCTGCCCTCACGCTTTTTGAAGCCGCCGGGGATCTTGCCGACAGCGTACATCTTTTCCTCGAAGTCCACGCCGAGAGGGAAAAAGTCCATTCCGGGACGCGGCTCGGGAGCCATGGTTACGTTTGTCATTACAACGGTGTCGCCGCATCTTATGATACACGAACCGTTGGAAAGCTGAGCGTATTTGCCTACCTCTACGGTGACTTCACGCCCGCCGATTTCGGTTTTGAAAATTCTTAAATCGTTCATTCTCCTAAAATTCTCCTAAAAATATTCACGCAGCGAAAAAATCGCCAAAAAAAGATTGGGGGCAAAGCCCCCTTTCCTTTATTTTCTGATGTCCAACTGAGCCAAAATGTTTCGGTATCTTTCGATGTCAAGCTCTTTAAGATAGTTCAAAAGGCTCCTTCTGGTGCCGACCATTTGCAACAAGCCTCTGCGGGAGTGATGATCCTTGTGGTGGATCTTGAGGTGCTCCGTAAGGTGGTTGATTCGGTAAGTCAAGAGTGCAATCTGCACCTCGGGGCTGCCCGTGTCACCCTCATGAGTGGCATACTTTGCAATGATTTCGGCTTTGATGTTCTTGTCCATATTGATATTCCTCCGATAAATTTATTCGCCATAAACCTAAGTAATTGCGTCGAACAACTCGCAAAAACCTATGGAATAAGGTACTACCGATATAGTATATCACTTTTAACAATTCTTGTAAACAAAATGAGCGCAGTTACGAAAAAAATTTGTCTTTTTTAATAAGCCTGTCGTCAAATTGTTCGATATAAAGCCTAACGTCCCTTAGCGACGCAAGCCGCTCTATCCTGTTTCCGTCAAAAAGCCGCTTGCTTATGGCGCCCGCGCCGCATGCAAAGACCGAGTAAAGTTCCTCCATTGTTGTTATGTTGTTTCTGCAAAACTCGCCTTTAAGCGAATAGCCGATGTTTTCGAGGTTTTCAAGCATATTCTTTTGCCGATACAGATAGTATGGCTCATAGCCCGCCTCGGTGAGTTTGTCAAGGGCGTAGTCCACCATCTTGCTTACGCCGGTAGTCGACTTTGCGTTTTCGTTTTTCAAGATCGAGCCGTTCTTCTTTGCCAAGGTGTGCACCGTCACGTTTTCGGGCATGAGGGACAGGACGTTGTCTATCGAAAAGGCGAAGTCGTCCAAAGTTTCGTCGCTTAAACCGGCTATCAGATCCATATTTACACAAAAATCGCCCTTGGCTTTATTGTAGATATCTATTATGTCCCGAGAAGTATGCGCCCTGCCGATATCGCGCAAAGTCTTGTCGCAAAAGCTTTGCGGATTGACGCTTATCCGCGTAACGCCACTGCGCTTCATAATGTCGAGTTTGCTCTCCGTTATGGTGTCGGGTCTGCCCGCCTCGACGGTGTATTCGATCCCCCTAAACGGAATGGCGGAAAGCACATTACTTAGCTGCTCTTCGTTCAGCGCGGTGGGTGTTCCGCCCCCGATATAGACCGAATCCACCTCGTAATTCATCCTATCGATAAGAGCGGCTCCGCTCTCGATCTCCCTTACGAGCAGTTCGACGTACTTGTCCATGAGTGTTTCGTTGCCCTTGACGGGAAGCGAAACAAACGAGCAGTAGCTGCAACGCGTGGTGCAAAAAGGTATGTGGACGTAAAAATTAAGCTTTTTCGTCGAACGGGAAAATCCGCATTGATTGCCTATAATGCGTTCGATGAGTTCCGCCTTTTGCGGACAAACGCCGTAAAAGCGCAATCCGTCCCTTACGTTGCCGCCGTTATCGGCTATTTCGTGACCGAGTTTGGTGGGTCGCACGCCCGTGAGCGCACCGTAAGGAAGCGTCTTGCCCGTGTGAGCGACAAGCGCATTGTAGAGCGCAAGCTTGACCGCTCGGGAAAGTTTTACCGACTTTTCGAGAAAAACGGGATAACGCGAGCCGTCTATCTCAACAAAGGGGTCGGCTGCGAAAAAAGCGCACTCGACATCGATATCGGCGTCGAAGCATTCGAAAAACGGTCGGATCATCTCGAAAAGTTCGTTGTTATTGTCGTAATCACTCGTTAGATTTAACATAAACGCTGTGTTCCCTTTCGAACTTCATCGTAGTCGCCCGTCCATGTCCCGTATAAACGACGCCGTCGAGCGAAAACAGCTTTTTAAGCGAGCGAATGATCGCGTTGCCGTCGCCCGTGGGAAGATCTGTTCGCCCCACTCCGAGGTAAAAAATGACATCTCCGCTGAAAATATTGTCGCCCATGACATAAGTCAAGCTGCCCGCCGTGTGTCCCGGCGTGGCTAAGACGTCGATTTTGACGCCGCATAGTTCGATTTGCCCCTCGCCGATAAACTCGTCGGGAACAAATTTGTTGAATTTCACGTCGCAAAATTCAGCAAGATCCAAGCCGTTTTCTATCATCTCATAGTCGGTTTTCGACATGAGGACTTTCGCTCCGCAAGTCTGCAATCGCTTTGCGGCGTTACAATGATCGAAGTGACCGTGCGTCAAAAGGACGCAGCCGATCGGCTTGCCTATCTCACTTGCCTTGGCGAGGATCTTGTCGGGTTCGTCGGCGGGATCAACGACGATGAGTGCGTCATCCGCTTCCACTATATAGGTATTGGTGTCGAGCACACCCAAAACGAGAGTATGGATTTTCATTATTCCAGCCTATACACCTTGTCGACGTCCTTGATAGTGGCGATTTTCTGTTTTAACTTTTCTATCTCGTCGAGGTTGTTGGCGCTTATAGCCAAGTTGATTATGCCCAAGTTGTGCTTATCCACCCTCGCGATGAGGTGGTCGATGGACAGGTTGAAGTCGGAAACGTACTTGGTGATCTCCGCCAAGATGCCCGCTGTGTTCTGCGTGACGATTTGCAGGGCGATGACGAATTGCGAGGACGGCTGACCCTCCCAATGCGCCTCGATAAGTCGCTCCTTTTCGATCCCTTTAAGGTTGGGACAGGTCGTACGGTGAATGGATATGCCCTTTCCACGCGAAATAAAGCCGATTATTTCGTCGCCCGGGACGGGATTGCAGCACCTTGCGGGGTGAACGAGCAGGTCGTCGTGTCCCATTACGATTATGCCCGTCGTGTTGACGTTGCCGATATGCTTTTCGACCGAGTGGGCTTTGGCGTCGTTTTCCTTGCGATAGAAGTCGATGAGTTTAAGCAGGATCTGATTGACGGTGTAGCCACCGTACCCTATCGACGCGTACATATCCTCGATCGAGGACAACGAATAGCGTTTCATCACGATGTCGAGCCACTTCTTTTGCATGAGGTCGGCTAACTTATAGCCCCTCGACGTAGCCTCTTTTTCGAGCATGAGTTTGCCGCGCTCGATGTTCTCGTCCTTCATCTCGCGCTTGAAGTACGCTTTTATCTTGGTCTTTGCCTGCGTGGATTGGACTATCCTCAACCAATCTCGGCTGGGACCCTTTGCCGACGGCGACGTGAGTATCTCCACATAGTCGCCCGTGGTCAACTTGGTTTCGAGCGGGACGATCTTATTGTCGATCTTTGCGCCGATACAGCGATTGCCCACCTCGGTGTGGACGCTGTAAGCAAAATCGATGGGCGTCGAGCCCTCGGGAAGCGCGACGACGTCGCCCTTGGGAGTGAATACGTATACCATGCCGCTGTACAAGTCGACTTTGAGCGACTCGTAAAGTTCCTGCGGAGTGACGCTGTCGTTTTGCACGTCCATAACGCCGCGCAACCACTCGATCTTCTTGTCCATGGCGTCGGGCGAGCGATTTTCTTTGTACAACCAATGCGCCGCTATGCCGTACTCGGCTATCTTGTGCATTTCGTAGGTGCGGATCTGTATCTCAAACGGCATACCGAACGAGGTCATGACCGTCGTGTGCAGCGATTGATAGTTGTTGGGTTTGGGCACCGAAATGTAGTCCTTGAACCTGCCGGGCAGCGGCTTCCAGCGCGTGTGGATCATGCCGAGCACTTCGTAGCAGTCCTTGATAGTGGGCACTATCACTCTGACGGCGGTAAGGTCGTAGATCTGCTCGAAAGTCTTATGCTGACGCTCCATCTTTTTGTAAATGCTGTAAAAGTGCTTGGGTCTGCCGCTTACCTCGCCCTTTATGCCGAGTTCTTTGATGATGTCGGTAAGTTGCTCGCAGATCTTGTTCACCAACTCCTGCCTTTCGGCGCGTTTGAGCGGGATCTCCTCCACAAGCTTGTTGTACTCATCGGGCTTTAACACTTTGAGACACAGATCTTCGAGTTCGCACTTGATGTAGCTGAGTCCCAGCCTCGAAGCGAGCGGAGTGTAAATTTCCAGCGTTTCGGTGGCGATCGCCTTTTGACGATCGGGGCTCTTGGAAGCTATGGTGCGCATATTGTGCAACCTATCGGCGAGTTTGATAAGAATGACGCGGATATCCTTTGCCATTGCAAAGTACATTCGCCTGAAATTTTCGGCTTGCTCGTCCTCTTTGGAGTTAAAAGTGTATTTAGCCAGCTTGGTCACGCCCATGACAAGACGCGCTATTTCTTCGCCGAAAAGCGCGGTGATGTCGGCTTCGGTGGTGGGCGTGTCCTCGATCGTATCGTGTAGAAGCGCCGCTCCCACTGCGTTTACGTCAAGTCCGAGGTCGAGCAAAATGTCCGCCACCGCAACGGGATGGCAGATATACGGCTCGCCGCTTATTCGGAATTGCCCCGCGTGTTTGAGCGACGCAAACTCCAAAATCTTATCAAGCAACTCGGCTTGACTTGCGTTGAAAACCTTTCTGTATTTGGACTTGAATTTTTCGATTACATCATCCATAAATTGATCCTTATTTTTGGCTCTTGTAGCTGACAAAATGATTGTACAGTTCGGACGAACCGAGGTCTGCACGCACGTCCCTGTTGAAATTGAGGCAAAAGTCGCCGCTTGGTATCGTGATAAACCCCAGATCCACAAACACCGACAGGCAGGTGATAAATTGCCTTAAATCTATCTTTACACGTGAGGAAATCGACTTATAGTATCCCCAAAGAGTGGGCGCCTTGACGTCCTTGTAACGTTTGAATACGTCGTAGTACCTTATAAACACCTCGCGTTCGAGCGAAACGTCGTCCATAATATTATATTCTACATTCTTCGGAATATAAACTTTTGCTCCGGACGAGGCATTTATAAGCGAAATTATGTACGGATTTATAGGCTTATCGAGGAATATTACCTTGTCGTAACCGGATAGGCACAAGTTGTCGTCGAACTCGGGCGACACTATTATGCGACTGTAATTGTTTTTGACCGAGGCGAACATAAATTCGTGCAGGACTATGCCATTTCCGCTGTATCGGTCGATAAAGCGTTCGTACGAGTTGCGGCAACCGCAAATGACGAGCGTCCCGTACAACTTGTCGCCGACGAGCTCGTTGATTTTATCGAGGTCGTACGTTTCGTACACGGGAGCCTTGCCGCTTGGCACGGTCGCCATTTTAATAAAGCCCGCGCCCGCCACCTCGTCGCCGAAAGTGAGTTTTTCGATCGCCACTCCCCTTAGTATGCCTCGAAGATACTCCTTACCGCAAAAGGTGTTGGCTTGAAGTTCGATAACAAACGACTTCTTGCCCTCGGTCACGAGAAAGTGGTTTTTGTTGTAGTTGTTGAACGCGAAAATATTCATCTCCCCGGGAAGGGTTATCTGAGTATGGATCACGTTGCTCTTGCACGGTTGAAGTTTGAGTTTTTCGACGTCGAGGCGGAACAGCGGTCTTGAATTACTGTTGCCCGTCGGCTCCAAAAGTTCAAGGCACTCCACGAGTTTGGCATCGATCTGGTTCTCCTCTATGTCGAGGTCGTACGTAAGATTGGGCTCGAAATACTCCCTCGGGAATTTATCGAGGTACTTTGCCGCCCTGTCCTTAAACGCCTCGATGTTCTCCTGCTTTATGGAAAAGCCCGCCGCCTGACTGTGCCCGCCGAACTCGATAAGCAGATCCGACGCGTCGCTGAGCAGGCTGTAAATGTTGATGTTGGGTATGCTCCGAGCCGTGCCCTTGTACGCGTTTCCCTGCTTTACCAGGATAAAGGCGGGACGGTTGAATTCGCCCGCAAGCCGCGCCGCAACGATGCCCGTTATGCCCTTTTCCCACTCGGGGTGGCTGAGCACAATGCATCTTCGATTGACGATATCCTCGTTTTTGAGGTCGACAATTGCCTCGTCGTAAAGTTTGGCACAATATTCCTTGCGCCTGTTGTTGTTTTCGTTGATGTCCTCGATTATTTCGGCTATCCTGTTTTCGTCGTCGGAAGTAAGAAGTTCGAACGCGCTGTATGCGTCCCCCATTCTGCCGGCGGCGTTTATGCGCGGAGCGATCTTGAATGCGATGTCACTGCTCGTGATCGTATCGGTGATCTTTTGGCTGAGCAGCAGCCTTTTAAGCCCCAAATTCTTTATTTTGTCGACATCGATAAGTCCGAGTTGAACGATCAGCCTGTTTTCTCCTATGAGCGGAACGAGATCGGCAATCGTAGCGACCGCCGCAAGTTCCCAAAATTGTCGCGCCGCCTCCATGCCGCCAAGCGCCTCGACGACTTTCAACGCCACGCCCGCGCCGCACAAGTGCTCGAACGGATAGTTGCAGTCGCTTTGGTGCGGATTGACCACTATGCAGTCGGGAATAATGTCCGAAACCTCGTGGTGATCGGTGACTATCACGTCTACGCCGAGGTCCTTGGCGTCCTCGACCTCCTTATGACCCGAAATTCCGCAGTCGCACGTAAGAATAAGGTCGGGATTGCAGTCCTCGATTATGCGTTCGAGCGATTCGGTGCTGAGCCCGTAGCCCTCGTTGATACGGCTCGGAATGTGGGTGTACACGTTCACCCCGCGTTGGGCGAGGTAAAGCGACAATATTGCCGCCGCGCACACTCCGTCGACGTCGTAATCGCCGTAAACGACTATGCTTTCACCGTTTTTTATGGCACGGCTAAGCCGCTCTACCGCTTCGGACATACCTTTCATAAGGAACGGGTCGAAAAAGTTACTCTCGCTCGGGTACAAAAATGCCTTAATCGCCTTTTCGCCGACAATGCCACGGATGTATAAAAGTTCGACAAACAACTGCGGCAGTTTAAGCCTATCGCTTATCGATTTTACTTCTTCGCAGTCGAAGTCGGCATTTTTTTTGATGAGATTAAGGTTCATTTTTCACTCTAAAAAAACGAGCTTCCTTTTTACAGAAGCTCATTATTGTTTTTGTTATATTTTAGTCCTTGGCTTCTGCGGTGGCTGTATTGCGCCTCTTTTGAGTGCCTTTATTGAGCGTGCACCATACCGACGGAGCCACAAACATCGACGAATACAAGCCGGACAACAAGCCGACGATTATGGGCAACGAGAACGTTACCATTTGATAAAGGTCGGGATTGAAGAGCGAGGCTATCGCACAGACAACGGCTACGCTGCCGATCATTATCACCGTGGTGATGGTGGTGTTCATACACCTTATAAAGCTTTGCGCTATCGACCTGTTGGCGAGCGTCGCCTTGTCCCAATTGGGATAGATCTTGGTGTTGCTTCGTACCCTGTCGAATAGGATTATCGCATTGTTGATAGAGTAGCCGAGTATCGTAATAAGCGCAGCTATAAAGGTGCTGTTGAACTCTATGTGGAATATTATCATAAACGAGAATATTACCGCAAGGTCGTGAACGAGCGCGACTATCGCCGATACGCCGCTTCTGAACTCGAACCTTATCGCTATATACGCAAGCATCAATACAAGTGCGATAAGTATTGCCGAGATGGTGTTGTAAAGAAGATCCCTACTTACCGTTGCGCCTATCTTACCGTTGGTGTACACCTTAGCCGAGAAAGGTGAAGCTATCGTAAGGGCTTGACTGAGTTCGTCCTCGCCGAGCGAGCCCGAGTAGGTAAAGCTGAACGTGTCGGGAGAATTTTCGTCGACCGTAAGCGCATCGGCTGTGACATCTATGCCCACTTTGCCGAGCTTGCTTACGAAGATATCCTTATCGGGCGAAACGGCGTAGTTCGCAAATGTAACTTTTACCGTGCTTCCCGACTTGACGACGGTGGGGACAATGTTGGTGACGGTCTTTTCCAATTCACTGCGTATGCCCTCGACAATCTCTTCCATCGTTTCTTCGCCCGTTACGGACTTGAACTTTACTTGAAGCGCCCTGTCGTCGCCCTCGCCCGTTTCGAGGATTTGCGACACCTTAACTCCGTAATTATTGCCCTCTGCGTCGGAGTATCCCTCGACTATGCCTCTTACGATATCCTTGTACTCGTCGGCGTTCTCTTCGGTCATGTTGACGCCTATGTTGACGTTTATGGTATAACCGCCCGAGAAGTCCATGCCGAGGTTGAGCGCCGAGCCCAACGTGAATTGATATACGATCGCCATAATTATGGCAAGAGCAAAGAAGCAAATCGGAATAAGGAAAATCAATTTCTTCCTTTGAACAATTCTTACATCTTTCTCCAAGAGGTTCGAAAGCTTACTCATTTACTTCCCCTCCTTTTGTTGAATTAAGCGACTTTTTCTTTTCATTGCGCTGCTTTTTGCGCTCTTCCTTTTGACGAATTTCTTCGTCTATCTGTTGCTGAACGCTTGCATCGTTCTCGTCGGCGGAAAGCGAAACATAGTTCTTGCCGCGACGAAGATTGTATAGCTTGGGATTGGTGTTGTTTATTGCCACCACGTAGTTCATAAGTCCTCTTGTTACGACAAGCGACGAGAACATTGCGATAACGATACCGAGTCCCAACGTAAGCGCGAAGCCCTGTACCGAGCCCGAGCCGAAGATGTAAAGGACGACGGCTGCGATTATGGTGGTGATGTTTCCGTCGAGGATTGCGCCTACCGACTTGCGATAGCCGTAATGCGTCGCCGAAAGTATCGACTTGCCGTTTGCGTACTCATCCTTTATTCGCTCGTAGATGATGACGTTACCGTCGATCGCCATACCGATACTGAGAAGTATACCGGCTATGCCCGGAAGAGTAAGCTGCACGAGCGGGATGACCGAAAGCAAGAACAGCATCATTACCGTGTACAGCATGAGCGCGCCGGATGCGACTGCTCCGTACAACCTGTAATTGAGGCACATAAAGATCATTACAAGCACAAGACCTATGGCTCCCGCTATAAGACCGTATTTAAGTGCACCCTCGCCGAGCGTAGGCGAGATGGGATTGTTTTGTTGAAGCGCAAGCGTAACACCGAAAGTTCCGCTCATTATTTGATTGGCAAGTCTTTCGGCATCCTCTTGGCTGAAATTACCGCTTATTATGGCTTGTCCGTTGGGAATAGCCTCGTTGATGGTCGCGCGGGAGATCTCCTGTTCGTCCGAGCCTCTCTGAACGTATGTCACTATCACGCCGCCCACGTTTTTACCGGTGGCGTCGGCGAACTTTTTGGCACCGTTGCTGTTCATTCTGAGGCTTACTACCCAACCGTTGTCATAGTATCCCGAACTTGCGCTTACTATATCGTCGCCCGTAAGAATTTCGGTATTGTCCGATTGAAGTCGCATCGAAAGCCCTGCGGGCTCGCCGAGCAAGTCCAAAATCTCGGACGGGTCGTCCACATCGGGGACCTCTACCCTTATGCCGTTGGTGCCTTGACGGGTAACGAGCGCTTCCGAATAACCTTTGCTTACAAGCAAGGATTGGATGCTGTCGACCGTACCGTCCATTTTACTGTTAAAGTCTTCCACGCCATCGCTTTCGGCTGTATATTCCGCATAAATTCCGCCTTTGAGGTCGAGCCCGAGCTTAATGTTGCCCGAGAAAGAATCGAAATCTTTCAAGCCAAACTCCATATGGCAAAATGACAAAACCAAACCGATTATAAGCACTACGCCAATAACACATAACTTTATGATTGACGATTTCTTTTTCATCTTAGTTTTTTGCCTCCTGTTGCGACAAAGGCGTTTGCCTACCGCATTATGAGTATCGTTTTTGATATGATGTAATATCGGCTATCGGGGCTTTTTGTAAAAATTACCCCCCTCGCCTTACAACACACTAATTATTATACAATAAAGCAAAGCCGCAAGTCAAACGATTATAATGAATTTTTGCAAAAATTAGCTATATTTTTCCTTCGATTGCCTTTATTGCCACCGCACATTCGATGCGCTTTTTCATAAGAGCGCAAGTTATCGTGTACGGAACATTTATGTCACCGCAAAAATTGACCGAATTTGCCGCGCAGCCGCCGCTGCAATAGTATTTTGCCCAGCACTTCATGCACTCGGGCTTTGTGGTGAGATTGCACGAGGCGAACTTGCGGGGGATCGTTTCGTCGAACTCGCCCGTCATCACATTGCCTATCACATAATCGGGCTTGCCGTCGAATTGATGACATGGATAGATGTTTCCGCTCGGTGCAACGGCAAGATATTCGTTGCCCGCTCCGCACCCGACAAGGCGTTTGCTTTCGCACGGACCGCCCGAAATATCGATCATAAAGTGGAAAAAGTTGAACCACTTGTCCGTTTTTCGTCGCTCGATGTACTCCCGAGCGAGGATCTCGTACTGCTCGGTCAACTCGCTGAGGTCGCTTTCCCCTATCGCCAAGCGGTGCTCGGGCGGCAAAACCACGGGTTCCATAGAGATCTGATCGAAGCCGGCGTCGTTAAGGAACAGGACGTCGGTGGCAAAATCCTTGTTGAGGGCGGTATACGTCCCCCTTATATAGTATTGTTTGTCGCCCCGCTTTGCCCTGAAACGCAGCGCGTTACTTAGGACGTTGTCAAACGAGCCCTCGCCCGTCGCCGTCTTTCTTACCCGATTATGCACTTCTTTTCGCCCGTCTATACTGAGGACTACGTTGTACATCTCCCTGTTGAAGAAGTCGATGTCCTCGTCGGGGAGCGAGTACGCATTGGTGGTTATTGTGAAGCGGAAATTTTTATTGTGCTCCCTTTCCTTGCCGCGAGCATAAGCGACCGTCTTTTTGACCACGTCCATATTTAGGAGCGGTTCGCCGCCGAAGAAGTCGACTTCGAGGTTGCGCCTTGTGCCGCTCTTTTGTATGAGCATATCGATAGCCGCTTTTGCGACCTCGAAACTCATGTTCCGCCGCTCGGTGCTGTAGCTGCCTCCGTCGGCAAAGCAATATTCGCACCTGAGCGAGCAATTGTGCGACACGTTAAGGCACAGCGCCTTGACTATTCCGTTGTAGTGCGGCTTACCGTGGGGCGGCTCGGGTGCAAACAATATACCTTGCCCGACAAGTTCGTCGACTTCCGCCCTCGCCTCGCGTACTTCGGCTTCCGAGTAACAAGAAAAAGCCTCCTTAGGCGGTACCAAAGGAGGATAGAAGTCGATAATTTCCTTTGTCAATTCGTCAATTTCGAAAACCGAACCGCTTTCCACATCGAGAGCGAAGAAGCGATCAAGGCATTTGAAAGTATGTACCATTTGCTTATTTGCTTTCTTTGAATACGTTGTTTATCTTTTTTTGCTCACAGGACTGATTGCCTACCGTGCAACTCGTTTTGCAAGCCGATTGGCAAGACGCCTGGCACTCGCCGCAGCCCGTTCCCTTATCGCGACAGATCGTCGACGAAGCAACAACTTTGATGTGTTTCATAATTATAAGCCTCCGCTTGATTTTTTTACTTTATAATTATAGCAAAAACAGTCGACAAAAGGCAAGCATTTTTATCGGGAAAATGTAAAATTCTTTTTACTCGTCGTGTTTGCGAATATTGACGGCTATAATTCCGCTGATAAGCCCGCTCACTCCGCCCAAAACGCAGTCGTTCAGAAGTGTCAGGTCAAACGTAAACCCGCCGCCGAGCAGCGAGAACACTATAAACGCAAGAGCGACGTAGACAATTCCCACAATAAAGCCCCTGAGCCAGCCGTTATGCGGTAATCTAAGGCAAATAATGCAGGCGAGCAAAATGCTCAGCCCTTTTATCACCTGATTGATAATAACGATCGCACTGTCGGGAGCGTTTGTAAACTTGATAATAAACGCAGCCGCCACCACCAAAAGCAACGAGATGACAACGGCAACGAAAATCGCCACGAGCGATTCGAGCAGATAGCTACCTTTCCTTTTTGTCATAAAAAAAATTCCTCCGCATTATCGAACAGTCTATTCTATGCGAAAGAATTTGTTTTTAGTACTTAGTCGTTTTTATCTTCTTTTGTCGGATTTTCTTCCGAAGCGACTTCGTCCGAAGCGGCTTCGTCACTACTTTCCGTAAATTCGGTTTCGGCGGCTTCGCTTTCCTTTGCCTTATCTTTGGAGCGCTTACTTTCCTTTTCCGCCTTTTGCTTTGCAAGCTGCTCTTGATGCTGCTTGGTCTTGGTGTAGTTGATGAGCAGCGCCTGCACGGTAAAAGTCATGGTCGTCTTTTCGGCTCCCGAGCCCGTTTCGATCACCATAAGCTTTTCGCCCGATTCGTGAGTGCGAAGCTCGACGATCGTGCCGAGAACGCCGCCTCGGGTCATGATCTCGTCGCCCACCGAGAGCGATTCGAGCATCTCGTTGGCTTCCTTTTGCCTCTTTCTGCCCGAAAACATGGGCATTATTATGGTTACGGCAAAAATCGCCACTATAAGAACGACCAATATTATGGTTGAAGTGGGGCTATTGGTGCAACCGCCGGCTTGAGTCGTTTCTTCACCGGCAGCCAAAATATTTGTTAAGAATGTTAACATAGAAATTCCTCCGATTTAGTCTATATTTTACCATAATCGGAAGATATTTACAAGCGATTTGGCGCTTTCAATAACGAATTTTTTATGAAATTATGAGTTTTTTTGTTTTCGTCAACTAAGCGAGCCCGAAATTTGCTGCATACCGAATATTTTGGTGATGAGTTCCACCGTCTGCTCGCTCTCGAAGCTCTTGTTGACGGCGATGGACAGCGGAGCATAGTCGATGAGCGTATACAAAATCTCGTTGATGTCCGGGCTTACAAACAGCTGCCTTAGGTTGTCGTCCGAAATAAGGTATTTGCCGTTGCTTCTCGACAGCACCACGCTCTCCACCCTCGCCTCTATACTTGAAAACAAAAACTTAATGAGCTCGTAGAAAGTTTCGGAATCGGTAAGGTACATAGCGTTCTCCCTCGTGAGGTTGATTATCTCTTTCCACCGCTCTTTCAACAGCCCGAGCCGAAACCTGTAAATGCCGTCAAGCGCAACTCCGTTTGTTATTTGAACGCAACTTTTCATTAGGGCGGCGTCGCTTACCCTATCGAACTGCGTCAGGGCATGGAGCAAAATGTTGTAGCTTCGACTGTCGAGCGGGAGCCTTAAATTGCTCGACAAAAATTCGTACTTGCAAAAGTAGCCGAGCACGTCTATCACACTGTCGGAAATCGTTTCGAGAATTTTGACCTTATTGCCGTTCTCGCTTGCTATCGCCACTTGATAGCGTTTGCCGAGTTTTGTTTCCGCTACCAAACAGTCGGGCGAAAGCCTTTCGCTAAGGGCGTCCTTTATCGCCGTCGCCCACTTTTCGTGCGAGCCGTCCACTCCCATTAAAAATTGAAACATCTCTTCTCCCATAATATTGTATGCAATAGCGTTGTTTTATTTCGGCTTTTTTCCTAAAATTTTGGGATACTTTCGGCTAAAAACTCGGCGTGCATCTTTTTTCGAAAATTTTATTGAAAATTTTTTTTGTAAGACCCGCCAATTCCCTTGATTTATTTTTTGTTTTTTGGTATAGTTATTAAGCGACTTGCGAATGGGAGCTTAGCTCAGATGGGAGAGCATCTGCCTTACAAGCAGAGGGTCACAGGTTCGATCCCTGTAGCTCCCACCAAAAACCGTCCTTTTCGGTTTTTCGTGGCAAAACGAGGCACCATAGCCAAGCGGTAAGGCAGAGGCCTGCAAAGCCTTTACCCCCGGTTCGAGTCCGGGTGGTGCCTCCATTGCAAAACCCTTTATGCCCAAGTGGCGAAACGGCAGACGCAAAGGACTTAAAATCCTTCGGGGGCAACTCCGTACCGGTTCGAGTCCGTGTCCCAAGGCACCAAAATTTTATATAGTTTTATTAAGTATTTATATTTTATTAAGCTTATGAGGGTACTTCCCTCTTTTTTGTTATATTCGGCGCAGTAAGCGAAAAAGCGTTTTAACGGAGAAACGGAAAGATATGGAAAACAACGATCATAGTAAAGACGTAGAAAAATCAATCAAGATAAGAACTGCAAAAAGATGCGATTTCGCAGCGGTAATGGACATCTACCGATACGCGAGAGAACAAATGCGCATTAGCGGCAATCCAAATCAATGGTACGACAAATATCCCGAGGCGGAAACGATCATCAATGATATAGCTTGCAACAACAGCTATGTAATCGAGCGGGACGGCGTTATTTGCGGCGTGTTTTCTTTTATCATCGGATTAGAGCCGACCTACGCAAAAATCGAGGGCGGTTGGAAAAACGACGAAGAATACGGCACGATCCATAGGATAGCAAGCAATGGTCAAGAAAAAGGCATTTTCGACATATGTCTTGAATTTTGCTTAGGCAAGATATCGAATATCCGAATAGATACTCACCAAGACAATAAAATCATGCAGCATTTGATCCTGAAAAACGGCTTTAAGGAGTGCGGCATTATCCACGTTGCGGACGGAAGTCCGAGAATTGCCTATCAAAAAATCCTAAGCCGCGCTTAGGATTTTGAACCTGTCTATACATCGCTTTCGGATACAAGCGTTTCCTTTTGTTGACAGCTCAGCTTTTTCCACACCCATATCATAACGGGCAGAGTGATGAGGATAGCCACGGTGTCGGCGATGGGACTTGCCCACGCGACGCCCATTACACCCAACCGAAGCGGAACAAGCAATGCAAACAATATAAGCAGAATGTCCCTTAAAAACGAGAGCGGCGCAGCGAGTTTTGCTCGACCGATAGACTGCAAAAAGATCGCGCAGACCTTTTGCAGGCAGGTAAAGACAACGAACATCAAATAGATCCTCAGGCATGGAAGCG
>CANRNV010000030.1 GCA_947632125.1 uncultured Clostridia bacterium
CAAGAAGTAATTTTCAGCGGAAATAAATATGTTATAGACGGAACGGAATCGTCGGTGCTTGCCGTGTCGGATTATCCATTACGTGTTAAAAACGCTTGGGGTGCAGAGATTTTCAATATACCGAACACCAAAGTGGTAATGCACATTAAGCCTGTCGATAAAATGAAAGCAATACGCCGTATAGATAAAGTAATAGGCGAAATGGAAACAAAGCAAATTATAGCGGACAAAGCGAGTGAGGCGAACAGTGCCGAAACGCATAGAGAAACTATGAATACGCTTATAAACGCTTTACAAAGCGAAAACGAGAGTTTGTTTGATGTAACCTTTACAATAACGGCATACAATTACTTGAAAGACGAGAACTATAAGAAAGCGGTAAGACGAGCAATGCTTACGGGGAACTTCCGACCGTCCACGCTCTATGGTTTGCAAATTGAGGGGTTCAAGACGGCGGCGGTATCGCCTGTATCAACACTGAAAAATCACGAACGAGGAATAAACAGTTCTTCGCTTGCGGCAGTCTTTCCGTTTGTAAGGACTTTTGTAATGGATGACGGCGGCATTTTGCTTGGCGAGAATAAGACAAACGGCTATCCGTTCATTTTTAACCTTTGGAAACGTGGACAGCTATATCAAAACTCAAATGCAATGATTATAGGAAAGTCGGGCAGTGGAAAGTCGTTCTTTCTGAAAAACCTTATTCTTAACGAATGGGCGAATGGAACAAGAGTAATAGTTCTCGATCCCGAGGCGGAATACCTTGCCTTAACAAGGAATTTGTACGGAAATATAATCAACGTAGGCAATGCACGAGAGGGCAGAATAAATCCTTTTCATATCTATAAGATTTTGACCGAGGACGGAACGGTGGCAGACAGCAAGGTTACATTTAATACACATCTGAAAACGCTCGAAAGTTTTTTCAAAATAGTGCTTGCGGATGCGCCTGTCAATGTCATAGAGCTTATAAATAATCTTACGGTTGAAACTTACGAGAGAATGGGCATTACCGAGAATACGGACTGCTCGAATTTCCCTGCCGACTATTTTCCGCTGTTTACGGACTTATTAGATACTTTGCACGAAAAAGAGCAAAGCGAAACGGACGAAATGACAAAGCGAGATATGAGGACGGCGGAGCTGTACTTGCAGAAATTCGTAAGCGGCAGATATTCGGATATATGGAACGCACCGTCAACCTTGCAAGTCAACGCTAATCTTATCGATTTCGACTTCCAAAGCCTGTTTGCAAACAAGAACAATGTCGTAGCCAACGCACAGATGTTGCTTGTGTTCCGCTTCATTGAACAGGAAGTTATCAATGCGAGGGAGCGAAACAAGAACGGAGATAATCTACATACTATGATCGTCGTGGACGAGGCACACTTGTTTATAGATGCTAAATTCCCGATAGCGCTTGACTTTTTCTATTCGATGTCAAAGCGAATAAGGAAGTACGGCGGCAGTTTTATTCCGGCAACGCAGAATATAGCGGATTGGAACGCAAACGATGAACTTCGAGGTAAGACGAGTGCAATCATATAAGACGGAACGACAATATGGTGCTTGTAGATATTTATGCGGACGAAGGCATAACAGGCACGGTAATAGAGAAAAGGGACGAATTTAAGCGGCTTATAAAAGACTGTAAGAATAAGAAGATAGACAGAGTGCTTGTAAAGAGCGTAACGAGGTTTGCACGAAATTCGCTTGAATGTATCGAAACGGTCCGAGCATTAAAGTCTTATGGGACGAGCATTTTCTTTGAAAATGACAATATAGACACCGAGCGAATGAACTCTGAAATGATACTCTATATAAAGAGCGCTTTTGCTCAAAACGAATCGATGTCGGCATCCAAGCGGATGCAAACCTCGTATAGAATGAGGATGGCGGACGGCACGTTTAACACTACCAATGCGCCATACGGATATAGGCTTATAAGCGGCAAGTTAATTGTAGTCGAATCGGAGGCGGAGAATGTACGAGAGATATTTAATTTGTATCTATCGGGTATGGGTGCAAATAAAATCTTCTATACAATGTTAAGTCGTGGTATTAAAGATTTATCTACAAATCAGATACGTTATATCCTTTCAAATGAGAAGTATATGGGCGACAGTATATTCCAAAAATACTATACGCCTATGGTATTGCCGCTCCGAACAAAGGAGAACAGGGGCGAATTGCCCAAATACCATTACGAGGCAACGCACGAGCCTATTGTAAGCAAAGAACTGTTCGATAGAGTACAAGAAATAATAAAGCAAAAAGCCACAAGGACAGAGAAAGTCAACAAGAATGAATTTTACAGCGGCAAAATTCGATGTCGTCACTGCGGATGGGTATACAAAAAAATAACGAGAAACAGCGGCAGATATTGGGTATGTTCCAAAAAGAGTTTGAGAAATGCCGAATGTCATTCGTCAAGCTATTCGGATGCGGAACTTGATAATGCCTTTGTAATTATGATCAATACATTAAAGGCGAATAGTAAAGTGCTTGTTGACGAAACTTTGAGTCAGCTCATAGCATTGAAAACGAAGATAAACAAGGGCAATAATGCCATAACCGAGATAGATATTGAGGTGGCATCGCTCGGAGAGCAGAAGAATATGTATACCGAATTATACACAAGCAAAATAATACCCGACATTATTTATTTTGAAAAGGTAGATAGGTTGGAAAGGCAAATAGCGGAGTTAAGGAGCAGACGATTAAAGCTGTTAAACGAGGACGAAGAAGAAAGCTGCATAGAAAAATTAAGGGAGCTGCAAAGGGTATTATCTTGTATAGACGGACTTCGAGGAATGGACGAGGATTTGTTTAGTCAAATAGTAAAGACGATATACATAGAAGAAAACGGTTCTATTACTTTCAAATTGAAATGCGAACTTGAATTTCACATAAGGAGGCAGAAACAGTGGCTAACAGGACGATCAGTTTTGGCTATGGCATAAATGACGGAGAAATAGTCATTGTAAACGGCGAAGCCGAAATAGTTAAAAACATATTCGAGAGTTATGTATCGGGCAAGCAGTTAAAAGCCATAGCAGAGGATTTGACGAACAGGAAAATAGAGTTTTTGGAAGATAATTGCCAATGGAATAAAAACAGGGTAGACCGAGTAATATGCAACGAGCGATATATAGGCAGGAAAGGCTATCCGGCAATAATAAGCGAAAGCATATTCGAGAGAGCCAATTCGATAAAAGCAGACAAAAGCGTAAAAGCAGTCAAGCAAGACGATTATATCGAGTATTTGAAATCCATAGTCGTTTGCGGAGAGTGCGGAAAAAGGTTAAGGCGCATACCGAAGTGGCGAACAAGAGAGAAGTGGCTCTGTGTCGGCGGATGTAAGAATGAAATATATGTTGACGATAATGCCATCATTACCGGCATAAAAAGCATAATAAGCAAAGTAAGATTATCTCCCGAATTACTAACTATAAATTCCGACAAACCGAGATATAACAAGACTATGGAAATAGTGCAGTGCGATAACGAACTAACAAGTATTATGAATGACATTAATCCAAATTTTAAGATAGGCAAGAGCGTCATATTGCAGATGGCGGCATTGAAATTCAAGGCTTGTGATTATAGCGATGTTTGTGAGCAAGAGCCAATCATATCTATGATACAAGACACAAGCGACGAAGATATAGTAAAAGGGAATTTTTTAAGGAAAACGATAAGACAAATATATGTATCCCGAGAGGGTAAAATGACGATAGAATTTTTCGGTGGCGAAAAGGTAAGCGACGACCGATAAAGGAGGTACAAATGCAAGAAGTAGCAACAAAGAAAATAGTGACAAAGATAGAGGCTAATCCGCTGCTTTCAAAACAAAATGACGAAAACGCCATTTTGAGGGTTGCCGCTTATTGCCGTGTATCTACCGACAGCGACGATCAGATAGAAAGTTATAAGGCACAAGTTACTCATTATACGGATGTAATCCAAAAAAATCCCAAATGGCGGTTTGTGGATATATATGCAGACGAGGGCATAACGGGTACTATGGCAAAGAAACGTCCCAATTTCTTGCGAATGATAAGGGACTGCGAGAAAGGCAAAATCGATTTGATACTTACAAAATCCGTCGCCCGATTTGCGAGAAACACAGTAGATAGCTTAAAATATGTAAGACAATTGAAAGCAAAAGGAATAGGCGTTTTCTTTGAGGAGCAAAATCTCGATTCGTTAAAATCCGATAGCGAAATGTTAATAGGCTTTCATAGTGTTATGGCACAAGCTGAAAGCGAGAACATAAGCGAAAATGTAAAATGGGGCATAAGGCAAAGGATGAAGTTTGGCACGTTCAAATTCAGATATAACCTTTTGGGATATACCAAAGGTGAAGATGGAGAGCCGAAAATAGTTCCCGAAGAAGCGGAAATTATACGCAATATTTTCCAACTGTTTTTGAATGGGTATAGCGTCGATCAATTAAAAATTTATCTTGAAAGCAATAACGTTGCGACTGCACAAGGTGGCAATATATGGAACAAAAAGAGCATACGGAATATTCTTACCAATGAGCGCTATGCCGGGGATATGCTATTACAAAAAACATTTACGGAAAACTGCATTTCCAAAAAAGTCAAAAAGAATAGGGGCGAACTAACAAAATATCTTATTACCAATAATCATCCTGCGATTATAGACCGAGATACTTTTAAGTTAGTGCAGCTTGAAATTTCTCGACGAAGTAGTAAAAGAAAAACGTCGGATAACACCATAACACAGCAAGGAAAGTATAGCGGAAAATTCGCTTTGACCGAATTGCTTGTTTGCGGAGAGTGCGGTAGTCCGTATAGGAGAAGGACGTGGGTAAGGAACGGAGAAAAGAAAAAGGTATGGCGATGCTTGAGCAGAGTCGAACACGGACATACTTATTGTCGGCATTCAATAACCATAGAGGAAACTAAATTACAGGCTTGTATTGCTCGTGGGTTAAATAGAGCTATTAAAAACCAAGAGAGCGCATTGAATGTAATTCTTGCCGGACTGTCTTATGCAGTAACAGGCAGCAATGAAACTTTGGATATTTTTGCGATGGAGCAACAAATTAAAGAACTTGATCGAGAGATGGACGACATAGTAAGGCTTAGGAAGCAGAGCGAAAATCCCCAAAAGTATAAAGAGGTAATTTCTCGGTTATGCAGTCAAATGGTTGCTTTGCGAAACGAAATTGATTTGGCAAAAGCTAAAATAGCTGCCGATCAAGAAGCGAGTGCCGAGATAGAAAGATTAAAAAAGATTTTTACCAATGCGGAAATAAGTTTCAGCGAATATGACGATATGTCCGTAAGACAAGTGGTAAGATACATACGGGTTATGCCCGAAGGTAAAATAGTTATAGTTTTGAAAAGCGGCTTGCAAATAGAAGAAAGCATAGAAGAAAGCTCGAATGAATAAAAATTCGGGCTTTTATCGTATAGAGAGGCTATAAGTGGCAATATATAGAAAAAGCCTTTTCGGCTACTAAAGACACGAAAACCGCAATATATTGCGGTTTTTTGTTTTACAAATACAATATGTAGGAAAAATTGGTTGCATTTTATGTGCAACCAATTTTATCAGGTAAGTTTGTCCAATGCGGAAAGCGCCTTTTCCTGTGTGTCTGGGATAAAGTGACTGTAAACTTTCAAAGTGACTGTGCTGTCGCTATGTCCCATGTATTTGCTCACCGTCTGGATCGGGACGTTTTGTGATAGAAGCAGGCTACAATATGTATGTCGAAGTCCGTGCGGCGAAACGTGTTTTAAGCCCCAAATGCGCTCATAGTATGTAAGCCAGATTCGGGTTCGCCAGTCGAGCAAACGACAGCTTGCAAACGCCGCGAGGGTATACGAGTTGGGCAAAAACGAGCCTGAACGGAAAAAAGAGTAAAATTTTTGAAAAGCATCATACTAACATTATGCTTATACTGTTTATAAAATCCACCATAATATTTATTGTCGTGCTCATAGCGGTAAGGCTTATGGGCAAGAGGACGCTCAGCGAGATGCAGCCGTTCGAGCTCGTCATCACCTTGGTCATTGCCGAGGTGGCATGCATACCGATCAACGACCCGTATATACCGTTTTACAGTTCGATCGTGCCTGTGATCACACTGACGTTTTTGCAAATAATCCTCTCGTTTATCGCACGCAAGAGCCTGTGGGCAAGGCGAGTTATGACGGGTCGGGCTATGATAGTCATCGACAAGGACGGGATCAATATGGAGAACCTCAAAAAGATGAATATGAACGTTCACGACCTTGTGGAAACGGTGCACACCACCGGCTATATGGACATCAACGATATAGAGTACGCCATAATCGAAACAAACGGCAAGATGAGCGTCGTCGAGCGCATGGTCGATCCCACCAAGCCCACTCCCGCACTCATGCCGCTTATACTTGCCGTGGACGGGAAGTGGAACAACGACAACCTCGTAAGGGCAAACACCAACGAGAACGTAATAAACGTGGCTCTGCGCAAAAACGGACTTAAAGGAGTCAAGGATGTGCTTTACGCCGACGTGCGACAGGACGGAACGATGTATGTTTCGCCCAAAAAGGGCAAGTACTTTACGGCGAAAGTGGCGGTAGGGGGTCAGTGGTGAAAAAGCTCATAGTCATTTCCGTCATTGTCGCCCTGTTGATAGGCGGCTCGATTTGGGAGATAGCGTACACGACAAGGGTATACACCGAGATATACGACGGACTTAAACTTGTGGAAGAGAGTTTTGAGCGTCACGAGGACGTAAGGAATACCGAATCACTTTGGCGTATGAACGAGGTTTATACCACTTGGGAGAACAACAAGGAGGTACTGTTTTGCCTCGGCAATCACAACGTGCTAAGGGCGGTCGACGAAAAGATCGTTTCGCTTAAAGCGATGGTGGACACAAACTACACCGACGACGCAAAAATAATTCTTCAAGTGACGCTTTCGCTTGTAAAGGCGATCCAAAACGACGCCGTCCCCAATTCGACAAATATGTTTTAGCGTTAATTCATATATTCTCACCCCCAAACAGTTGATTTCTTTTGGATTATAAGCTATAATATAGGTACTGTTTAATTTGGAGGTTTATGTTTATGAGTTTATCAAAGAGAGCTTTGGGGGTTTCCCCCTCGTTGACGCTTGCAATTTCCGCCAAGGCGAAAAAGATGAAAGCGGACGGACTTGACGTTATTTCGTTCGGGGCGGGCGAACCCGACTTCGATACCCCGAAATACATCATCGATGCGGCAAAAGAGGCTCTCGACAAGGGCTTTACAAGGTACACGCCCGCAAGCGGAACGGTGGAGCTTCGTAAAGCCATTTGCGACAAGTTGCAAAGAGAAAACGGAGTAACATACGATATAAATCAAATTGTGGTAAGCAACGGCGCCAAGCACTCGCTCTCCAACGCCATAAGGGCGCTTGTCGAAGAGGGCGACGAGGTTATCATTCCCGCTCCGTTTTGGCTTACATATCCCGAACTCGTCAAACTTTCGGACGGCACGCCCGTCATCGTCGAACTTTTGCCCGAGAACGGCTTCAAACTCACGCCCGAGCAACTTCGTAAGGCTATAACGCCCAAGACCAAGGCGATAATCCTCAACAACCCGAGCAATCCGACGGGTGTCGTATACAGCAAGGAGGAGATCGAGGCTCTCGGAAAAGAATTGCTTCAACACAAGCAGGTCTATGTAATAAGCGACGAGATTTACGAAAAACTTATATACGGGGTGCAGACAATGAGCATCGCGGCTTGCTCCGAGGAACTCAAAGAGCGCACGGTCATCGTCAACGGCATGAGCAAGGCATATGCCATGACCGGTTGGAGAATAGGCTACACCGCTTCGAGCACCGAGCTTAGCAAAGCTATGGGCAGCATACAAAGCCACTCCACGTCCAATCCCAACAGCATAGCGCAATATGCGTCGACGGTCGCTTTGTCGGACAAGCAGGGTGAAAAGTTCCTTAAAGAGATGAACGGCGTTTTCGAAAAGAGGAGGGACCTCATGGTCGAACTTATGGCAAAGGTCGGACTTCCCATCATCAAGCCCGAGGGCGCGTTCTACGTTATGGTGAATGTAAAGTCGCTGTTTGGCAAGACTTATGACGGGGCGAAAATCACTTCGGCATTCGACGTGGCTTCGATAATGCTCGACAAGTTGTACACCGCAGTTATTCCCTGCGAGTCGTTCGGCGCCGATGACTTTGTTCGTTTAAGCTACGCAACGGGCGAAAAGGAAATCAGGGAAGGACTTTCGAGATTCGAAAAATTCGTCAAAGGTTGCAAATAAATATCAAGGAAAATATCATAATGGAAACGGTATACAGCGCGCTTAAACCCACGGGGAAACTTACAATAGGCAATTACCTCGGCGCGATCAAAAATATGACGGCTATGACCGACGAGTATAACTGCATTTATACGGTCGCGGATCTTCACAGCATAACCGTAACCATCGAGCCGTCGGCTTTGAGAGAAAACACTCTCGATATGTTTTCGATGCTCGTTGCGCTCGGGCTCACCCCCGATAAATGCCTGTTGTTTTTGCAATCGCGAGTGCCCATGCACAGCGAACTCGCTTGGATACTCGATTGCTTCACCATGTTCGGCGAGGCGCGCCGTATGACACAATTCAAGGACAAGAGTTTGAAAGCTCCCGAAAACGTGAACGTAGGGCTGTTTGCCTATCCCGTTTTGATGGCTGCCGACATTCTGTTGTACGGCGCAAAGTACGTGCCGATAGGCAAGGACCAGCAGCAGCACCTCGAACTCGCCAGGACGATAGCCGATCGCTTCAACAATCGCTACTCGCCGACATTCGTCGTGCCCGAGGGGGTTTATCCCAAGGTCGGAGCCAAGATCGGCAGCCTCATCGACCCCACCGCCAAGATGGGTAAGACGGACGAAAACGCCGACGGCACCGTGTTTATGCTTGACGATAAGGATACGATCATGCGTAAGTTCAAACGCGCGGTGACGGACAGCGGCTCCGAGATCGTCTTTTCGCCCGACAAGCCGGGAATAAGCAATCTTATGACCATATACTCGGCTTTTACGGGCAAAACCACCGACGAAGTGGCAAGCGAATTTTCGGACGGGAACTATGCTCGGTTCAAACTCGCCGTGGGCGAAACCGTCGCTTCTTTTCTTCTTAAAGCGCAAGAGGAATACAGGCGTATTCGCTCGGACAAGGCGTACATCGCCGAGTTGCTCTCTTCGAGCGCGGACAAGGCGGCTCATATTGCCTACAAAACTCTCGCCAAGGCGAAACGAAAGGTGGGCTTCGTCGTATAAATGTACGGGTACGTCGTTCCGCCTGCGGGCGCTTTGACAAAAGAGGACAATGCGCTTTTTACGTCGTTTTATTGCGGCTTATGCATAAGAACGGGCAAATTGCTCGGGCAGTACGCTCGATTTGCCACCAACTACGACATAACGTTTTTCAACATTCTTATCCACGACTTGCTTTCGCAGGACGTGGACTTCAAGGCAAGCAGGTGCCTAATAAGCCCCAAAAAACGACCTGTGGTCCAAAGCGAACTGCTCGATAAGATAGTCTTTTTCAACGTGATACTGAGTTACCGCAAGGCGGTGGACGGAGTGCGGGACGGAGAGGGCTCCAAGTACAAGATGATTATGCGTTCGCTCCGCCGTGCATATAATAAGAGCAAGGCGGCTTTGCCCAAAGTGGACGAGATCGTAACAAGCAAGTACGATTTGCTCACCGAGTACGAGAGTATAGGCGCGGTCGGCTTGGACAGGGTGAGCGACGCATTCGCCTCTATGATGCGGGACAGCGGGGAGCAGCTGCTCGGGGGGAAAGCCAACGAGTACAGCCTCGGGCTGATATACAACGTAGCCAAGTTCGTGTATCTCATCGACGCTCTCGATGACCTCGAGGAGGACTTCAAGGCGAAACGTTACAATCCGTTTTTGGTCAATATGCCTTTTGATAAGCCGGATAGGCAGGCGTACTTTTCGCGATACGGGCAAGATATAGAGTTCATTTTGAACGTCACCATCAATAGAGCGATAGAGTGTTTTAACAGTCTCCCGTTCACTCAAAGTTACGACCTGTTGCGCAAAACAGTGCACATAGGGCTCAGGCAAAAGGCGGAAGAATTGCTAAGTAGCACCAAAAAGCTTAACAGACCTACCATCAAGGTGGGCAAGGAGTAATATAATGAAAACCCCTTACGAAATATTATCTATGCCCGAGGACGCCTCGTTCGAGCAGCTCAAAGAGCGCTACGACGAACTCAAAGCGAAGTACGGCGAGGAGCGATTTTTGCCGGGTGAAAAAGGAGCCGAGGGAGCGAGAAAGCTCACCGAACTCGAGGACGCCTGGTCGATCCTTTCCGCTCGTCAGCGCGAGAAAGAGGAGGAGCAAAAGTACGGCACGGGCTACTCGGCTGTCGAGGCGCTCATAAAAGAGCGAAATTTGGACGGTGCGCAAAGCAAATTGGACGCCATCACGCCGAGGGACGGGGAGTGGCACTATTATCAAGCGCTCATCTACTACAAGCGAGATTGGATGAACGACTGCAAAACGCATTTGAGCGAAGCGGTGCGCCTCGATCCGAACAACCTCAAATACAAGGATGCCTTAAATAAGCTCATTCAAAAAATGGGCAATCCCGAAACCCCGCCCGAGCAGCTCGGAGGCAATGCGGGCGGCGCGCAGCCCAACGTGGCAGGCAATTGCCTCAGCAACTGCTGCACCACCTTGTGCTGTCTTGAATGTATGATGGCGCCGTTTCGCTGCTGCGGCGGATGAGTACCCGAGATCTTGCGTTCGGAGGGGTGATTTGCGCCCTTTCTTCGATATGCATAATAATATCGTCGCTCTTTCATTTGATCTCGCCGCTTGCGGTTTGTTGCGCGCTGTACTGCCTTTGCGAGGCGAAAAGCGGCAAGGCGTGTGCGGTCATCGTCATCTTTACAAGCAACCTCATAGGGTTTTTGATCGGCGGGATAGGCGGCGGCGAAATTTTGTACAGCTTCATTTTGTTTTCGCCCTTTGCGATAATAATATTTTGCACGAACAAGCTGCGCAAAGGGATATGGCAGATCTTGCTCAGAGCGCTCCTGTTTGCGATTTTTTCGGCTCTTGTGTACGTCTTGTTTGCCACCTTGCTTAAAGAGGTTGCCGGGTTCGACATCAAAAAGTACGTTGCGGCAATGGGTGTGGCGTTTGTCGCGGTTATGACTATGTTCGGCTTTGCCTTGGACAGATTCACTTCTTTTGTTATAAGGAGAATAAAAAGTGATTAGAAAGTGGAGAAATCGCTTTATTTTGTACCTTATAATCGCCGCTCTCTTGGCGATTATAGGCTTTTACTTTTACCTGAATATGAAGCAAAGCAACGACGTGATCGCAAAGCTCAAAGAGAGCGGTACGATAGCGTCCGTTCCGATGAAAAAGCTCGACGGCACCATCTATCAAGATGATAGGGACGATATTCCGTACTATTGGGGCTACGATCTTCCCTATACGGACGCAAATCATACAAATCATAACCACACCCAAAAATACAACGGCAAAGACTTCGACCCGCTCACCATGTGCGATGCGGCTACCATGAACACCTACACCATGGCGGATTACAGGGAGATGGGCGGAATGATCGATATCTACTATTCGATAGACGAGGACGGCAACTATATCACCTACGACAAGACTTACGTCGACTATTATAAGCCCATGGACTACTTCGAAAGCGGCTTTTTGTGGAGCCTTGCCGGCATTTCGTTTGCACTTGCGCTTTATTATCTCATCCGAAATATCGTCTACCTTGTCGTGGCGTCAAAGGGAGTGGGGTGCATAGGCAGGTTCGAGGAGGCATTCCACACCAAATTCGGTTCGAGCAAGTACTACAAGGTGAGGTACACATACACCTTTAACGGGCAAGAGTTTACGGGGGTGTCGCCCGCCGTATACACGGGCATGGACGTCGATAAATTAAAGGCGTACGGCACGATGATGGTGAAGTTAATGGGTAAGATTACCGTTTTAGACCAAAAATTATAGATTTTACCTAAAAAATAAGATAATTTTTTCCAAACCCCGCGCAAAACGCTTGACACAGCCGTGTCGAAGATGTTAACATATTGATAGTAAAGTATCACCGCCTTAGGGTGGTGTTTTTAGTGACTTATAGGAGCAACGAAAATGAGAACCAGAATTACCTTGGCATGCACGGAATGCAAACAAAGAAATTACGACGATATGAAGAACAAAAAGAACGATCCGGACAGAATCGAACTCAAAAAGTATTGCAGATTCTGCCGCAAGCATACCGTTCATAAGGAAACCAAGTAAGGAGTTATAACCGTGGACAAGAATACCAATTCCAAAGAAGTAACCAAAAAAAAGCCGAAGCGCAAGAGCAAACTCGGCACATTCTTTAAGGAAGCGTTTTCCGAACTCAAAAAGGTCAGCTGGCCGAGTTTTAAGACGGTCTTAAAAAACACTCTCGTAGTTTTGGGCGTGGTAGTCGTTTTCCTTGTTGTCTTGCTGGGATTTGACCTTTTGCTTCAATACGGTCACGGTGCTCTGCTTCCCGACCTTACTGACGCTTTTATGCTTCGATAAGGAGTAAATAATGGACGAAAAACATACCGAGCCGATTGAACCTACCATGGTCGTCGATTCCGACGTAAAGCCCGAGCCCAAGTGGTACGCATTGCATACGTATTCGGGCTACGAAAACATGGTAAAGGTCAATCTCGAAATGGTTTTTACCAAAAACGGGCTTAAAGAGCGGCTCATGGAGATAGCTATTCCGATGGAGGACGTCGTCGAGGAGAAGAACGGGAAGCGCAAGATCGTTCAGCGCAAGATGTTCCCGTCCTACGTGCTCATAAAGATGATATACGACAACTCCATGTGGCACATGATCGTCAACACCCGTGGGGTGACGGGCTTTGTCGGACCAATGGGCAGACCCATTCCGCTTACCGACGACGAGGTAAAGCGCATGCACCTCGAAAAGCTTGTCGTGGACACCGAATTTAAGGTAGGGGACAAGGTGAGCGTAATAGACGGTGCGCTCGAAGGCTTTGTCGGCGACATCGAGTCTATCAATGCCGCAGCGGGCAAGTGCAAGGTAATAGTAAGCATGTTCGGACGAGCCACCCCCGTGGAACTCGAACTCACTCAAATAGAACTTATCGAAAATTTGTAATATACATTCAGGGAGGGCATTTTTGCTCGATAACACCTCGATTGCATATATAAAAAATAAGCAAGGAGTAAAAAAATGGCAAAAAAAATTACGGCTATGGTAAAGCTGCAATTGCCCGCTGGAAAAGCGACCCCGGGACCTCCGGTCGGTTCCAGCCTCGGACCTCACGGAATAAATATTCCGGGCTTTACCAAGGAATTTAACGAAAAGACCAAGGGTCAGGACGGAATGATCATTCCCGTAGTTATCACGATCTACGCCGATCGTTCTTTCACTTTTGTATTAAAAACGCCCCCTGCGGCAGTTCTTATCAAGAAAGCGGCAAAGATCGAATCGGGTTCGGCAAAACCCAACAAGGACAAAGTGGCAAAGCTTACCAAGGCGCAAGTCGAGGAAATAGCCAAGCTTAAAATGCCCGACCTCAACGCAGCCTCGCTCGAGAGCGCTTGCAGTATGATCGCGGGCACGGCTCGAAGCATGGGCGTCGTAGTAGAGGACTAAGGAGGGCGTATGAAACACGGTAAAAATTATATGACTTCCGTTAAGGACATCGACATCGCCAAGGTTTACGAGCCGGAAGAGGCAATCAAAAACGTGGTTGCATCGGCAAAGGCTAAGTTCGACGAAACGATCGAACTTCACGTAAGATTGGGCGTAGACCCCCGTCAGGCGGATCAACAGGTGCGCGGCACGGTCGTGCTTCCCAACGGAACAGGTAAAAAGGTAAGAGTGCTCGTCATCGCAAAGGGTGACAAAGCCGACATAGCCGAAAAGGCGGGCGCAGACATCGTGGGCGCCGAGGAGATCATCGCCAAGATCCAAAACGAGAACTTCCTCGACTTCGACGTGTGCATAACAAGCCCCGATATGATGGGTCAAATGGGTAGGGTAGCAAAGATACTCGGTCCCAAGGGACTTATGCCGTCGCCCAAGTCGGGCACAGTCACCACCGACATCGCCAAGGCGGTTAAGGATACCAAGGCAGGTAAGGTTGAGTACAGGGTCGACAAGACGGCTATCATCCACTGCCCGATAGGTAAGAAGTCGTTCGGTGAGGAGAAATTGCTCGAAAACTTCAACGCTCTAATGGAGGCGATAGTCAAGGCTAAGCCTGCCGCCGCCAAGGGTATTTATATCAGGAGCGTAACCACCGCGTCCACTATGGGACCGGGAATTAAAGTCAATTACAGGGCTTAAATTATTAAACCGTAGAAAGTAAGTTGCGTTTTTAACGCACTAAACCGTAATGGGCTTACCGAGGTTAGATAAAAAGTATGATTGTATAAAAACAATTGTTTTTTGTCCGACCTTTATGGTAAGATCGGACAAATTTTATTAAAGGAGGAATGGATTTTGTCTATCGAAAAGGAAAATGAAGCGCTCAAGCTCAAAAAAGAGCAGGTCGCCGAACTTGAAGATAAGGTAAAGCGGGCTTTGGGCATAGTTATCGTGGACTATCGAGGCATCACCGTCGAAGAAGATACAGCGCTCCGCTCCGCACTCAGAGAGGCAGGGATCGAATACAAGGTCATCAAAAACAGGCTTATTCTCAGGGCGTTTAACGCAGCGGGCATCAGCGGCTTCGACAAGGTTTTCGAGGGTCCCACGGCAGTGGCATTCTCGTATGATGACGCCACGGCTCCCGCACGAATACTCAGCGAAAACGGCAAAAAGCTCAACAAGCTTGCCATCAAGGGCGGCGTTGTCGAAAATCAAGCTATGGATGCTGCGGGCATTGCAAAAATCGCAAATATCCCGTCGAGAACCGTTCTTATCGGACAGTTGTTGGGATTACTTACTTCGCCCATGCGCAGTCTTGCTGTCGCTCTAAACGAAGTTGCCAAAAAACAAGCATAATAAAAATAATTAAAAGGAGATATAATTAAAATGGCAGATTTGAATAAAATGTTGGAAGACATAAAGGGTCTTTCCGTTCTTGAACTTAATGAACTTGTAAAAATGATCGAAACCGAGTTCGGCGTATCCGCTGCCGCTATGGCAGTCGCAGCTCCCGCAGCAGGCGGCGCAGCAGCTGCTCCCGCCGAGGA
Source organism: uncultured Clostridia bacterium (assembly GCA_947632125.1). GTDB lineage: Bacteria > Bacillota > Clostridia > Christensenellales > Pumilibacteraceae > CAG-552. Next base: position 15,240 of record CANRNV010000030.1, read on the forward strand.
AGAGCAGACCGAATTTACCGTAATCCTTAAAGAGTTCGGTGCAAACAAGATCGCCGTCATCAAGGTCGTTCGTGAAATCACCGGTCTTGGTCTTGGCGACGCTAAGGCTCTTGTCGAGGGCGCACCCAGCACTATCAAGGAAGGCGTCAGCAAGGATGCGGCTAAGGAGATCGAAACCAAGCTTAAAGAAGCCGGCGCAACCGTCGAACTCAAATAAGTTTAACATTGGGATTTTGCTACTTTTTTGTAAAAAAGTAGCGCAAAAAACTTTTATCTGCGGCGAGGTTGAAAAATACTTTTCAACCTCGCCGCTAAATAAAACCTTTTTTGGTAATCTTTCATTATTTAATAAGAAACACTTGGGCACGAAAAAGTGCCCTTTTTATTGGAGCATAGTTAGGTACGTTATTTCTTTATATCGGAGCGAAGCGACACATTTAAGAAAGGCGCCCTTTGGCTTTCGTCGCGTTCGGCGACGAAGCTAAGGGGCGCCTTTTTTAGCAGTCTGCTACGCAGGATTTAATAATATTTTTCGCCAACACGCACAAGCGAAACGGAGTAGGGGAGAAGCGTTACGCATTACTCGCCCTCAAAAGTTTTTGCCTTGCTTTTTTCAAAAAGCAGAAAACGTAAGCAAAAACTAAATTGTGATAAAAATATGAAGTATCAAATTGAGAAATATTTATTGCAAAATCGCAACACCCCGAAAAAACTCAAAAATTTCATAAAACCCACCTTGTTTTGAGTAAAAACAGGGGGATTTTTGCTATTTTCGCTTGTGAAAGAGATAACAAAAAAAGTACGTAGAATAAGTTATTCTATGTACCTGCCAATTGAGAATATATCCATTTTTGAGGTCGGCGTGAAGCAAAATCGGGTGGCTCTTTCACATTCTTCGCCGTAGTTTGGGAGTTTAACGTTAAATAAACAAATAAATCATCGAAATATTAAAAAAATGGCGAATTATGCTTGACATCTAAATTGAAAAATGATATATTACTATATAAATAGGTACATAGAATAACTTATTCTATGTACCTGTGCAGTCGAAGTGAGGGGCAAAAAAGTTCTCTCCTCGGCACAAAAAAAATTTATTTTAAGAAGGAGGGCATTATGAAAAAGATCTTTTTACCGATCGTGCTTTGCGTACTAATGGTATTCAGTTCGCTCCTGTTGGCGTGTACACCGATAGGCGAGCACGATCACAATTTGGTCCCCGTAGACGAAGTAGCTGCTACTTGTGGTAAAGACGGAATACGCGCCCACAACGTATGCACTATTTGCGGCTATTGGTTCGACGATGATGGTAATCAGATTGACGAGTTGGATTGTGTGATCGAAGCAACCGGCAAGCATACGTTCAAAGACGGAACGTGCACCGTGTGCGGCGCAACCGATCCCACATGGCAAGGCGGCGGAGGCGGCGAGGATCCGGACAACCCCGACAATCCGGATAACCCGGACGAGCCGGTCGACAAGCTTGCCTGGCTACAAGGCGAGTGGCAAGAGGAGGTAGAAACCCAAGCGGTAAAGCCTTGGACGGTTAATTTCGACGGCAAGGAGTTGAAGATCTCGTTCTATCGCGACGATGAACTTCAAGTGGTAACCGCAACGTCGTTTAAGGCAGAGGGCGACGACAAAGTTACTTTCGTCGTACCGAATGGAACCCAAGGAGAGTTCAGCATTGAAAAGGTCACCGATAGGCGTATAAAGCTCAATTACGGCAGCGGCACTACGAAAGCTCTTGTAAAGCAAGGCGAGCCCGAAAATCCCGACACCGAATATGCGATCGGCATGAGGGAGGTAGTAAAAGCCGGCTTTGCTCTTGACAAGTACGAAAGTGCGAAGAAGAACGGTATGTACTTCGACTTTATCAACGGCAAGCAAGTGGATATAAAGTATTCCTATTTGGATTACACCTATTCCGATGATGGTCAATTGGTAAAAATCGAGGGCGTACACAACATAAAGGAAGCCGAGCTTCTCAGCACGGGTACCGCGTACATCTGGATTGAAGGTATACCGGGTTCGGGAAACAGAAACCGTATATCCTGGAGCGGTCCCACCATATCATATAGCACCGCCGATTGGTTGGGAACGGGCGGAAAATCGGATATTGCTTGGATAAACTACAATGGTTCTTTTAGCATTAACGATTCTCAAGGTACCTCGTTTATATTAGGCAGTGAAGATTTTGTTTTCCCCGAAGCAACCAAGAACATCGAGGGTATTTGGGATTTCGCCGGCGACATCGGAGGAGATTGGGTTCAAACGGAGATAACCGTAGATGTGGAAAATAACATCGTAACCTATACCGAAACCACAACTTATGGTACAGCTTCACAAGGCACCAAGACGCAGAATCTTGTCGGTTATTTTGACGTGGCTGTTGAGCGTAAGGACAATTCGGGCAACACCTTCTTTATGATGGAGGCGCGCTTCCCGAGCATCCAAGGAAAACGCTGGTTCAGATACAATCCATACAACGGTAAACTTATAGAAAAGCAATCGTCGTTATACAAAGTTTACGATCAGCCGGATCCCAATAGACCTATCCCCTTTGCAGGCGCGCTTCCCGCAGACCTTAAGGGCGCATACGCACTTGCTTCCGATGGCACCTATACATTCTCCGGCAAGAACGTGGTATTCACCCCCGCAAGCGGCGACGCAGTCAGCTACGTTGTCACCAAACTCGAGGACGGAACAAGCGACACCACCAGGAAGATAACTCTTGCCGTGGCAGACGATAAAAAGACGACCATAGTACTCACTTACGACCTTATAGCGAACACCCTTACAAACGGCGAAAAGGTATACAAGGGCGAAGAGCTCTTCGTTACGCCTGCCGAGAATGTTCCGGAAACGCTTGTAGGCACGTACGAATATGTCGGCGACAATTCGAACTTGAGCTATGTATTCGACAATGACGAGAATTACAAGGTTATACGCACAGAAGTCAGCGGTCAGTATATATACTTCTATGTAACCGCATATGACGCTACGACCAAGACCCTTACCTTGACACAGGTCTACGACCTCGAAACAGGTCATATAATAAATAGTAACGGAGCCACCCCCGAAATCGTAAAGATGATTTACGACGAAACGGAAAAGACCGTTACCGTAAAAGGTGAAAGCGCAGATCTTGATAAGGTATTTAAGGAAAGCGCAGCCAACCTCGCAGCCAAAGTCCCCGAGGATATCAGCGGCACTTACTACATCGAGGGCAAGGCAAAGTACATCGATATTATCGGATATGACGTTATACTCAGCGGCTTCGACACTGCGGCAAAACTCAACGGCGAGTACGGAATTTACGCCTTTGATGTAGAGAGCGGCGAGATGACGCTTAAAGCTAAGGACGCAAGCGCGACCGAGGAATACGTTACGCTTACGCTTACCGACAAGAAATTGTCTTACAATTCCGAAACCTTTACCAAGGGACGTCCCGTAAAGTTCACCGGCGAATTCTACTCGCTTGATGCAAAGTACACCATAACCGACAACGAGATCACCGAAGAGAAAGTTGACGGCGCAACGACGGTATACACCATTAAGAGCGAAGAAGAAGAGATAAACAGTAAGAAGTACGGCTGGGGAGTAAAAGTGAAGGCTGAGATTGGGGACTCCTTGAACTTGTGGTACGACTATGTCGAGGACTGCTGTAAGATTAGTCCTTACTCTAATGGCAACGATACTTTAATCCGTTTGCCCGCAACCTCGACCGCAGGTATTCCCACCGAAGTTGCAAATTCTGTTTCGGGTACATATCTACATATGATCGGATACTCGGATGGTACGTATAGAACGGATAAGATAGTAGTCGATTTCGAAAATGGTACGTTTATTATCTATGGTCGTGATCAATTTAATAATACGACCATTAAACGCTACTACATCTCCGATTACAATGACAGGGATAAGTTGCTTAAAGTCAAATTCATAAAAGAACTTTCGTACGGCTTTGATGCAACAAATCCCGACGAATTCAAAGACGGTAGTACGGTTTACACGAGGAAGATCGACAAATCCAAGCTTCCCGAAAAGTTGCAGACGGACAATTCGTTCTTCAATATGGATGAAACCATAGATTTCAATATGACCGACATGGTCGTCAAGATCACCGAGGCAAGAAGCAATGAAGTGACCGGTTCCGGCAGCCCCAAGGCGCCTACTATCAACGTCTTCTTATTTGCTAAGTATAATGACGGCGTGATCACTCTTAAATCTCTTTTATGGACCGGTACAGTTAGGGAATTCTACTACGATGCCGACAAGGATATGCTCAAATTAAAGAGCAGTGATACCGATTATTATGCTTCGCGTCCGTGCGAAACGGAGGGTGATGTCACCGCACTTAGGGGCACATTCAAAAACGATACCGCTACTCTTATCTTAGACGGTACTGCAAAGCCGATCTTGAAAGTAGGCAATGTTTACAAGCAGTATTTGATAAAGAGCTTCGACAAAGAGGCAGGCAAGATCGTCATGTTCGGCGGCGGATCGGTAGGTGAGGTCGAATTTACTTACGACGCTAAGACGAGTACTCTTACCGCAGGTGATGATGTATACACGATCGACAACCTGCCCGCAGGTCTTGACGGAACGTATAAGGCTGCAGGTACAACCTATGAGTTTGTTATCTATATGAGTGGTCTTGTATTCAGTGGCGGCTCTAAGTATCAAAACGGTTCGTTCACCATTTCTTATGACATGAACGGCAGAGAAACGGTTTACAACAGACTTTACTGCAAAGGGGATAAATCGAGTTTGGATTCGTTCTATCTTGCTATCGGTACTAACGGTAAGTTGATAGGAACCAACGGCGGTGTTACCGGCACCTTTACCAGGGAGCAAACAACCGAGCCGGAAAAGTTCGATATTCCCGAGTATTTCTTCGGTAAGTACTATAATGACAAGAGCTATGTGGAAATTCGTTCCGATTACACCGTTACCGTTCAAAAGTCGACTGACGTGCCTACGAATGGCGAATATAAAATAACCGGTTGGGACGAATTGGCGACGATCACCATTACACAGGATAGTACGGGTGAAGTTCGATATTTCACTTCGATGAAATTGGAGGATAATGGCGATTGCTCCTTGACGTATGACTATGGTACCTACATCAAACATCCGATTCCCGTTGCTTGCGACAATCTTCCGGATAGCGTTTCGGGTAAGTATGTTCGTTATGACGGAAACGCTTATTACGTGTTTGACGGAACTGATGTAACTTACCATTTTGCTCAATCCGTCAGCGACATCAAGTATGTTGTTGTCAAGTATGACGAGGAAACCAAGACGATCACAATAGCGAGTGCAAACAACGCCAACGTTACGAAAATTCTTGATTACGATCCCGACAACGACACTATTACCGTGCATGAAGGAACAGCCGGTACTTTATTGGATTTATACACCAAGGAAAAAGCTTAAATTAAAGTTATAACATACCAACGAAACAGTGTAAATAATTAAGTTTTGCATACGAATAGCCTTCTTTATAATTAAGAGCGAAAGGGTGGGACGTAAGTTCCACCCTTTTGCTTTATTGTTACTTTTTTGAAAAAAAGTAACACAAAAAACTTTTATCTGCGGCGAGGCAGAAAAATACTTTTCAACCTCGCCGCTAAATAAAATCTTTTTGTGTACCTATTTTTTCGCTTTTTAATGGCTTTATTACTATAATTACATTACGAGCGGCGAATCCCCTCAGTCGGCGCAAGCTTACGCTGTGCGCCGACGGCTCGTATAATAGAGTAAGCTGAAATGTGAGCGTTCTGCGGGGTCAGCAACGTCAACTTTGGTTATGTCGTTT
>CANRNV010000031.1 GCA_947632125.1 uncultured Clostridia bacterium
CGTCGTCGCACCACGAACCCCTGTTTTTTCCCCTATCGGCGAAAAAACAGGGGTTCGTTATCCCTCTAAGTGCCAAAAAATGGTAGGACGCCCAAAGGCGTCCTACCATTTTTTGGCGCACCCAGAAGGATTCGAACCCTCACAATAGGTTCCGAAGACCTATGCTCTATCCATTAAACTATGGGTGCTTGGTTACTATATCTTAACACACTCGAAACGAAATGTCAATCAAAAACGCACGCCATACGCCCACTCTTGCAAATTCGGACAAAAACTTTCCGCTTTTAACGCCCTTATTGTCGCTCTGCGGCATTTTCGCTCTGCTCTTCGCCCTGTTCGGAAACGAAGTTCTCGCTTTGACCCTCCGACTGCTTGAAAACGGAGTTTACGTTGCGTTCTTCTCGCTCGGCGATAAGTTGCTTTTGGGTCTTACGCATGACGGGGAAGTAGAGAGCCAAGAAAATTCCGACCGTAAGCACCCAGCTGATGGGGTACACCACGTACAGCATGGGGAGCGTCGGATTGAGCCGATAGAACGTATGGATCCACAAAATTCTGAAAATGCAGCTGCCCGAAAGACTTACGATCATTGCGGTGGTGGACTTTCCGAGCCCGCGCATGGTGTTGCTGAGCATATCCATAATGCCGCAGATCATATAGGTGCTTCCCACCCAATACAGCCTTTCCTTGGCAATGCCTATCGCCTCTTCGTTGCTTGAAAAGATCGAGCAGAGCGGATGGGCTAAGAGCAGGACTATGGCGGCAAGCGCAATGCCGAGGACGCCGACGACAAGCGCGGACTCCTTTACCACAAGCCTTATGCGCTCGGGTTTTTTCGCACCGTAGTTTTGCGAAACAAATGCGAGCGTTGTGAGCGAAACGGAGTAGCAGGCGTTGTAGATAAAGCCCTCGATGGTGCTTGCAACGGTATTGCCCGTCATGGTTATGTCGCCGAAGCCGTTGATGGTGGACTGTATCATGACGTTGGAAATGGAAAAGACGCAGCCTTGCAAGCCTGCGGGCAGCCCTATCTTTATCATGTCGATAAGTTCTTTTTTGTAAATGCGTATATATTTGAGGTTTAGGTGGCAAAATCCCTTGCTTTTAAGCAGTGTGATTATGCACAGTACCGCCGAGATCGCCTGAGAGGCAACGGTGCCGATCGCGACGCCGTCGACGTCCATTTTGAACGCAAGCACGAACATAATATTAAGCCCGATGTTTGCTACGCCGCCGATTATCAAATAGATGAGCGGGCGCATGGTGTCGCCCACCGCACGCAAAATGGAAGCCGAAAAGTTGTACAGCATCATTATCGGCATACCGATAAAGTATATCTTCATATACTTCGTGGAAAGGTCGATGACGTTATCGGGACAGTTCATCCAGCCGAGGAATGTCTTGGAAAAGAAAAAACCCACTAAGAGCAAAACCACTCCGAGCAGCACGCTCACGAGCATGGACATACCCACTACTTTCCTTGCCGATTCCTTGTCGCCCTTGCCGGCGTAACGAGCGATAAGCACGTTGGAGCCTACCGACAAGCCCACGAACAACCCTACGATCAAGTTGATGAGCGGCGCGGTTGCTCCCACCGCCGCGACTGCGGCGTCGGCAAGATCTCTGTTGTGGATAAAATTATTAAGCACGGCAATATCCGTAGCATTGAAAATCAGCTGCAAGACGTTTGTCGCTATTAGGGGCAAGGCGAAAACAATGATCTTTCTTAAAAGAGGACCCTCGCTCATATTCATTTCATAATTCTTAGCCATAACGTAAATTATAGTATAACACTATAAAATTGATGTGTCAAACCAAGATAACCCGAATTTGTGTGTTATTTTATTCACAAAAAAATATTTGCGCCCCGGTTTCCGAAACGCAAATATCTTGTGGAACTTGTCTGATTAGATATATTTGCTATCTACTTAGATAACATAACGCCATTATAAACTATCTAATTAGATATGTCAAGTATTCATTTAGATTTTTTTTATAAAATTAAAGATATGTTTACAGATATTTTCAACGAACTGCTGAAAGAAAACGACCTGACCCGAAGCAAATTTGCGACAATGAGCGGTATTCCCTACTCGACTATCGTCGGATGGACGTCGCTCGGACGACTGCCCGACTTTTTGGCTCTTACGAAAATAGCCGATTTCTTTCACTGCTCCATAGACTACTTGGCGGGTCGCAAGGACGAATGGGGCAACAATTCGGACGACATTATCCCCGATAGCGAAGTAAGGCTCCTGAAAAGCTATCGCAAACTCGATATGGAGAGCCGTGAACTCGTCTGCTCCCTGTGCGAAAAACTCAATAAACGCCGCTAAAAAAAACTTATCCCGACCTTTCGCCCTAACCTGCAACTTTTTCAAGGGACTTTTCGCCAATACCGCAACTTTTTCAAGGGACTTTTTGCCTCAAACCGCAACTTTTTCAAGGGACTTTTCGCCCTAATCCGCAACTTTTTCAAGGGACTTTTGTATAAAAAAAGGTTTTATTTAGCGGCGAGGCTGAAAAGTATTTTTCAACCTCGCCGCAGATAAAAGTTTTATTGTTACTTTTTTTCAAAAAAGTAACAATAAAAGTGTGGGCGAATTTTAACGCTTCACACTTTCTATATTCGACCGATTATACGATCATATTAGAGGCATTTTGTATTAAAGCCGCATAACAACTCACATTTCCGTAAGCAAGAAGCCGAGATAGAGCGGAATGGTCAAGATCTTATCGACTTTGCCGATATTGTACTTTCCGAGTTTGATGACGCCTGCGACATGGTACTTTTCGGGATGAGCGAGAATGGTTTTGGCGCTCTTGGTGTTGCCCGTCGTGGCTTTGACCTCCACGAGGTAGCAGCCGCCCCTGTAGCGAGTGACGAAGTCGATTTCAAGCCCCGAATCCTTATGATAGTAATACAGCTTTCTACCCATCTTCACGAAGATGTCGGCGATCAAATTCTCGAAAATCGCACCCTTGTAACCATAGAGGTCGCCCTGCAAAATATCATATTGCGTGCCGTCCTCGAGCATGCCGACAAACAGCCCCGTGTCGCTCATGTAAACCTTAAATACGTCTGCTATGGCGTTTCCACTTAGCGGCAACTCCGGGAGTTCGAGGGCGTAGCACCGCGAAACGATCCCCGCATCCTCTATCCACTGCAAGCTGCCCGCGAACTTTGCCGCCGTCGCTCCTTTTTTCACCAAAGAATATTGGAACTTTTTGTTCTCCTTGCTGAGCTGCTTGGGAATCGACTGAAAGCACTCGCGAATGAGCGGCTTGTCTTTGTTGTCGGCGTACTTTATCATATCGTCCTCGTAGGAGTGAATTATGTTCCGTTGAAGTGCGAGCACGGCGTTCATCTGCTTTGTGCTTACGAACTTTTGAACCACCTCGGGCATTCCGCCGACGACCGTGTATTGCAACATGAGTTCCCACATCCTATTGTGCAACGCTTCGGGAACGGGCGTTTCGCTTATAAAGCACTCGCGCAAGGTGTCGATGACCCGTCCGCTTATCCCATTCGCCCACAAAAATTCCTCGAAGTCGAGCGGGTGCATCTCCAAGAGCGTTTCCGCCCCGACGGGAACCGACCTCGGCTGCTTGCCGTACCCCTTGACGCCGAGCAACGAGCCCGTGCCGACGACATCGAATCTGCCGTCCTCTTTGAAAAATTTAAGCGCAGTCCTCGCCTCGGGACAGTCCTGTATCTCGTCGAGTATGATGATCGTTTCGTGCGGCACGAAAACCGCCTCGGGCATGAGCGCCGATATCATAACGAGCAAATTGTCCACTTCCAATGAGCCGCCGAATACCGAAACATATCTTGGGTCTTTGACGAAGTTGATATAAACGACATGCTTGTAATTTTTCTCGGCAAAAGCCATGACCGAAAAAGTCTTTCCGCACTGTCGCTGCCCCTTGATTATGAGCGGGCTTTTGTTCGGCATTTCTTTCCACTCTTTAAGTACGTTTTCAATCTTTCTTTTTAACATTGCGCCACCTCTTATAGCTATTATAACATACTCCCGCAATTTTTTCAAGCGACTTTTGAAAAATTTTGCAACTTTTTCAAGGGACTTTTGCCCCAACGCGCAACTTTTTCAAGGGAGTTTTCCGTCAACCCGCAACTTTTTCAAGGGACTTTTCGCCTCAAACCGCAACTTTTTCAAGGGAGTTTTTACCCAACGCGCAACTTTTTCAAGGGAGTTTTGGGCAAAGGCGTGCTACGCGGCGTAATTTTCCAAAAAGCCAATATGAAAATTATTAAAAAATTTATGAAAAACACTTGTCTTTTCAACACAGATAGTATATACAGATAGTATATAATGATATCGACAAAAAATCTTGATAAGGAGAATAATGCTATGAAAATTTTGAGAAACCACAAGTTGATGTTGATAGCGGTAGCTTGTGCCATAGCCATGCTGTTTCAGCTTGTCATTCCCTCCTTTGCTTTTGCGGCGGCGGAAGGACGCGAGATCGCTTCCTTGCAAAGCGCAGAGAACAAGGGCGAGGGTCCCTCGATCACCTACACCTATACTTACGCCGAGGGTGAATTGCCCACTCCCGACGAAATCGAGGGTTGGGTATTCGACGCATGGTACACTCAGCCCGTCACCTATCATTTTTGGGGTAGCAACGCTTTGACCTACGCCCCGGGGAACGAAAAGGTTACCACTCCTCCGTCGGAATGGCAAGACGCCATCGAGTTTGAGAGTTATAGTAAATCTTACGTCGAACCCGAAGAGGACAGTATCGAGGCAAACTACAATCTCACCGAGGATCAAATGATATGGAAAGAATTTTACTATCGTTGGTTGAGTAAATCGGACGGGGAAAGAGTTGTCGACACGAGCAAACTCAATAGCGGCGACACCCTGTACGCTCGATTTGTGCCCAAGTCTTATTCGGTCAAGGTCTATTATGTCGGATACAACGGACTGAAAGGCGTTTTGAATTGCATCAGACCTTACGGCAGTCCTTTGAGCCTCGAAGTAAGCAGCGTGGAGGGCGTTGTTGCGGACGGTTGGTACGATAAGCCCGTCGGAGGAAATCAAATCTTGCCAGCACTTTACTTAAAGGACCTTTTGGATTATTACAAAGTCGACCATATGGATAACGACGAATATCAATCCGATAAAACGGTAACAAAGGACATGACTGTCTTTTTGCAATGGCATTATGCGGACAGTCCCGCATCTTCTGGCTCTACCGCCTTTGCCTCGGCTAACGACAGCGTCTATCTTAAATACTATGACGACGATGCGATGGCAAAGTATCTTGTAGAGCAAGAGCAAAAGAGGCTCGCCGCCGAAGAGGAGCAAAAGAAACTTGCCGAAGAGGAAGAAAGGAAAAGGGCGGAGGAAGCGGAATATAAATCTCCCGACCACGTCTGCCACGACCTGTATCTTGTCGTCGGAAAAGCGCCGACCTGCACCGAAGCGGGACTTATGTCGTACTTTGCATGCAAGTGCGGAAAGATCTACAAGGATATAAACGGCGTATATCCCACCACCCTATCCGAACTTATTTTGTCGCCTCGTCACAGCTTGATTTTGATAAAGAGCAAAGCCCCGACTTGCACCGAAGCGGGATATTCCGCATATTACAAGTGCACGGGCTGCAACGAGCTGTTCTCGGACAACGGCGGCAACGATCAAATAGAAAGCATCGAGGATATCAAGATCGATATCTCGCACAATTGGAAAACCGAATATTCGTTTGACGGCGAAAATCACTATCACATCTGCGCGGATTGCGGAACTCACGATGTCGACATCCCGCACAATTACAATGTTGATTCCGCCACGGAGAGCATCGACAAGCACTGCAACGACTGCGGTTACGTTGCCGAGTCGGTAAAACCCCACGTGCACAATATGACTTATGTGGCATATAAAGCACCCACGTGCACCGCAAACGGCAACATTGCTTACGCTCACTGCACGACGTGCGACAAGTACTTTGCCGACAACGGAAACAGAACCCTTTCGGCAAAAGAAATAATGTTCTCCGACACCGTGATCTCGGCAAAAGGACATTCGCCAAGGAAAGTCGAGGCCGCAGACGCAACCTGCACGACCGTCGGCAACATCGAATATTATCATTGCGACACCTGCAACGCCGACTTTGCCGATATGGACTGCCTCGAAGAGGTCGACAATACCGTCATCGAAATGACCGACCACGTTTGGTCTTTCGAACGCGACCGAGAAAATCATTACAATGTTTGCTTAAAGTGCGGCGAAATCAAGGACTGCGAGGCTCACAATTACAACGTAAGCGATGCCGACGAAAATACCGATAAGTATTGCTTAAAGTGCAATTACGTTGCCGAACTTAGAAAAGAGCCTCAAACAGCCGAGCCCGAAGTCAAAGAGAATGACGTGATCGAGCCCGAAAACGAAATTTTACCCGAGGTTCAACCCGAAACGGAAGTAAAGGAACCCGAGGTTAAGAACGAGGTTACCGAACCCGAAGCACAACCCGACGTTCAAAACGAAGTCATCGAACCCGAAGCACAACCCGACGTTCAAAACGAGGTTACCGAACCCGAAGCACAACCCGAGGTTAAAAACGAGGTCATCAAACCCGAAGCACAACCCGAGGTTAAAAACGAGGTTACCGAACCCGAGGTCATCGAGCCCGAGGCAAAAGAACCCATCCCCCATTCCGCAAAGTCCGAGGCAGCCGAGATCGACAATGCCGCGCCCGAAACGGAAATGTTGTCCGAAACTGCCGCAAGCGGCGTCGTAACTTCCGATAAGGCAAGTGATAGTAGCGGTAAAATCGGCTTGTACATCGGTTTGAGTTCCGCAGCGGCATTGGTTGCAGCGGGCGTAGCCGTTATGATCGTTCGCAAGAAGAGAAATTCGAAGTAAAAGAAAGTAAAGGCGTATAAAACAAAATCCATCGATCGAAAAGGTCGATGGATTTTTTGATTTAAGATCTTAAAACGCTAATTTAACGTGTAGAAGTTGCTTATGCACTTGCCCCGACAATCCCAGGTGTCATAGATCGAGCCGCCTACGCAAGCGGTAAGGTGATGAGCGCAACTGATAACGACGACATTCTCCTTGGTGAGGCTGTCGATTTCGCCGACCAAGTACTTGCGTCCGGTCTTTTTGATGGGCTGTTTGTGCTTGATAAAGCCGTAACTCAAAAGGAGTTTTTCGATCGCCCGCTTGTCGTTGACCATATAGCCGCTTTTGACCGAAAGCCGGTAAAGTTCGTCATATACCTTGTAATAGTCCTCATTCAGGGCGACGGAAAGCGCACGAATAACGCAGTCGCCCGTCTTTTTGCCCAATGGGTTAAGGTTCTTTTGCGTAAAGGCTACCATGGACTAATCTTCGTCCTCGTCATCCTCGTCGTCGTCTTCTTCGTCCTCGTCATAGTCCTCGAAGTCTTTGGGGTCGACTTCGTAATTGAAGTCGTCCACTTCGGAATAGCCGGACTGTTCGAACTCCTCGTCCTCTTCTTCCTCGGCTTCCTCATCGCTTGCAAGGTCCATACCGATATCCTCTGGCGGAAGCGGCTCCTCGACGGCTTCGTAAGTCCAATTTTCCTCGCTTTCTTCTTCCTCGGCGTGTTCCTTTGCCTCTTTCTCCTTTTGGCAAATAAAGCACATTTCCTCGTCCTCGCCTATATAGTTGGCGTGGCACACGGGACAAAGCTTGCCGCTTTCGGCTTCGAGCTCCTCCTCTTGGATAAGAAAGCTCTTTTCGAGCAAGCCGAGTTCCACCTTGCAAACGTCGCAATACTTTTCGGTGGACTTAATGTAGTTCAGCTCACATCTGGGACAAAGAACATAGATAGGTTTTTCGTCGCTCATTTTTTATCTCCACAATTAAGATGTCCATATTATATTCATTTTTCCAATCGTTGTAAACTGTTTGGAATATAAAAATTTATTTTTTTCGAAAAGTTTTTTATTCTTTTTTTCTTATGGGCATGTTAACGCTGTTTTTTGGATTTGGGACCCGCCGCACGAATTTCCTCGGGCATATCGGCGTACCTTACAAAGTTCTCTTCAAAGAGCGCGGCGAGCTTATTTGCGGTTTCGTCGTACTCGGACTTGTTCTTCCACGCCGAGCGGGGATTGAGGATCGCACTGTCCACGCCCTCGCACGAAAGAGGAATGTTAAGCCCGAAGAAAGGCTCCTTTTCGTACTTGACCGATGCAAGAGCGCCGCTTACCGCCGCCGCAACGATGGCTCGTGTGGCTTTTAGGCTCATGCGGCTGCCCACTCCGTACTTGCCGCCCGTCCAGCCCGTGTTGATAAGGTAGACGTCGGTGCCGAAATCCTCGATCTTCTTGCCGAGCATAGAGGCGTAAACGCTAGATGAGAGCGGCAAGAACGGCGAACCGAAGCAGGTCGAAAATGTGCACACGGGGTCGACAATTCCCCTCTCGGTGCCCGCCACCTTGGACGTATAGCCCGAAACGAAGTAGTACATAGCCTGCTCCTTGCTGAGCTTGGCTACGGGGGGCAGCACGCCGAAAGCGTCGGCGCTCAAAAATATGATCGTCCTCGGATGCTTGCCTACGCCCGACGCCACCTTGCCCGGGATAAAGTCGATCGGATACGACACGCGAGTGTTTTCGGTGAGCGACTTATCGGAATAGTCGGGAACTCGCGTAATGTCGTCGATAACGACGTTTTCCACTACGCTGCCGTGGCGTATGGCGTTGTAAATTTCGGGCTCGCCCTCCTTTGAGAGGTTGATACACTTGGCATAGCAGCCGCCCTCTATGTTGAAGATACCGTCATCCGACCAGCCGTGTTCGTCGTCGCCGATGAGCGCGCGGTCGGGCGAGGCGGAAAGAGTGGTCTTGCCCGTGCCCGAAAGCCCGAAAAACAGCGCGGTATCCCCGCTTCCGTCCTTTGCCATATTGGCGGAGCAGTGCATGCCCAAAACGCCTTTAAGCGGAAGCAGATAGTTCATAACGCTGAAAACCGACTTCTTCATTTCGCCCGCATACTTCGAGCCGGCGATCAAGATCATTTTTTTGTCGAAGTTGATGATGATGGCAGCCTCGCTGTTTACTCCGCACTCGGTGGGGTTCAGTTTAAGCCCGGGTGCGCTTATAAGCGTGAACTGCTCGCTGAAATTTTTCAGTTCATCCTTTGTTGGGCGAATTAGCATATTGTGCATAAAGAGGTTTTGCGAGGCATATTCGTTTATCACCCTTATGGCAAGCGAGTATTTTTTGTCCGCACCCGCAAAGCCGTCGAACACGTAGATATTCTCTTTGCCGCTAAGGTACTTCGAAATCAAGTCGTACACTTTGTCGAACGCCTCGGACGAGATGGGCACGTTTTCCTTGCCCCAAGCCACATTTGCCGCTCCCTCGACGATAAACCTGTCCTTAGGCGACCTGCCCGTATACTTGCCCGTTTCCACGAGCAGCGCGCCGCTGTCCATAAGGCGGCAAGGCTCGGTTCTAAGCGCGTGCTCCACCAAGACGGCGGGGCTGAGATTGCGATAGATGTTTTTTACGTTTTTGATATTGTATTTTAGTAACTCCATAATAATCTCCTTGCCTAATAATTATACAACCGATTTAAGACAAATGCAACACTTTTTTCGATTTTTTATTGATTTAATATGGCGGACAGCCTGATAAAATCTTTCAGATCCAAAGCTTCGCCCCGCGCCTTGATATTTATACCCGCATCGGAAAGAATTTGCTCGGCTTCGTGTCGATTTAGTCCGTACGAAGCGATAAGATTGTTGGCAAGTGTCTTTCTTCGCATGGAAAAGGCGCATCTTATAAGCTTAAAAAGCCTCTCGTCCATTTTGTCGCCGTTTAGGTCGATCCTCACCACCGAGCTGTCGACGACGGGACGGGGGTGAAACATCTCCTTACCCACGAACCTCGTCATACGCGCGGTCCCGCGACTTTGAATGGACAGTGTAAGCACGCCGTAGTCGGACGTGGAACTCTTTGCCACCATTCTCAAAGCGACTTCTCTTTGCACCATGACGGTTATCGAATCGATGGGCAGGTCGCTGTCGAGGAAGTAAAACAGCACGGGCGTCGTTATATAGTACGGCAAATTGGCTACGACCTTAAAACGTCCGCCTCCCGTGAGGGCGCGGAGTTCTTCCTTGTCCGTCTTTAATATGTCCTTATAGATGATTTGTATGTTGTTTAGCCCGCTTAGCGTTATGTCGAGTATGTCTTTAAGCGACTCGTCTATCTCAAAGGCGTACACCTGCTTTGCGCGTTCTCCGAGCGCCCTCGTGAGCGTGCCCGCGCCCGCGCCGATCTCGACCACGACGTCGTCCTCGTTTATTTCGGCATCGGAAACGATAGCCGACAGCAGTTTGGGGTCGACAATAAAGTTCTGTCCGTATTTCTTCTTTGCGGTAAATGCGTTCCTTCTTAAAATCTCAATCACATTGTCCATTCTTAAAGAATAACACACCACCGACTATTTGTCAATCGATATAACGATCAAGTTCGCCCAGCCTTTTGAGTTGAGTGAGCATTCCCTCGCCCCTCACGAGGTCGGGAGCGAGCGCCAAACAAAGCGGAATATCCTCGTTTACCAAGTCGTAAAGCGAATAGCCTCCGTCCGGCATGAGCCGCTTGAAGGTCCTAAAAGCCAATCTGTAAAGATTGATGTTTTTACCGAGCTTTTCGATGAGTTCGCCCGAATACTCCTTGATTTTGTAGCAGACAAGTTCGCACTCGGCTGCGCTCATCTGCCTTAAAACGGTCTTTACGGCGACAAATTCGCTTATGCCGAACAGCTCGCTTATTTGCCCGAGGCGATAGTTGTTGTCGGGCGGCGGCACAAAGCTGCGCCTATACATTACGTGGCTTTTGTAAAGGGACGAAAGCACGGCGGCGTAAATAAATTCGAGCGTTCCGAGCGAATACTTCGGCGCGAGTTTTTTGCCGACAAGAGCGCACTGCACCTCGCCGAAAAGCGGCAATTTGCTCGCGATAAGCGAAATTTTCAGCGAGGACGTAAGCAGCAGTTCCCTCAGCGGTTGCGAGCCTTTGTCACACTCGGAAGCGGCGAGGATAGTCGAAGCCGCAATGTCCGACAACGCCGAGCCTAGCTGCGGGCAATATTGCTTGTCGGATAGAGCCATCGCCGCGTAATACTCAAACGCCGTATTTAGGCACGCCGCGACCGAGCCGAACACCGCCGCCTTGTCGAAGTCGAGTTCGGGGTCGAATATGTATCCCACCGGCGGGTTCGACCGTATCAACCTTACGCTTTTATCGCTTTCGACCGCGCATATGGGCATAAAGGAAATGTGGCTTAGCGCGCCCGATACGACAAGCGGAATGTCGCACAAAGCCGACTTGTACTTCGCCGCCTCGATCGCCCCGCCTATGCCGAGGATGAGCCTTGCGTCCTCGGGCAGCACAAGCCCGTCGAGCTCTTTGTCGCTGCCCGCCTTGAACTTCGCCGTGCGGAAGCTGCGTTTAAGTCCGTCCTCGCATTTGAGGGCAATACTTTCGCTTTCCTCGTCATAAAAGATGACCACCCGACTGAGTTCGGGCGTAAACGAGGCAATAAATTCGGAAATATGACTGAGCGCGCCCTTTTGCAGCACGCATTTTACGTTGAAATTATGGGAATGTCCGCACTCGCACTCGTGCGTACCATATAGCTCCGTGTACTTTGCCGAACGTAAATTTATCATAGTGGCATTATAAATCATTTATCGGCAAAAATTATATACGCTTTTGCAATTTTTTGTTATTTTTTCAAAATCAAAATCTCGTCGTCGGGTAAATAGAGTTCGAGGTCGCCGTCCGTCAAATGCGCTATGTACACGTCGTCGTCCGACAATAGCGTAAGATAGTTGGACATTACCCCGTCTAAGGTAAGTTCGGTTTCGCCGTTCGGAGAAGTCAACTTGCCGCCGTCACTGCCGATAACGAGGGTGTAGCCCTCGCACTTCCACTCGCCGAAGAAGTCCTTTTCGGTAACCGCCTTGTTCTCGTACAGTTCCTCGAAGTCGTCGAGCAACTCGCCCTCGTACACTTCGTCGGGCAGCTCGACGGGAGCGGAAGCGGTTCTGCACTTAAACGAAAACTCGACTCTGCCGCCCTCCCGAATAACAAACCCGTCGAGCGAACCAATGCACCCGTCACTCGCCTCGAAAGAGATATACACGTCGTACCCGTCGGCGTACGCTTCCGCAGTTTCGTGACAGATCATGTACTCGTCCTTATCTTCGCCCTCGCAATACTTAAAGGTGCACTTACCGAGTATTTTCTCCGCCTCGTCCGCATCGATGAGGCTGCCGCTTACCGACAACTCGTCTTTCAACATGGCGACAAGATACTCGACGGGGCTTGTACCCTCGCCCACCTTATCGAGTTCGCTCGTTAGCTCCCCGAGCGTGTTTTTTACACCCATGCTGTCCTTTTTGTCGCTGCCGCCACTACTCAACGCGACGCTCAACCGCCCGTCGCCCAAGCTCAATCGCAGCTTGCCGCTCGGGTCGGAGTATCGGACGTCGAGCCGTACGTCGCTCGAAACGGACATGTCTATAACGGCGGAAAGCGACGTCCCCCGCTTATGGTCGACATAGTTCGATTCGAAGCCGACGAGCCTAAGATAGTTCTCGACGACAAGCAGTTCCTCGGCTCTATCGCAAAACTCGGAATAGCCGATTTGCACATAAGGGTCCGCCACGGGAGGAGCGGGCGTGTAATCGCCGCCGCAATTGCAACCCGCAGCAAGCAAAATCGACATGGTAAGAGCAAATACAAGTGCCGCTATTTGCCGTTTCCGCATTGATGATCCTCCTATAAGCAAATTGATTTTACCATATAAACGGCGCCTTGTCAATATAAAAAACAAGACGACAAACATAACGCTTGTTGTCTTGTTTATGATAAGGGGGAAAATGATGAGCAATATTTGCTTAGCAACTTTCTATTGCTCTTTTATTATACTACATCAAATCGAAAATGTCAATAGTTTTTTACTAAAAAATTTTGATTTTTTTTAAGTATTTTTTGGTTCCTCTTCACCGTTCTCGACAATTTTTTCAACCTTGACTTCGAGGACTTTCCTTTCGTCCGCTTTCAACACGGTAAATTTGAGGTCCTCGTAGCTGAATTCCTCGTTCTCTTGCGGAATACGTTTGAGCAGTTCGGTGACAAAGCCGCCCACGGTGGTGGACTCGAACTCCTCGCCCGTGTCGGTATTTTTGCCCATAAGTTCAAACAGTTCGGCGAGGTTTTCGCTGCCGCTGACGACCAATGCGCCGTCGCCCTGCTCCTTTACAAGCACTTCGACCTCGTCGTGCTCGTCGTATATCTCACCGACAAGTTCCTCGATTATGTCCTCGAGGGTGATAATGCCCGCCGTGCCGCCGAACTCGTCCACGACGACGGCGAGGTGGATCTTCTCCTTTTGCAACAGTCTGAGGACTGCGCTTATCTTCATATTGAGGGTGACGCAAATGGAACTTTGGATTATGGAGCGGATGTCCGTTTTGTTCTCACGCATCAATTCATAGAAGTCTTTCATGTGGATGATGCCGATGACCGAATCTATCGACTCGTGATAGACGGGCAATCGCGAATAGCCCGTATCGTGAAAGACCTTTGCAATCTCGTCCATGGTCGCGTCGTCGCCGACCGCCTCGACATTGACCCGAGGCACCATTACGTCGTACACGTCCACGTCGTCAAATTCGATCGCCGAACGAATGAGTTCGCTTTCGTGCTCGTCGATCTCGCCCTCGTTTTCGGCTTCTTCGACAATGGTAATGAGTTCGTCCTCGGTTATGGCAGCCTCTTTTTTGGACTTGAACAGCTTTTTAAGCAGCGAGAGCAGCCACGTTATCGGGAAGAACAGTATCTCGAAAAAGGTGGTTATTTTAAGGAGCGCCATGGCAAAAGCCTCGGGGTGGTCCTTTGCGTACGTCTTGGGCACGACCTCGCCGAAGATAAGCACGATAACGGTGATGACGACCGTTGAAACGATGGGTGCAACGTCGTCGTTATGAAGCAATGCCACAAAAAACACAGTGGCAAGCGAGGACGCCGCTATGTTGACGATATTGTTGCCGACCAGCACGGTCGAGAGCAACCTGTCGAAGTTATCGAGCTGTTTCAGTATCTTTTGAGCTTTTTTTGCCTTTTGAGGATAGTTATTTTCGATGCTTTTCAGCCTTATTCGACTGCATGACGTATAAGCGGTTTCGGTAGCCGAAAAATAAGCGGAAAACAATATAAGTACGATCAGTACGATTATGACCCAAGCATAATCATTTTGTCCGAGAGTCGAAATTATCGAGTTACACCGACCGGCAGGGTCCATATAAGTTTTTATTTAACCTTCCTTTTTTTAGCATTTAATTTATTCTAACATATAAAATGTTTTTTTGCAAACGAAATAAGGGGGTCATCGCCCTTTTATAAGCGTTGCGGCAATAATTTTTGCATGATCGAACGCCAAAATGTCGTCCTTTACTATCTTCGTTTCGTCAAAGTCGAGTTCGCCGCACTCGTTGAGCACGATCATGAGCTCTGCCTCATTCGACCCCACAAAGAGCGAGTTCTCGCTTAGCCGCACGGGATAAAAGCCCGCGTCCGCCGCGTCGTCCCCACCCTTGGGCACGCCACCGTCCCACTCGGCGGTAAAGACGAGGCTTATGTTCCAATCCCGAGGGTCGCGCCCCGGCGTGGAGGCAAAACCGAACTGCGAAAGCCTCTTTACGCATAGCCCCGTTTCCTCGTACAGTTCCCGCCTTACAGCCTGCTCCGCGCTCTCGCCCTCCTCGATAAAGCCGCCCGGGAGCGCCAACTTGCCGATGTACGGATGACCGCCTCGCCTTACGAGCAAGATCTCGTCCCCTTTTCGTACAACGCAGTCTACGGCGACCGACGGGTGCTTGTAAGCGGACGGGTCGTAGCGAGCCAAAAATTCTTCGAGCGTTTCTTCCATCAACGTTTCCCCCTCTTTCTCCTCTTCTTGGGGAACAAAGCCGCAACTAAGATGACTATGACAATGACGACGACCGCAACAATAATTATCTTGTATGCCAAGGGCAATCCGTTGAACTTGTCCCAAATTCCACCCGAACTTTCGCTTCCGCTCGTGCTTTCGCTCGGATTTCCGCCCGTGCTTCCGCTTCCGCTCGTGCTTTCGCTTCCGCTCGTGCTTTCGCTCGAACCCGTATTTACGTTTCCGCCCTTAACGCAAAGCGCCTTAAAGACCCCGTTTTGCTCGGCAATGGTGATGACAATATCGCCGACAAGGTCGGTACGCAAAATTCGATTTTGGTCGAAGCCCATATTCTTCAACCGCAGCAGCACCTCTTCGTGCGGGTGACCGTAGGAGTTGCCTTGCCCGCAGCTGATTACGACCAGGACGTTTTTGCGACCGCTGCCCGCAGCCATGATGTTAAGATAGTCCTCGCTGCTGCTTGTGCGGCTGCCGTGGTGACCGAGTTTGATGACGTCGGCGCAAAATCCGCTACCGAAAATCGAGTACTTGCCCTCGCCCGCCTTAGCCCGCTCGACAAACTCGCTCTCGTTCTGCTTTTCGGCGTCGCCCGACAAGACGATGCGCCTGCCCCTGTACTCTATTATCATTATGGGCGAATAGTTATTGAGGTCGGTATAAAACGAGCCGAGCGGCGAGTAAAAATTTATCGAATAGTACTTTTCGCCCACAGACTCTATCTTATTTTGCGTTTCGTCCTCGGGATTGAGCACGATTACCTCGTCCGCAACGGCGTAAGCGCGCTCTATCGCCTCGTGGAACGCCTTGGTGTTTTTCTCACCGTGACGCTCGCCCCAAAAGCGATTACGCTCGTTTACGCCGCTCTTGGCGGGGTCGGCGCATCTGAGGCACTCCTCGTTGGAGCGATAGAGCGTGCCGACGTCGAACTTACTCAGTACATAGTTCATGCCGCCGATATGGTCGGCGTCCGAGTGCGTAAAAATGACGAAATCGATAAACGTGATCGAATTTCCGTCCTCATCCTTGATATTGTCGTTTATGTAACTTTCGACCGTCTTGCCGTATGCGCTCGTGCCGGCATCGACCAGCATATTGCGTCCGTCGGGCAGTTCGACAAAGCACGAGTCGCCCTGTCCCACGTCGATAAAATGCACGGTGAGGTCGCCGATCGCAATGACATCGTCCGCCTCGGCGCTCGTAAGAAAGGGCGGCAAGGCGGCAAAGATCAAAAGGAATATAAATAGCGAAGCTAAGACTTTGTTTTTCATAATCTATCGAATTTTTTATAGGTTTTTACAACTTGGGGTCGAAAAGAGCCTTTATTTGCTCCGCCTTTTCCATAGCCGCATTGTAGCCGAGCTCTATCATTTTTTCGTAGCCGTCCTTTTTGGCAGCCGAAAACTCGCCGAGCATTGGCGCGACGATGACGTCGGACATTCTCAGCCCCTCGACCGAAGTGTGAGCCGACATGATGTTAAACGTCGCCTTGATGACATCGAGCAGCCCGAGTTCCTTGGTGCCGCCGCCCCGAGTGGGATTGACGTCCACGGTCACCACGTAGTCGGCTCCGAACATACGGCAGACCGAAGCGGGGATATTGTTCAGCACGCCGCCGTCGACGAGGTGCCTGTCCCCGATGACAACAGGGCGAAATACGAGCGGAACGGCGCAAGACGCGCTTATCGCCTCGCCCACGCTGCCCTTGTCGAAGATGTACTCCTTGCCCGAAACGATGTCGACCGCAACGCAATAAAAGGGGCAAAGCATATCCTCGATGTGCATATTGCCCATGCGCTTGGTGAATATCTCGCCGATAGAAAGCGGGTCGGACGGAAAGAGCGACATAAGCGACGACATTCCCGCCTTCAAGTCCTTGGGGTCGATCTCGTGCGAGTAGGCGATCATCTCCTCGGCGCTCATGCCGCTGCAATAGAACGCACCGGCGAGGGAGCCCGCGCTCGTGCCCGCACAAAGGTCGAACTTTATGCCGCACTCCTCAAACGCCTTGATCGCGCCTATATGGGCAAAGCCCCTTGCTCCGCCTCCTCCGAGGCACAAAGCCACCTTGCGCGGCTTCTGCGCCCTGTCTTTTCGTTTAAGCAGCCCCATGTTACTCGCCCACGACCGTGACTTTCAGCTTTGCCGACACCTCGGCGTAAGGCTTTACCACTACGATATGAGTGCCGACCGTCTTTATCGGCTCGGGCAAGACGATCTTCTTTTTGTCGACCGTGACGCCCTCGCTAAGCAAGGCGTCGGCGATCGACTGAGTGTTGAGCGCGCCGAAGATCTTGCCCGTTTCGGACACTTTGAGCTTTATCGTAATGTTCATGTCGTTGAGTTTTTTTGCAAGTTCCTGCGCCTCCGCTTTTTCGACCGACTTGCGATGATCGGCGGCGGCGTTGGACATTTTGAGGCTGTTTAGGTTGACGCTGGTCGCCTCGACAGCGAGGTTGTTTTTAAGCAAGAAGTTGCGAGCGTAGCCGTCGCTGACGTCGATAACGTCGCCCTTTTTGCCCTGAGTTTTTACGTCCTTAATGAGTATCACCTTCATAGTTTGCTCCGAATAAAAATAAATATCGTTGTTTAATGACAAACTGCCAATAAAATCATTATATCAAAAATAACGGCGCTTGTCAATAGCACGGGGCTAAATAAAGGGCTCTAATCGGCGGTTACGTACAGTCGCCCGAGTTTTGTGGTGATAAGCGGTGTCGCCAATCCGCCCACCTCGCCTTGAACATACGGTCCGATCGCGGCGGTGACCGTCACAAAGCAAGCGCTCTCGCCCAAAATGCGACGTATCGCCGCTTGCGAAAAGCCCATATCGTCTATTAAGGCTATCGACTTACCGAGCAGTCCGCAATCCTCTATGTAGCCGATGTCGACGTTTTCGGCGTAAAGCATTCGCTTGGACGACTTGGCGGCTTGGCGACACGGCTCGTCGGACACGACCGTGCCCGTTTTATCGATGCACGTCCCCCTTATTACCAGTTTGCTGTGCGACTTTTTCAGGTAGGCAAGCGACTTATATTGCATGACCGACGCTCCGAAGTAGCAGAGCAGTTCGGCTTCGTCGTAGCTGAGGTGGTCTATCACGCCGCCGTAGCCGTCGAAGATCCCCTCCACGTCGGTGCATTTCCAATATTCCGAGCCGATGACCGAGGCGATGAGTGCGCCGCTTATGTCCGACCCACCTCGGCTCAACAGTCTGAGTTTGCCGCTCGGCATATAGCCGTAAAAGCCGGGTATGACGCATGGCGGCTTGATATTGACGCTGTGCGCCTCGGTGGAGCAAAGGTCGATTTTGCCGCTCTCGGTAAGTTTGATACATTCCTTGGCGTCGATAAAGGCGTAACCGAGTAGCTTGCTGAGCAAGTATGCGCTGATATGCTCTCCGCGCGATACCGCATAGTCGAAGCCGCAGCCCGCATTTATGTCCGCCTTGATCGATGCAAGCCTCGGCGCAATGTCTATTTTGAGCCCGCTCGCTATGCCGCTCAGCCGCTTTTCCGCCTCGGCAAAGTCACACCCCAAGTCGCCGTTCTCCTCCCACGCCCTGTAAGCGGATATAAGCAGGTCGGTCACCTTGGGCTCCCCACCCGGAGCCGACGCTATGACGACGGGAATTTCATGCCGCTTTACAAACTCGGCAACCAAAAGAAATTTCTCCGCCGAGGAAAGCGAACTTCCACCGAATTTCGCTACAATCATATATATGCTATATGCTTTTATCCCCCATATTGCTACTTTTTTGAAAAAAAGTAACCAAAAAACTTTTATCTGCGGCGAGGCAGAAAAATACTTTTCAGCCTCGCCGCTAAATAAAACCTTTTTGTCCACTGTTTTACACCTTATAAAACGCAGAAATAACTGTTAATGCCGATTAGGAACGTAACGCCTGAATTACGACCTCGCTTGCGTTACTTGTTAACGCAAGCGAAGAGGAGCAGGCAAGCGTAATCGGCTCGTTTGCGAGCCTGCGAACAAACAGCCAATCGGGGTCCCCACGAGATACTTGTACTCGTGGGGTTAAATAGCGACGCCTGCGACGACAAGGCGCCCTTTGTTGTCAAACAAGGGGCGCCGGCACAGCTAAGCGATAGCGTGCTGTGACTGAGGGGATTCGCCGCTTGAAATACACTCACAGCGAAGCGGCGTAAAGATAGAAATATTACGTACGTCCGCCCATAAAAGTTGCAAAAAAACTATTCTTTATTCGACTTCCAAATCTTCCGAAGTAAATACAGGGTCGTTCAAAAATTCCAAAAGCGTCATATCGAAACCGCGAGCAATCATAATGACCGTACTCAAAGTTACGGTCTTGTTGCGCCCATTCATAATGCATTGCATACTGCCGTGTTGAATACCCGAATTTCGTTCCAAACGGTATTGTGTAATGCCCTTCTCAGCCAATAAGCCGACAATTCTTTTTGCAACAGCCTCGCTAACAGTCAAAACGCTTTTCTCCTTATGTCTTTTTACCTACATAATATTTTAATTCATTGCCACCTAAAAAATACAAAGGTGTACCTACATATATTTGTCTTGTTCACCCGTTTGGTTTATAATATATGTAGGTATACCTGCATATAGGGGGTAAAATGAAAACCGCTTTCATAGGGCACAGACAAATCTTTGGCAAAACCATTGCCAAACGCCTTGAAGAAGCAATAAAGACCGAGATAGAAAACGGCTGTAAATTTTTTACTATGGGAACGCACGGAGAATTTGACGCTCTAACACTTTCCATTTGCCGTAATCTGCGCAATAGATATAAAGACATAGAGATCGAAGTGGTCATAACCGACTTACACTCGATAGAAAAAAGTCGCGGATACGAGCCCTATGTCGATGTGAAAACCGTTATGTACAGTATAGAGGATGCACACTATAAGCAAAGAATCATTTTAAGCAATCGGCAAATGATCGATACTTGCGACACCCTCATTTGCTATGTAAACAAAAAACAATATAAAAGCGGAGCAAAGACCGCCATGTATTATGCAATACGAAAAGGTTTACGGATTATAAATCTATATCGTGACAAAGATCAACCGTTTTACGGCATGACAAAAGAAGAAATAGCCGCCTACGAAAAGAAGCTTTTCTCCGCGACCGCAAATAGTGGCATAAAAAATAGTGGACAAGAAAAATTTTGAGGACGCAAATACCGAAATGTAGCGTACACCCATGCCCAAGCGAAACGGTGTTAGAGAAAAAACGCAATGTACGCCCGCACATAAAAGTTTTTGCTCTGCTTTTTTCAAAAAGCAAACCCCCAAGCGAAACGGAGATAGAACAGAAATGTAGCGTACGCCCGCCCATGCCCAAGCGAAACGGAGATAGAACAGAAATGTAGCGTACGCCCGCCCATGCCCAAGCGAAACGGAGTAAGGGAAGAAACGCAATGTACGCCCGCCCATAAAAGTTTTTGTTCTGCTTTTTACAAAAAAGCAAACGCCCAAGCGAAACGGTGTTAGAGAAAAAACGCAATGTACGCCCGCCCATAAAAGTTTTTTGGTTACTTTTTTTCAAAAAAGTAACCGATACACCCCTATTTCGCTTGACCAAAAAA
>CANRNV010000032.1 GCA_947632125.1 uncultured Clostridia bacterium
GCGTTACGTTTCTAATCGGCGTTAACTGTTATTTCTGCGTTTTTTATAAGGTGCAAAATAGTACACAAAGAAAATTTTGAGCGCAAACGCGGAAAGTATTTTCCGCGTTTGCGCCCTCAAAAGTTTTTTTGGTTACTTTTTTTACAAAAAAAGTAACAATATCACTTAA
Organism: uncultured Clostridia bacterium; assembly: GCA_947632125.1. Taxonomy (GTDB): domain Bacteria; phylum Bacillota; class Clostridia; order Christensenellales; family Pumilibacteraceae; genus CAG-552. The sequence continues at coordinate 170 of CANRNV010000032.1, forward strand.
CGTCAAAGACGGAATTGCAGATTTGCGAGGCGAAATCTTTTTCGTGGCTGACGAGCAAGATTGCTCCTTTATACTCGTTCAGGGCGTTTTTAAGGCTATCTTTGGCTCTTACGTCGAGGTGGTTGGTGGGTTCGTCGAGCACAAGCAAATTACTGCTCACATTCATAAGCGCGGCGAGTTTCAAGCGCATCTGCTCCCCGCCCGAAAGCTTCTCGATCGGGCGCAAGGCGAGTTCGTTTTTCAGTCCGACCTTGGATAGCAGCGCACGGACTTCCTTTTGACCGAGCCTCGGAAAGCGCTCCGAGATGTACTGAGCGGGCAAGAGGGAGGGGTTATTAAAGAGCAGGTCTTGCTCGATATAGGCGGGCTTGCAGGCGGGGTGAAAGACGAAGTCGCCCCCGAGCCGAGCGATTTTTGACAGCACGGTCTTGATAATGGTCGTCTTGCCTATGCCGTTGGTGCCCCTAAGCCACAGCCGCGTTTCACTTGAAAGCGAGAAGTTGATGGGCGGCAGAATGGGCGAGCCGTATCCGACGAGCAGGTCTTTTACGTGCAGCAGATCTTTGGTGTGCAGTTCGACATAGGGAAAGGCGAACTCGGCGTCATAGATGACCGTGGGCTTACGTAAGACTTCCATTTTGTCGAGCATTTTTTTACGACTGTTCGCCATGCCCGCCGTCGCGGCGCGCGCCTTGTTGCGTTCGATATAGTCGGTCATCTTCTCGATCTCGCGCTGTTGGCGAATATAAGCCTCCTCGTACTGCTTGGCGTTCTGCTCGCGCTGAACGACGAACGACGAGTAGTTGCCGCTGTACTTTTTGATCTCGCCGTTTTCGATATTGATGATGTTGCGGCACACCCGATCGAGAAAGTCGACGTCGTGCGAAATGACGAGGAAAGCGGACTTGGCGGAATTGAGAAATTCGCTCAGCCAATCGATGTGCTCGATATCGAGGAAGTTGGTCGGCTCGTCGAGCAGCATTATGTCGGGCTTGCTAAGCAAAAGCTTGGCAAGCATGAGTTTGGCTCTGCCGCCTCCGCTGAGCTGCGAAATGGGCGTGTCGTAACCGAGCGCGGCTATGCCCAAGCCGCTCGACACCTTTTTTATTGTGGCGTCGAGTTCGAAAAAGCCACCCCGTGTCAACGTTTCCAACATATTGTTCGCCTTGGCGATAAGCAGGTCGAGCTCCTCGGACGAGGCGTTCTCCATTTGGGCGTAGCAGCTTTCCATACGCTCGTTTATGCGATACAGGTCGTCAAAAGAGGTGCGCAGGTACTCCATAACGGTCAGCGAGCGGTCGATGTCGGCGTGCTGATCGAGGTAGCCGCGTTTTATGCCGTTCAGCCACTTGACCTCGCCCGCGTCCTGTACGACCTCGCCCGAGAGGATCTTGATAAAGGTCGACTTGCCCGCGCCGTTCAAGCCCACGATCCCCGAGTGCTCGCCGCCCGAAATCGAAAGATTGGCTTTGTCGAAGAGCGGTCTGCTGTCGTAAATGTGCGACAGATTTTTTATCTCCAAAATGCTCATACACTCAATATAACACATTTTGGGCAAAATGGCAATCATATCGCTTGAAGCAATCGGCAAAATGTGCTAAACTGTATTTCGTTATGGATAAATTCGGCAGCAATCAATGTACGAGGTGCCCGCGCCACTGCAAATCCGCTCGGCTGTGCGGAGTGGACGGGATCGTCGTCGCCAAGATCATGAAGCACTACTTCGAAGAGCCGGTGATAAGCGGCAGCTGCGGGAGTGGCGCCGTGTTCTTTTCGGGCTGTAATTTGCGCTGCTGCTACTGCCAAAATCGAGCCATAAGCCACGGAAAAGTCGGCAAAAGCTATACGCCCGCCTCGCTCGCCGACGAACTTTTGAGGCTGAACGAGAGCGGCGTTCACAATATCGATCTCGTTACCGCCGCCCACATCGTGCCCGAAGTGGCTCGCGCGCTCGAATACGTCAAGGACAGGCTCACCGTGCCCGTCGTCTACAACAGCAGCGGCTACGAGGGGGACATACATGCATTAAACGGCTTGATCGACGTGTACCTGCCCGACTTCAAGTACCTCTCCGCCTCGCTCGCCGCTCGGTTCAGCAAAGCGCCCGACTATCCCGAGGTCGCCAAAAGAACGATCGCAGCCATGTACGCTCAGGTCGGCTCGCCCGTAATAGAGGACGGGCTCATCAAAAAAGGCGTGATCATTCGCCACCTCGTCCTGCCCGGGTGCCGCCTCGACAGCTTGGCTGTACTCGACTATATCGCCGAACACTTTTCCGACTGCCTCGTAAGCCTAATGAGCCAGTATACACCCGAGTTCAATACGGGCGACAGGTCGCTCAGCCGCCGCATCACGTCGTTCGAGTATAACAGCGTCGTTAACTACGCCGCCGATAAAGGTCTGAAAGGCTTTATGCAGGATCGCTCCTCAGCCTCCTCGGTTTTCACTCCCAAGTGGTAAGTGGGTGGGCGAGCGGCTTTTTGCAACTTTTTTGAAAAAAAGTTGCTCAAAAAACTTTTATCTTCGGCGAGGTTGAAAAATACTTTTCAACCTCGCCGCCGAATAAACCTTTTGTGTAACCTTTCCTTAATTTATATATATAGTATATATAAGCGACAGAAGTGCCGCCTTTTTTTACTACGCTTCAATAGGAATTATTGCAAAACAGCAGACAAGAAATTTTGAGCGCAAACGCGGAAAGTATTTTCCGCGTTTGCGCCCTCAAAAGTTTTTTGGTTACTTTTTTACAAAAAAGTAACACACACTCCGCTTGCGGCGAGTTTATGAAAAAAATCAAGGGATTTTCAGATAAATTATAACAAAGGCTTGACAGTGTGATATATGTATGATAAAATTGTATTGTAGATAACTATAAAAGGAGGAAGTAAAAAACAATGAAAAAGACAAAGTTTTTGACTGTGGTTGCGCTTTGCTTGCTTATTGTAAGCTGTGTGGCGCTTTCTGCGTGTCAAACGGAAACCGGCTTTAAGGTCGCACTTGACTTCAACGCCAAACAGGGCATCGTAACTGTCGGCGCTCCTACCGAGGGCAAACTCTACGACAGCGGCGAAACCGTAAAAGTCACCGTTACGCCCGCCGAGGGTTACGAGCTCGACGAGTTTAAGGTGAGCGGACATGAGGACGCCGCACTCGTTGACGGAAGCTACGAGTTTGCGATCGACGCGGACACGACGATAAACGTCACGTTCAAGAAGGGCTTTAAGGTCGCACTTGACTTCAACACCGAACAGGGCACCGTGACTGTCGCCGCTCCTACCGATGGTACACTCTACGACAGCGGCGAAACCGTGAAAGTCACCGTTACGCCCGCCGAGGGTTATGCCGTCGACGAATTTAAGGTGAGCGGACACGAGGACGCTGCGCTCGTTGACGGAAGCTACGAGTTTGCAATCGACGCGGACACGACGATCAACGTCACGTTCAAGAAGCTGACGTTCGAAGTGAAACTCACCGTAACGACGACGGACGGTGGCAGCGCGACGCTCACTCCCGACAAGCCGAACAACATTTACGAGTACGGCGACACGGTTACGCTAAAACTCGATCCCACCGCAGGCTACGTAGCCGACGTAAAGGTCAACGGCAACGAAGCAAATTACAAAGACAATGAACTCAGCCTCACCGTAAATTCGAAACTCGAAATAGAGGTAAGCTTTGTTCTCAGGACCGAAAGCGTACTCAATTCGCTTAAAAACTCCGTGATATTCGAGGGCGTTCGCATCGAAAAAGACTATATAGCCGAAACCGAGGTCACGGGTGAAATCAGGACCACCTACGATGCCGCCAAAAAAGCGGTACTCACCGAGCATTACGAAAACGGCGAGCCCATGCGTGTATGGCTCTATCAAGAGGGCGAAAACGGCAATGCCGTCCAATTGACGCACGATATGAAGGGCAACTTGATAAAGAATGAGGTCGACTACCCCTTTGAGAACTACTTCAATCCCTTTAACTTGCTCACGGTAGACGATCTCCAAAACGTCGAGGGCAACGATTGGATCATAAAGGAGGAGCCCGAGGCTGATTTTGCCAAGACGCGCGCCGTAGTGGGCAACATTCTCGGCTATGACGATAACATAGACAGCTTCGTAATGCACGAGGAGAACGGCAAGATCACAAGTATCGAATTCTCGTTTGTTCGCAACTCGCTCATCGAATGGGGTGAAGATTCTCAATATTTCTTCGAGCTTAACGTCAAGGACAGAGGAACCGCCTCGATCGACGAGGAGTACTTCGAAAACTATAAGCTCACAGCCGAGCATAGGGCGATCAAAGCCGCTCTTACCGCCGCTTCCGAAGCCGAAAGCTATACCGTTTCGGTCAAGGGCGGAGAACTCGACTACACGTTGTACTACACTCCCGACGGAATATACATCGACGAAAAGGAGAACGAATGCGGATACGCCGTTCGCCCCGACGGAAACATTTGGAGTTATGTTTACGATACGGACACCAAAGCCGTCGAATTCGAAGAGATAGCGGTAAACAATAAGACTATCGACTACTACAAGGCAGTATTCACCTTAAAAGACGACCAAGGCGAATACTACGTGCTGCTTAAAAGCCTCGGCGACGGCAAGTATATCGCTCGTCCCGCGGACGTGTACGACTCCTATTGTGAATTGGCGTCGTTCTTCGGACTGCAAGTTGCCACCTCGCCCATACAAATAGAGTCTTTCGACAGTGCGACTTCCTTTGCCGTCACCTTAAAAGACGACAAGCTCTTTACTATCGAGATGGACTGCAGGGAAATCGGGCATCTTACGCTTACGTTCGACAATTGGAACTCGGCGGCTCTTCCCATCGACATTCCCGAAAACGCTCTTAACGGACTTATCGACAAGGCTTACAGCGGAATTTGGGCAAGTGAGAACGGCGACACGATGCTCCGGATCGATTTGGACCAAATTATGATCGGCGATCCCGAAACCTCGGAATTGAAGCAAACTGCCGAGCTTACGACGCTTCAAGGCGGCGGCTACGGCTTTACGGCGGACGGCAAGTCGTACACGATACAAAAGAGCGGCGACAACCTCACGCTCAAAGTCGACGACACGGCCGTAACTTTGTATAATTGCCCCTGGTTCCACTACATAGGCTTGTTCTTGGGCAGAACCGAGGACGGGCAAGACGTCGATGTGACCATTACGGCAAGCAAGATAGACGTTATGATAGGCAATACCACTCGAACGGCGACCGACATAAAGTTCGAACAAATTTACATCTACGACGAAGACTACAGTGAACTCGCTTATCAATTCACGTTCAACCTCGGCGAAGAGCAATATATTTTGCAGCAAGCCAATTACGGATATGATAGGCTCGTCTTTGCCGCCGCCGACGATCCGGAAGGAACAGGTCTTTATCGAGATAAGTATCAAGAGTTGACCGATTGGGCAGCTTACCTCGGCACGTATATCGGCGAGGGTTACAGCGCTACGATCGAAACCGACAAGATCACGATCGGCGAAATCGGCGCACAAGCCGAAGAGGTCGAGGATCTCGTATTCTATATGGATTGGGACTACAATAACGAAGAGTACTACTATCAGTTCAGCTTTACCTATAAGCAAAGCAAGTGCGTGTTCCAGGTCATTCCCAACGGCATGCTCTTCGTCATCGATGCCGACAAGCCCGCCTACAAGAGTTATTATCTTATGGACGAGGACTTCGAGTTTGACTACTCCGACTTCTACGGCGTTTATTCGGGAGAAAGCTATCCCGCAGCTGTTGCCTACACGGTGGAGTTGAGCGAGAACGGAATATCTATCACCATCGGCTCGGGAGAGAAAACTCAGGCTGACGTCGTTTACCTCGAAAACGTCGATTCTTATATGGGCGCGGGCGTGGAAATAACGCTTAAAATAGGTGAAACTACTTACTACCTTACTCTGTATCCGACTTTCGGCTCTTTGCAGGTGGGTCAAGATTATATCTCCCTTTCTCCCGCTCAAGCTTAACCAAGATTAATATTAATACAAAACAGGAGGCTTTTCAGCCCCCTGTTTTGTATTTTAGGTCTTTTTGCAACTTTTTTGAAAAAAAGTTGCTCAAAAAACTTTTGAGGGCGCAAACACGGAAAAATACTTTCCGCGTTTGCGCTCAAAATTTTCTTGTGTACCTGTTTTGCAATAATATTCTGATTGGAGCAAAGCGACACCGCTAAAAGAGGCGCCCTTTGGCTTTCGTCGCGTTCGGCGACGAAGCTAAGGGGAGCCGTCACAGCTAAGCGATAGCGTGCTGTGACTGAGGGGATTATCCTTAAAAAACAAAGCGCAAAAAATAACAATTAACGCCGAAAAAGCGGACAAAGTTCAAATAACGCCTTTCTTATTATATAGATAAGAAAACCAAATTTGCTCAATTTAACAGGAACCGGCTTAGGGGTTTTATGCGAAGCTTCCGTAAAGAAAGGCCGCCCTTGGCTTCGTCGCAGTTTGTGCTATTCTCACCCCACGAGTACAAGTATCTCGTGGGGACTCCGATTGGCTGTTTGTGAATAAATTCGCAAACGAGCCGTTAACGCTTGCCTGCTCCTCTTCGCTTGCGTACAAGTATCGCAAGCGAGTGAATTATTGCGGCGCGCTAAGGGGGGGGGCCGGCGGCGCACAGCGTCAGCTTGCGCCGACTGAGGGGATTCGCCTTATGAAATGCTAAGGGGAAATGCCATTACCATAAAGAAAAATACCTTTGAATTGTTATTACACTTTACAAATAATGGCATAAATTCATTTGTGATATCTGTGTGAACAATCAATTTTATCGCACGTCATCGCAAATTCTCCAAATGCCCTAATTTGCCCCAAAAACCGAGAAAAAACCCCTTGTTTTAGCGGAAAACAGGGGGGGTTTTTGATTATTTCAATTGTGATAAAAGCAATAAAAAAAGTACATAGAATAACTTATTCTATGTACCTATGATAGCACCTTTAATTCGTTGTGTCAAGCGAAATCGGCAAAAAAATTAAAAAATACATTATTTTATTTTTTATTTTACGCAAATTTACCAAAATGAGCGAGGCACTGCCGTTATATGTGTACGGAAATATCATAAAAAAGTACATAGAATAAGTTATTCTATGTACTTTTTTAGGCTGAAAAAAGTGGCTTTCACACTTCGAAAATGGGCGACCTCACACCCTCCCGAAGTGGTCCGTCCCTCGAAAGAGGGGCGAACACCACGACCGAAAAGGGTGAACACGCCACTCCGCAAGCGGAACCTCATGCCAAAGGGGTACCACACACCAAAGAGCCGCTCTTCGCAAGCGGGAGAAATCCGTCCGAAAGGCAGGAGAACACTTCACCCAAAGGAGCCGACCGCAAAAGCGTGTGACACACTCCCCCCAAAGGACACCGCGCCGGCAGGGGAAAAGCACACCAAGCGGGAACAAAAACAACCCTCGAAAGTGACACCCCCAAGAGGGACGCACCCCTAAGGGCACCACCCCCAAGAGGGACACCTCGCAAGCGGGGGGAAACCTGCTCCAAGAGCCATCTCCAAGAGCCACCCCAAGAGGGAGCAAGCCACACACGCCACACACACTCTCTCCCCCAAGGGACGCCCACCAAACCAACGCGACAATATAATTTTATCTCTTTCAATACCGATAGGCAAACTGTGTTTCTCTTAAATAAATGAAAATCGGGACGGAAAAAAATAGAATTATTTGTTAATAAATTATTTCATTACTCAGAAAGGAGGTTATATGAAAAAGATCTTTTTACCGATTGTGCTATGCGCCTTAATGGTATTTGGTTCGATGTTGTTGGCTTGCACGCCGATAGCCGAGCACGAGCACAATTTTGTCGAAGTTCCGCAGGTGGAAGCTACGTGCGGTCATGACGGCATACGTGCGCACAAAGAGTGCACGATCTGCCGCTATTGGTTCGACGAACAGGGCAATAAGGTTGACGAACGGGAGTACGTTATCCCCGCAACCGGCAAGCACGACTTCAAAGAAGGAACGTGTACCGTGTGCGGCGCAACCGATCCCAATTGGCAAGGAGGCGGAGGCGATGTCGACCCGGACGACCCCGACAACCCGGATAATCCGGACGACCCGGACGAACCGACCGTTCTTGCTTGGCTCGAGGGCGAGTGGACTCAGTTTAATGAGGAAAAGCCCTGGACGCTTACGTTCGACGGAAAGACGATGGAACTTACGTACTATCACGCAGGCACGGAAAACCACATCACCATAACGAAGTTTATCGAAACGAGCGACAGTAAAGCGACCTTTACCGACGGCGTAACCGCAGGGGAATGCACCGTAACCAAGATAAACGACTACTTGATAACCGTTTCCATCAACGGCGAAAACGCATCTCTTGACAAAAAGACCGAGCCTGTCGACCCCGACGCGGAGTACGCTCCGGGCGTTAAGAAGATGATCGATGAGCAGGGCTTTAAGCTTACCAAATACGAATTTGTAGATGCAAGTACCCACGAGAAAAACGGCGACTATATCGAGTTTATCTCGGGCAAGCAGGTATATATAAAGTATACATATTTGGACCATTCGTCTACTCCCGCTCGTGAAATAAAAATAGACGGCGAATATAATATACGCCAAGCGAAATTGGTAGATCCCGCCAAGTCCGTTGCCTGGAACATAGATATCGACGGCAAGTTGCCCAGCAATACCATATGGTGGAACGCACGATTCGAAAAAACAGGTCTTTACGAATGGATGGGGACGACCGAAGAGGATATTTGTTGGGTAGTACCCGAGGACACCTTTATTTATTACGGCGGAGGCAATTTCTCCTTTAAGCGAGGCGCGGATTTTGTTTTCCCCGAAGGAGCCAAGGGCGTAGAGGGAATTTGGGATTACTACTCCAAAGACGGAGCTGACGAGGGGCGAAACCACAGTCAGATGACCGTAAATGTGGAAGATAATGTCATCGTTATCGAAAACTTTGGGGGAGTTAAGACTACATGCAAGTTCGACGACGCCTTTGTATGGAAGATGAAGTCGGGTCAAGAATTTTACATGTTGCACTACGTCGACCCCAACAATGACAATGTCGAAGGTTGGTTAAGATACAACCCCTACAACGACAGACTTATCACAAAGGAGCCGTATTTCGCTTACACGCACCAAGACATCAACGCGGCAATACCTTACAACGGCGATCTTCCCGCCGACCTTAAAGGCGACTACACTCTTGCGGGAAAGGGCACTTTCACCATAACAAGCAAGAGCGATGTAGTCTTTACCCCCGCACAGGGCGATAAAGCGAACTACGTCGTCACCAAAGTCGCGGACGGAGAGAACGAAACCACCAAGAAAGTCACCATCGCCTTGGCTAATCAAAAGAACACGAAAATCGAGTTTATCTACAACCTTGCAGACAACACTCTTACAAGCGGAGCGGACGTATACGTCGGCGAGAACCTCTATGTTACACCCGCCGACAATATCCCGGCATCGCTTAAAGGCACTTTCGAGTACGACGGAGAGATCTCCGGTTGGTACTACGTATTCGGCGCCGAAAACAACTACAAGGTTACAAGCCAAAAGGGCGACAGCGATCCGATCGACTACTATGTAACAAAGTATGATGTTGCGACTAAGACGCTCACCTTGACACAGGTCAGCGATCCCGCAACAGGTCACAAGATAAATCAAAACGGCGCCACAGCCATTGTCGTAAATATGGTCTATGACGCAGAGCAGAACACTCTTACCGTAAAAGGTGACGCCTCAAATCCCGACAAGGTATTTAAGCTGAGCGCGGCAGACCGCGAAGTCGTACTTCCCGAGGGGCTCAACGGCACTTACTATGTCGAGGGCAATGCGAAGTACATCGACATACTCGGCTACGACGTTACGCTAAGCGGCTTCGACGCTGCGGCAAAACTCAACGGCACGTATGGGATAAACGGCTATGACGCGGACAGCGGCGTGATCTCGCTTAAAGCCAAGGATGCAAGCGCGACGGTGGAAACCACGACGATTACGTTTAAGGGCAATGCGGTAACTCTCGGTTCCGAAACCTTCGTTAAGGGTCGCCCCGTAAAGTTTTCGGGCGTATTCTACACCCTTAGCGCAAAGTTCACCGTAAGCGAAACCACCGTTATCGAGGAAGCGCTTGACGGAACCCAAACCGAGTACGAGATTACGGGCGGCAAGGAAGAAAAGAACACGTCCGGTTCGCGTTACGGCTGGACAATGACATTAAAAGTAAAGACGGGCACGGGAGAATCGACCTCTTTGTGGTACGACTATCTTGCGGACGGATGCAAGGCGAGCGCATCGGCAACAGGTGCGATAACCCATATCCGCGATCCGCATGCTTCGACGGAGGGCGTTCCCACCGAGATCACAGGTACGTACGTGCTTATGACGCAACTTGCCGAGGACGGTTCGTACAAAGAAATAAAGCTTGTGGTCGACCTTACCAACGGCACATTTATCTTGGGCGATTCGCGCTACTTTATCGACAGGTACAACGCCGAGGACAAGAAGCTCACTGTTAAGTTTGCTTCGGAGTACACTTTCGGCTTCGATCCCGCAAATCCCGACGAGATAATCGAGTATACGTCTATCGGCTATGCGGTTAGGACCTACACAAGGAAAATCGACCTAAGCAAGCTTCCCGAAGCGTTGCGTAAAGGCGGCTCGTTCTATCGCAAGACCGAAACCATCGACTTCGATATGAGCACAATGCTCGTATACATCACTCCGGCTAAGGGCAAAAATGTCGACCGCAATACGAATAAAGTATTGGATCCGACGCCCGTCGTATACAGCTTTATCAGGTACGCGGACGGCGTGATCACGCTTAAAAAAGTGACCGACAATATATACACGGAGTTCTATTACGACGCGAGCGCCGATACGCTTAAATCGAAAAAGGACGACGCGGACGTTTACGCTATGCGTACGTGCGAGGCGGCAGATGGTATCACCGTCCTCAGAGGCACGTTCGTAAGCGGCACCGTTTCGCTTACATTCGAGGGCGTTGCCAACGTGATCGTAAAGGAAAGCGGAGCGGACGGCGATACGTTCTATCAATATCGCGTAAAGGGCTTCGACAAGGAAGCGGGCAAGATAACCCTGTTCTTGGGCGGCTCCGAAGCGGATATCGTACTCACCTACGACGCTAAGGCAAGCACGCTTACCGCCGGCAAGGACGTATACACTCTTACCGGTCTCCCCGCGGGTCTTGACGGCACCTACAAGACGAGCGACGGCAAGCAGATCGTCATCTATATGGGCAGTCTTGTCCTTACCGGCAGCACAAGCTATATCAGCCAAGACGATACCTACACCGTTGCTTATACTGTGAATAACGATGTAACGAATTACAAGTCGCTTTGCTGCAAACCGGATGACAGCAGTCATCACGACACATTCTACCTTGCTATCGGCAGTGACGGCTCGTTGACATCGGGCAACTACGGCGTCGACGGTACCTACGTTAAGGAAGAAGTCGAGGAGCCCAAACCGGAAATCAAACTTCCCGAGGGACTTAGCGGAACGTTCTACACGAACAACAGCACCTTGACCTTTGATGGCTACAAGATCACCGAAGCGCTTCTTAGCGGCGAAACGTACACCTATACCATAATAAGCTGTACTCTCGACGATAACGGCGGCGGCTTTGTGATAACAAGAGATGACAATCAAAATAACTACAACAGATATTATGTAATCGCAGACGACTGCCTTAAAGACAATCTTACCGGTAGCGGCTCGAGCAAATATGCGGTTCGTAAACCCGCAACCGTAATAACGGACAGTCCCTTAAAAGGCGCGTCGTTTGTAGCCGAATATACAGATGATTTTGGCGAGAATACCGTAACTTTCACTTGCGACGAAGAGGGATATGTCATCAAAACTACCATAACGAAGAAAACCGACGGAACCGAAACAACGCTTTACAATCATTACTTTGTTTACAGCTACAACGAAGAGGACGGCAAGATCGCTCTGTTTTCGTGCGGCAGCGGCTCTACGAGCACATCCCTTACATACGATAAGACTAAAAATTCGTTTATGTCGGTCGGACGTACTTACACCAAGGTGGGCGGGGAAGAAGCTCCCGAGCTTGTCGTTCCCGAAGTGTTCAACGGTATCTTCGTCGGTACGAAATCGGCATACATCTTCGATAAAACGGTCAACGTAAAGGTAAGGAAGATCGACGGCACGACGGAAGAATGGGAAATCATCGCGGCTACAAACGAAGAGGGCAACTACTCGGTAACGATCAAGTCCAAGAGCGATAAGGAAGCACAACCTGTCAAACTTACGTACGATAACGAGAAGTTGAAAGGCGAAAGCGGCTCGATCGTCGGTTTTAAGCGAACTCTTGCCGACAATATCCCGCAAGAAGTGTACGGCACTTGGGAAAATGGCTCGGATACCATCGAGATAGCCGAGGACGGCTTTGTGGTAATATCCGGCAAGATGTATCTTATCACAATGTGCATTGACGATCAAATCTTTGCCGATATGGCAATGACCGTAAGGTTGACGTTCGACAAGGACGCCGACACCATTAACGACGGCACAAAAGACTACACGAGGGCAGGCAGCGTGGGACCCGAAAAGGCAACTCTTCCCGAGGGCTCTGCGGGCACGTATTTTGCCGAGGGCAATCAGAAGAACTACATCGAAGTTTCGGACGACGGTGTTAAGGGGCATATCGACGGCGAGGACAGCACCCCTCGCAAGCTTGCAAAGGTAGAGGGCAACACGGTAACTTTGGATAACGACGAAACGCTCGTCTACAATGCGGAGAACTTCTCGTTCACCTACGGCGGCGTCAAGTACATCGAACAAAGTCACTACGAGTTTACTTCCGAGTTCGAGTTCCCCGAGGACTTCTACGGCAAGTATATCTACACTTCAAGCAAGTACATCGAAATTCGTGCCAACGACACGTTCTATTGGCATGATACAAGTAGTCCGTCCAACGAGGGTCTGTGGAATATTACGAGTTGGGAATCCAAATCGCTTACCGGTGTAAAAGAGGGCGCTCCGTCAAATATAATAACGTTTAGTTGGAAAGAGGACACTTCGCACAAGATGACCCTTTCCAGAAACGGCGCGAATTACGTAAAGTATCCCACGCCCGTTCCGTGCACCAATCTCCCCGAATCCGTTGCGGGTAAGTACGTAAACGGAACGAACTACTACGTGTTCGACGGTACAAATGTCATTTACCATCAGGACAACGGTTCGTACGGTTCACAGGAAAGTAAATATATTGTCACCGCGTATAACGAAGAAACCAAGAAAATTTCGATTACGACCGAGGACGGCAAAAGTACGATCAGCTTTACATACGATCCCGAAGCGGGTACTCTTACCTATTCTTTGGGAACTTTCACCAAGGAGTCGGCTTAGAGCGCGAACTTTACGCGTCATGGCTTACGGGCAAAACTCTCTATTGCGTTTTGCCTACTCATAATCAAGCATACGAGCCTTCTTAAAATAGCGAAAGGGTGGGGCAATTTGCCTCATCCTTTTGCGTTTGTTGTTATTGTTACTTTTTTGAAAAAAAGTAACCAAAAAACTTTTGAGGGCGCAAACTCGGAAAATACTTTCCGCGTTTGCGCTCAAAATTTTCTTGTGTACTCTTTTGCAACCTTATAAAATAAAGCGCAAAAATAACAGTTAACGCTATATAAGCCTACAACGCCCTAATAACGAACCTCGCTTGCGTTACTTGCTAACGCAAGTGAAGAGGAGCAGGCAAGCGTAAACGGCTCGTTTGCGAATTTATTCGCAAACAGCCATCGGGGTCCCCACGAGATACTTGTACTCGTGGGGTGAGAATAGCGCAGCCTGCGACGACAAGGCGCCCTTTGGCTTTCGTCGCGTATAGCGACGAAGCTAAGGGGAGCCGTCACAGCTAAGCGTTAGCGTGCTGTGACTGAGGGGATACACCTTATAAAAATATAACGCAGAAATAACTATTAACGCCGAACAAACACGTAAAGTCCGAATTACGAACCTCGCTTGCGTTACTTGTTAACGCAAGCGAAGAGGAGCAGGCAAGCGTAAACGGCTCGTTTGTGAGCTTGCGAGCAAACAGCCGCCAAGCGCAGACTGCGACGAGGCTGAGGGGATACACCTTATAAAAATATAACGCAGAAATAACTATTAACGCCGAATAAGCACGTAACGCCCAAATAACGAACCTCGCTTGCGATACTTGTACGCAAGCGAAGAGGAGCAGGCAAGCGTAAACGGCTCGTTTGTGAGCTTGCGAGCAAACAGCCGCCAAGCGCAGACTGCGACGAAGGCCGCCCTTGGCTCGCCGCTATTCGCGGCGCGCTAAGGGGGGCTGGCACAGCTAAGCGATAGCGTGCTGTGACTGAGGGGATTCGCCGCTCGATGACGCAACAATAACCATTAATTTCAATCAAGCGCACTTACTCAAATAACGCGCACTCGCAATACCATAACCCGCATACCATAATATAATAGTACAAACCATACAAGTATAAATTATCCCTCGCCCCCTCCCTCGCCCTAAAAAAATTTCCCCGGGCGAAGCTGAAAATGAATTTGAAAAATATTTATGTACATACTAATAGTGTTCTCCCCCTACACAAGCGCGCTTTGGGCGTTGGCTCATTCCTCATGTGGCGTCTTACCCCAAGATATAGCATAGGCGGCAAGAGAACAGTCCACATGTTGGCAAAAGGGCAAAATAAACGCAGTATATAGCGCATTTTTCAGGTCGCAAAGTCAACTTCTCGGCGAGTAAAATTAACATAATTTATAAAAAAATATGATTTTTACCCCTATAAAATGTTTGACTTTATTTTGTTGGTATCGTATAATGATGTATGGATAAGGTCGGCTAATATGCGTAGCCGAGGTTTTAACTATCCGAAAAAATTCTCTAAAATCTTTTTCTGCAAGGAGGATTTAGAATGCACAAATTCAGAATAAGATGTTAGGACAAGGTAAGAATGTGGCAAAAACAGGCAGCCATTGGTCAGTGGCGCGCCGATAACCCAAAAAAAATAAACACAAAAAAAATCTAAAAAAGGAGTTAAATTATGACTAAAACAATAAAAAAAGGTCTTGTGGCTTTCTTAGTCGTGCTGATGGCTGTTTTGGTCGGCATCACGGCTTCTGCATGGGGGGTAAATGCAGAAGAAGCTAAAAGCAAGACTCCCCAAGAGATTGCCGATGATTTCATCATGTACGTCGGTCAGTTCGGGGACGAAACGCTTACAGATGATACTGCTTGGACCGAATCCGAAGCACACAAAAAGCTGTGGGAAAGTTATAACCAAGCCAAGCTTATTGTCGGCGACATCCAAAGATTTGTAAGCGCAGGCACTTTAAGTGCGGATTATAGTACACTTAAGGACGCAAGAAGCAAGTTTGATAAAGTAGAAGCTATATACGGTAAAGTATATGACGACTATGTATCCGAAATTCTCAGCGCAATGAACAATATCGCCAACGGCGGTAGCTTTGACGAGAAAGGTGTTCATATCGAAGGCGTTAACTACAAGCAAGGCGTTGATCGTGTTGCGAAGTTAGGTGAGCAACTCGGCTTGACCGGTTCGAGCAAAGAGGTACAAGATAAATGGGTACCCTTTATTAAGACTTTGACCAACGACTACGAAATGTACTATCGTGCAGATGCTTTCCTTAAAAAGATAGCAAACATCTTTAAGGATGTCGAAAATGCTATAAGTGGTATCTACTACTACGACGCCGTAAATAGGGTCATGGGCCCCAAAAGCACGGAAGAGAACAGATATTACATAGTTCTCGACAGCGAAAACTATGAAGGTCATGGTGTAGCAGATGCCGAGGCGATTATCAATAAATATACCTCGGATTATAGAACCAAGGGTAATGTTGACTATACGGTAGCACTTGATTCCGGTGCTAACGCAACTGTAGCCGGCAAGACTTTCACCGCAAGAAAGGTATTTATTGCTATCGAGGGTGGATTTGACCAAGTTAAAGGCTATGACGAGTTGACGGCAGCACGTGACACGATCGACAACTATAAGAAAATGGCTGCGGATCTTGTCAAGAATATCCACGCGGTATATGATATGGTAGATGAAGGCAGCAAGTATTATACTGTAAAGGATCTTATTGATGCAGCCGATAAGACTTATGCAAGCTTTAATTCTTATAAGCTTTTGAGCGACGAAAGCGCAAAGACAGCTTATAAGTTTAACGGTAACGCCGATCCTGCGAAAGGTTCAATCGATCTTGCCGCTATCGATAAGGACAATCCCGATACGAAAAACTACAACGACTTGCAGAAACTTGTAGATGGCGCATTGTTGGCGGCAGGTGCTTTGCCCGAAGGCGCAGGTGAATGTCCTAATCCCGAGGATCATGCTACAAAGAAAGCGGGTATGACCGAGGAAACGGTTCAACCGACCGATCCCCAGGGCCAATCCACGATCGTTAAGGGTGCTCTTAAAGAGATGGTTGATTATATCGACGGTCTTACCAATCTTAACGACGGCAAAATTATAGTTGTGGAGAAGGCTCTTGCAGAGCTTAAAAAAGATACTCCCAAATATAATGACGCTTATAAGAAGCTTATCAATGCAGCTGATGAGGCATATAAGGACGCAGCAGACGGACTTGATAACGATATCAAGGCTTGGGATCGCGACCTTTATTACGAGAAGAATCCCGACAAGGCTCCCAAAGACTATAATGCTACTCCCGACGCTTACTACGATGAATTCCCTGAATTCGACGGCGGTGAGAACGGCGCTAAGCTTTATATAGTTGACGGATACGAAGAATACATGGCTGCCTTGGATCAATGGGCAGAATGGGAAGCTCAAATCGAAAATATCGTTGAAAAACTCAGAAATTTGGTAGATTTGTATCAAACCATTGAGGAAGTAGTAGACGATAACGGCGACCCCGTCCTTGATGCAAAGGGCAATCCCGTAAAAAGACACCCCGAAATCAGCACTCAATTTGCCGAGATCGATAAGCTTTACAATGAACTTACCGACGAGCAAAAAGAGGCTCTTGACCTTGCGGCAAAACCGGATGGCAAGATTAAGGGTATAGACGATGATGACGATGATATCGACGAAAGTATCAAGATCGAAATCGACGAAAACAAATTCACCATTAAGGAAAACGGCGAAATCGTCCACCTTGCTAACGGAAAGAACACCCCGGGCGATGTATACGACGAATTCAACCGTATCCTCAATGCAATTTACAGCGAAGTTAAGATTCTTAACAACGGAATCAAGGAACTTTACGAAAAGACCGTCAATAAGGGCGTGTGTGTATTCCAATATAGGACTGATCTTCTTAAATATCAAAGCGATTACGAAGCTTTGTCCGAAGAAAAGAAAGCTTACATCTCCTACACCGGTTGGCTCAACGAAATGCTCGATGAGTACAATGAAGAACTTCCCATCGTACTTGCTTGGAAAGAAGCTGCAAGAGGCTTGGGAGAATTCTACACCGGCAATATAACCGTTAACAATTGGACCAAGATCCAAGATGCAATTGCCGCTTTCAATGAACTTTTCCATAAGGATAAGGAAGGCAATAAAGAAACCCTTGCTCAGGGTCAACCTCTCAGCATGCTTCAAAAAGCAGTTTCCAATGATACCGCTGAGTTTGAAAAGGCTAAGGAAATAGCTGACAAAATTATCGCAGACGAAACCAAATTCAAGACGCTTGCCGACATCTACGTTGTCTATGAGGCAAAGGCTAAAGAGTACAATGATCTCGTAGCCGCTATCGAGGCTCTTGTAAGGCAGATGGCTTCCCTTAAGGACAACGAAAGCCTTAACATAAAAGATTTCGCAAATCCCACTGCTTGGACAGCTAACGAATGGGCTAACACGGTTCGCGCCGCTAAAAAAGCACTCGATGCGCTTAAAGGTAACGAAGTAACTTTGGGCTGGCTTAAGGGCGAAGAGAAAAATACTCCCGCAGCCGACAAGGCAGACGAGTACAAGGAAGCTGCCGAAAACTTTGAGAGAGCATGGAAGCTTTACAATCAATACAACACCGAGCACCTTATCAACTTGATTTATCAAGAAGATAAGTATGAGGAAAAGACCGCTAAGAACCCCGAGGGTTATGAAACCGACGTTAAGATTCTTCGTGATGGCAATCTTGAAAACGGCGAAATAACTTTGGCAGACGCTAGGAAAATTCAGGATGCCGAAGACGCCGAAGCAGTTTATGTAGAATGTGGTGGTACGGATGAAGACCTTCGCAACTTCTCCAAGCTTCAAGCTGCAAGAGCCGCTCTTGACGAGATCACCAAGGACCTCTATGCGTATATGCTTCGTGTAGCTAACCTTGCACTTGCCGAAAGGGGCGAAGATAAGTTGCTTGGCGCGGACGCAACTTCTCAAGAGATCGAGGCTGCCATTAAAGACCTTCTTAAGGCGAATGGATACGAAGGCTATATGCTTAATATAACCGATCCCATGCCAGTGGATCAAGATACTTTGGCTAAGTTGCTTGCCGAGTACAATGATGTGATTGCAAAAGAAACCGCTAAGGGCGCTGCAAACGGCGAAGCTGCAAAAGATTTCCTTGAAGACACTCTTGCACTTCTTAACCTTATGGATGAACTCGGTAACGTAGGTCACGAAGCGAGCGATGGCGATGCATATGTAGAAGCTAACGTAATCACCAAGCTCAATAAGGACATCGAAACCCTCTTGACAAAGGTAGAGGGTCAGGACGGCGATCCCAATGCAGACGATCTCGATAAGGTTTACGACATCATGTCGAGGTATCAAAGACTTCACGCTTCGCAACAGAAGCATATAAGAGATTACAACAAGATCCAGGCTATAGCCGACACCCGTGCCGCTCAACAGGCATTGCAAGAAATGCTCAGAGAGTTGTACGAAGAGGTTGTAACCAACGGCGAAGTTACCAACTACAGCACGTTCTATCTTGACACTATAATCTCGATTTACGATACGTTCAACGAAACCATTAAGAAGACGTTCACTCTCAACGACGGCAAGATGACATTCGAAGCAGCAATTGAAGCTATTCGTGCAAGGATTCAAGCAGCCGAGGAGGCAGGCACGGTTCTTTCGCTCTCGGGCGTATCCGCAGCTATGGACGGAATGTATGACGAACTCGTTGCAGCGTTCAACAATGCATTCAGCGATGTTTCGGGTAATGCACTCGGCGACGGATTTGCAGATGCTATCAAAGAGTTCAAGGAGAACATCGAAAAGACGATTACCCAAAAGGTAGGCGATCTTGAAAAGAAGTTGCAAGCTCAGATCGACGACTTGAACAATAAGGTTAAGGATCTCCAAACGGCTCTTGATGCATTGACTGCCGATCACGACAGTGACATCGCTGCACTTCAAAGTCAATTAGAGGCTCTCAACAAGGCTATCGAAGATGCTAAGAACGACCTTACCGCTATCAACGAGCTTAGGTCGGATATGGAAAAGGCAGATAGTGCGATCGGCGCAAGGGTAGATTCCGTAAACGCTTCGATCACCACCTTGACCGTATTGCTTATCATCATCGGCGTATTGCTTGTAGCAGCTATCGTTTGCGTAGTGATCCTCTTCATCAAGAGAAAGTAATTCCGTAAACTAAGTAACTGACTGAAAATTAAGCAACTAACTGATCAACAAAGAACCAAGGTACTTTATGTCCTTGGTTCTTTTGTTTTTCGGAGTAATGAGCGAGCCGGTTACTTTTTTGAAAAAAAGTTTCCACTTTTTGTAAAAAGTGGAGCAAAAACTTCTATGGGCGAACGAACCGCTCGTGAATGTAATTTACGCCGCTTCGCTTAAGGCGCTAAATAAAACCTTTTTTGTGTAACCTTTCTTTAATTTATGACCTTAGGCGACAGAAATGCCGCCTTTTTATTGTGGTGTAGTTAGATATGCTCTTTCTTTATATCGGAGCGAAGCGACACATTTAAGAAAGGCGCCCTTTGGCTTTCGTCGCCATAACAATTACTCGCTTGCGATACTTGTACGCAAGCGAAGAGGAGCAGGCA
>CANRNV010000033.1 GCA_947632125.1 uncultured Clostridia bacterium
CTTTTCATTGAATTAGGCTGCTTTAATTCTTAAATTTAGATTTTTATGTCCATTTGAACGCTCAAACCCTTCGAGTAGACTTTCGAGTATAATTCCTTCGGGAGTGTCCGGGATATTCTCCATAGCCGAGATAAGTCTTACGCCGTTTAGCTTGAGGGTATGCTTGTTCATAGCAAGCTCGTATTTATTTCTACCGAACCTATCAATTTTGTAAACAGAGACATAAATTTATGGACAGTAATTCATTATCAAAAAAGGAGTTAATATTATGAGGATAAAATCTATAAAACAGTTTTGATTCGTTACATAAATAATGGAATAAAGCAATTTAGAATGCTGTTGTCAAATAACGACAAATTTTTTAATAAGGAGTAAAGCATGAGTGTAATTTTTGCGATAAAGCAAGGCGACACGGTTTACATGGGCGCCGACACGCAAACGACAATCAGTCGGAATGGCAGCCATACGGGGAAGGAGTTTTTTACCGATGCACAAAATCATTACGAAGGCAACTACAAAATAATAAAGCTGTCAAATGGTGTTCTTATCGGATATACAGGCGAAGCGTTTTTCGGGCAGAGGATGCTTGTGCATTCCGAATGGTTCGACGACGTGCCGAAGGAAGGATTAAGCAAACGTTATATAGTGGAAAAAGTTTTGCCCAAGCTGTTTGAAACATTCAAAAACGAAGGATTGATAGATCTTGATAGCGGTGAAATTGAAATGGATTTATCTATGCTCATTGCGTACAAGGATAAGCTTATAAGATTTGATCGTAATTTCGACATTGTAGATGTCGATAGGTACGGAGTAGTAGGTAGCGGCCAGATTTTTGGGTTGCCGTCAATGATCGATACCAAGTTCGACGCACGTTCGGCAATTATAGAGGCGCTTAGGATCTCCGCCGGATATGACCTTTATGTGGATGCACCGTTTACGCTAATCGACACCAAGTTGCTTGAATTCGAAATTGCGGAGGGCTGAATAATGATAATCGCAGTAAGGGATAACGATAAGATAGTATTTGCCTCCTGTCAAAATAGGGCTTGGGGTAACGGAGTTGATTATGAATCGATGTTTCGCGAGGATAATTTTAACGTATGGAGGACTGTAAACCCAAAGAATGCGATTGTGGCTTTTAACGGATTACCGCTCGGCGCAGATATTTTAAGATATGATGCCGATGTTTTTGACGGAGAGCCGACTTTTGAACATGTGGTCAAAGATATTGTACCTCGGGTTTGCGATAAATTTTCAAGATACTATTTGCTTGACGAAAGCGGCAAAGGCGGCGCAGAGATTGTTTTGGCGCAAGGCAACAAGATGTTTCTTATAGATTCCGATTGGGCTTGCAACGAAGTCGGCGAGTTCTGCATATTGGGCAATAGGTTCGAAAGCGATGTTGCGCATGCAAGCCTTGAACGGACAAGAGGGCTGCCGACAATAGAAAGACTCAAGCAGGCATTTTCCGATCTTAACATTATTCGCAGGGAGCAGAATTTCGTTTTAACAATCGACACTGAAACTCTTAAATTCAAGAGATTAAATTTGAATAAATAAAAATTGGAGGTATATAACAATGGCTAATTTTGAAATTCAAGACGGAGTGTTAAAAGAATACACAGGTAACGACACACATGTCGATATTCCGGAAGGAGTAACAATGATCGGGTGGTACGCATTTGAAGGTCGCAAAAATTTACAAAGTATAAATATTCCGAACGGTGTGACAGTGATAGGATATGCCGCATTTCTCGGCTGCACAAAATTACAAAGCGTAAAAATTTCCGACATTAAAAAGATAAAAAAAAGTGCATTCGCCGATTGCATTAGCTTAAAAAAAGCTACTATACCAATAAAATTAAAAGGATTGTTTAATCTGAACTTAAAGAAAATTTTTGGTAAAAGATATAAAGAAATAGCATTTACTTTTACGGATAAATAATAATCGACGATATAAGTCCGGATTGCGTTTTATCTACGATTTTGAAATTTCCACCGGTCTAACAAGAAGTTAATAGGCGACCTTTGCAAGTATTTTGAAATAAGGAGGATCCGATTTTAATTAAGAAATTTGGGATATTTTCCGGAACTAAATTTAATCTTACATAAATATTGTAACAAATCAGATCAAGGAGATACAAATGCAATTTAACAAAAACGACAGTATAACTTTAGACGACGAGAAACTTACGATCGTCGAGCCGCTGGGCGAAGGCGGACAGGGCGAAGTGTATCTTGTCGAGTATCAAGGCAATCGGTACGCACTCAAAGTCTACAAGGACGAAGTTTCGTCCGATTTTAGGTACAACCTCAAAAACAATATCGACAAAGGAAGCCCATCGAATAGTTTTTTGTGGCCAAAGCTACTCATCGACTTCGACAACGACCGCATAGGGTATTTAATGGATCTTAGACCAAAGAACTTCGTATCGTTCGTGTCCTATCTGACCGGCAAAAATGCGTTTGCCTCGCGCGAAGTCATGCTGACCTGGTGCATAAATCTGTGTACGGCTTTTAAGAAGCTTCACGAGATGGGCTACTCGTATCAGGACCTTAACGACGGCAGTTTCTTCCTCGACCAAACAAACGGCGACCTGCTTATATGCGACAACGACAACGTTACGGCGGATAAGAAGAACCTCGGCATCCTTGGCAAAATGCGCTATATGGCGCCCGAAATCGTACGAAACGAGATGATGCCCGACGTACATTCGGACAGATTCTCGCTGGGCGTAATACTGTTTATGGCGCTGTGCCTCGGCAACCCCTACGAGGGAGAGCGGCTCAAAAATTATGACATAGTGGACGAAAAGGCGGAGTACGAGCTGTTCGGCTCAAATCCCGTATTCGTTTACCACAAGACCGACAAGTCCAATAGACCCATAAGAGGCTACCATACGAGCGTTCTCAAACGTTGGGCATACATTCCGCTGTACATAAAGGAAGCGTTCCATCGCACGTTCGTGGACGGGCTTACCGATCGCGAAAACGGACGAACGACCGAGATAGAGTGGCTCAGACTGTTTATGCGCTATCGCGACGAACTCATAAGGTGTCCGCATTGCGGCTATGAGTACATCTACGGCTTCGGCGAAAAGACGCTTGTAAGCAGCTGCCCGAGTTGCAACACCCCGACCAAGGAAGTTTGTATCCTCGAGCTCGGTAAGCACAAGATAGTGCTCGACCTAGGCAAGAAGATAACGGCGGCGCACCTCGACAAGTACTCGTCCGAGTACAACAAGACGGTAGCGACGGTCATAGCCAACAAGAACAATCCGTCGCTATGGGGCATAAAGCTCGATTTAAGCGACCCCGTTGAGATAAAAGACGCAAGCGGTATCCAAAAAACGATTGCAGCGAACGGTATAATACCGATTATCAGAAACCTTAAAATCAAATTCAACGAAAATATTATAGGAGAAATAAAATGATGCAGGACAGAATGTTAGGCGAAGGAATAGCAAGGCAGGAACTCAATTTGTTGTTTGTTATCGATAATTCGGGTTCGATGGAAGGCGAAAAATTGGGCGCGGTCAATAACGCCATAAGGGACGTAATGAGCATTATGCCCGAGATACAGGAGGACACTTCGGATGCAACGATCAAGATCTCCGCGCTTAAATTCAGCGACAAAGCCGAGTGGATCTACTCGGAGCCGCAAAACGTGGAGGACTTTAAATGGAAGGACCTCAGTGCGGAGGGCGGCACCAATCTGTCCGGCGCTTATGACGAACTCAGTAAGTGGCTCACCAAAAGGAGCAACGGCGGAATGATGCCCGACATAGGCGGCGTCGCTCCCATCATAATCCTTATGACGGACGGACTGCCCACAAGTTACGATTGGGAGAAGCACCTCGAATCTCTTAAAAAGAAGGGCTGGTTCAAGGTCGCGCTGAAATATGCGCTGGCAATTCAGATCGACACCGACGAGGCTATGGACGTACTCAATAAATTTACGGGCAATCCCGAGACCGTGCTCAAAGTGTATACCGCCGAAGCGCTACGTAAGGTGATAAACGTAATAGCCGTTACGGCGTCCAAGGTCAAGTCAAATTCCGCAAGCATGGGAGTCGGAGCGGGAGCGGTCAACGGCAACGCCCTTGCGCAGAACGAAATTGCGTCCAAACTCGACGAAGTAGAGGATGTAGAGTGGTAAGGAGAACAGAATGAACGACAGGATCGCAAAACAAAGGCTAAACGTTATGATACTTGTCGACTGTTCCAAGAGTATGCAAGGCGAGCGTATTGCGCAGGTCAACTCCGCTTTGCGTGATATCAAGCGTCAGCTTGTGGAAATGCAGGACGAAAACAGCAATGTCGACTTCTATCTTACCGTGATCACGTTCTCCAACGACGCACGACTTCTTAACGGCGACAAGATGAAGCCGATACGGGACTTCGACTTCAGTGACATCAAGGGCGGCGGTTGGAGCAATCTTCATACGGCTTATATCCGGCTTGCGGATCTATTAAAGAAGGAAAGCCGAGGAGGAATAATGCCGGACTTCGGCGGAGTTGCGCCCATACTTCTCCTTATGACCGACGGACATCCGACAAAATGGCCGCTTAGCGAAGAAATGGCGGCGCTTCGAAAACTTGCCTGGTTCAATGTCGCGCTAAAGTACGGCATTGCAATCGAGCTTAACGACAAGCGAACGGTCGACTGTTTAAAAGACTTCGTGTCGGGAAACGGCGACGTCATCGAGTGTTACGACGCAGCGCTACTTAAGCGCATAATCAAGATAATCGTCCTTACGGCGAGCAAGGTCAAGTCGCGCTCAAATAGCGTCCATGCCGACAAGAATCAGTCGATCACCGTAGAGGTAAGACAAAAGGTCCAACAAGCCTTGAGCGAGGTGGACGATTGGGAGTGGTGATTTTATGATAAGGTATTATAGCAAGACATCTATAGGGTACTCTCATATCCGCGAAAACAAGGTCTGTCAGGACTATTCTTGTTCGTATCACGACGACGAAAGGACGATAGTCACGACCTGTGACGGACACGGCGGAAAGGTGTACTTCCGCAGTCATCTCGGCAGTAAATTCGCTTCAAGCGCAACAATGAGTGTGCTCTGTAGATTCGACGATTCTCTGCTCGATAAACTATGTAGGGAAGACGTTTTAGGCAAGCTCAAACTCGAAATATTGTGCGAGTGGAACGCCTTGGTCGAAAGGGACATTGCTCAAAATCCCTTTTCGGACGAAGAAACGAGCGCACTAAGCGAGGACGAACTGTTCAGGCTCAAGACTTCGCCCATGATGGCGTACGGCACCACGCTCCACGGCATAATGGCGCTTAGCGGCAGACTGTACTGCGTTTCGCTCGGTGACGGCGGAATGTTCGCCATAAAGAACGGGACGATCGAAGAAGTCTTTAAGGATAGCGATGATGACCCTGTGGCGAATGTAACTTATTCGATGTGTCAGGAGAACGCCTACGATCACTTCAAGGCGGAAATACTCGACCTAAACGGTATTGACGGAGCGGTCATTTGCACCGACGGCACGATCAATCCGTATCGGAACATAGACAACTTCAATCGCTCGTTTGTAACTCCGATAATCAGTCACCTGAGTAAAGGCGAATATCTCGCGGTGGACGACTTTATGGTCAAACTCGGCACTGAGATAGGGATAGGCGACGATGTGTCGCTGGGGCTTATTATTAAAGACGAGAGCCGAAATAATGAGGTTTGAAGACGCTCTTTGTAAAGCCGTTTCGTTTTGCGACGACTGCGGGATAGACGACCCATTCTATCTTTATTCGGTGATAAGCGACTATGTCGGAGCAGACTTTGCCGGCAAAGACAAGGTCGTAATGCTCTTCGATTTAGACAAGCGACTGCAAATTGTCAGGAACATCAGACAAGGCGGAAAGGCTGCGTGCATAATTTCCAAAGAGGCATATCCCGCATTCAAGACGTACGGCAAAAAGAAATTCCGGGACTTTATCGACGATCTGTATTGCATTTTGACGGGTACGCCGCTTCCCGAGCGGCAGAGCGTTAAGAGGTGTATACAGGTCACCGATAAAAAGAACGGCAGCAAAAGGAAGAACGTTAAGAGTCAAACGATTTTGGTCCGCACCTCGAATAACCGACAAGTCGGTAAGGACAACGGACCGCAGGGCATCGGGCAACCAATCAGAGGCAAACAGTCAGGTTGCGGTAAGCAACAAAGTAGTGGCAGGCAAGGTAATTCTCCGCCGCCTCGTCATGGCATATATGCCGGTATCCCTCCCTATGTTGCACCAAATGACTACGGTGCCTGGCTATTATACCAAGCCATAATAAAGAAATAAGGAGAAAAAAGGTTAGTGGAAATAGGTAAAGCGTTAAAAATTATAACAGACGAAGTCGAATATGTCGATCCGTTTTGCCTATATTCAAGGCTTGCGGATCTCGTAAGATCCGACTATAAAGAACGTGACAAGTTGAAGCTTATGTTCAAGATAGACAAACGGCTTTCTCTTGTTGGGCGACTTACGAAAGGCGGCATAGACGAGGTCGAAAGTATCAAAGGCGAGGCGGAAACGATCGGCGATCTATGCGACGAGGCGACTTTTTGTGACATCGTTGACACGGTGGCTTCCGCTTTGATCGAAGGAT
The DNA here is from genome assembly GCA_947632125.1 of uncultured Clostridia bacterium. Taxonomy (GTDB): domain Bacteria; phylum Bacillota; class Clostridia; order Christensenellales; family Pumilibacteraceae; genus CAG-552. The sequence goes on from CANRNV010000033.1 coordinate 6,615, forward strand.
ATGCTTTGCCCGAGCCTATAGAGTCTGCGTCCGACGAACCTACCGAGCCCGACGGATCGGATGAATTCGATTACGGATACGTTGAAGAAGGACCGTCCGTCGCCGATTGTCTTGGAGACAAAAACAGGTTGATGCAGTTCACCAAGGCTCAACTTAAACAATATTGTTTCGAGCAGGGATTTCGAGGTTACGGCTCGCTCAAAAAGGAAGATCTCGTCAAATTTATAATGAACGGCGGAAAACTCAAACATTCGCTCGCTAAAAATGCGCCGACTATCGCAAATAATTCGACGTATTCCTATAATTATCACAGCTCTGCGCTGCCCTTTATTATCATAGGAGCGATCGTAGCGGCAATCGTCATAGCCGGGATAATTTGTCTTATAGTGTTCGCAAAACAAATCCGGTGGTATCAATGGCAGCACATAATAGGCTCGATAGGCGGATTGATCGTCTGCGCAATAGGCGGTTTGTTTGTAGGGTGCTTAGGTTATTTGCTTGACGAAGTCATCATGACCGATTTCGACGGATATTATATGGCTGTACCCATCGTCTTAGCCATACTTGCCGTCGTCAATATTGTTCTTTCGTTTGTATACGGAAGTGCGTATAGGATCATCTTCTTTTGGTTGAGCGGCTACTGTCTGCTTGCAAGTGCAATCTCGGCATTTTTGGTTTTTGACGAAGATGAAACGGGAGCAGGCGTCTTTTCGGTCATCGATGCTATCGTCGTGGCGGTCGCTCTTGCAACTCAGATACTAATACAAGTGTTATAGATACAATTCAATAGATTCAACCCTTTACGGGCTTGAAATAAAAAAACAAAAAGGAGTAAGTATTATGAAAAAAGTTCAGAAAATTTTAGTTGTAATGATGTGCTTGTTAGCATCGACATTGGTGGTTACGTCGTGCCGAAAAGGCGCCGAACATATGAGTTTCGGAACATTCAAGCAAAACGGTTATTCATTGACTTCGTACGCAACAAAGGAATTGTCCGCCAATGAGTTCCGCACTTTGCTAAGCGGCGGAAAGCAGCACGCAAGCTCGGTTGCCTATTTGCCGAAACCCGCGCCCGCCGACGAGGATGTGGTAAACGCTCTTATAAATATAAGCAACCACATTGTCGTAACAACGAGATTTTTCAAAGAGGGCAGCGATGAAATGCAGGAAGAAGTTTCCGATCAGGCGGGAGTGGTCGTTGGAAATTATCTTAAAGAAAACACCATTCACACCGCTACCGGACTTACTGTCAAAAATTTGTATTTGACTCAAAACGTGCTTGAATTTATGGAAACCGAAAATGCGAATTTCAAAAAGAGCGAAGGTTATTCAAATGTTCCGTTTGCCAACTTGTATACATATCATACCGACGAAAACAACAGCCTCATTGTGCAGATGCACGATTTTGTCGACATCCCGGCAAGCGCAATGAGCGGCGGCGTAAACTGTTATTACAGACAAGATACCGAAATTATGTACGAGATAGTGGCTGCACCCGATTTGAGCGGCTGCTATGCACGTATCCGCAAGTGGCAAACTTCGCTCGGAGCGGTCATTTCAACTGCCGCAAATTCCATTGGTGATGGATTTGTTTTCGAAGTCGAAATAGAGTGGATAGAAAGGAATTAACTTGGATTGTGCCATATTTACGCTTGCAATTAATAGGGAATTATGGTATAATTGATAAGATGTTTGCGATTAAGGTCGCATAGCGGAGGTCAAATGGGTAAAACCGCATTATGTATAAAAATGTTGCAGATCCTAAACTCGGGTAAGATATATAAAATTTCCGAGCTGGCGTCGCTACTCGAAACCAATCCGCGCAACATCATAGAATACCGCAACGAACTTGAAGAAGCCGGCTACATAATAATCAGCGTGCCCGGCAAGTATGGCGGCTACAAACTCGACCGTACGTCGGTTATCCCCTCGATAAAGCTCAGCGAGCCCGAAAAGTCCGCGCTCACCGAGGGTAGCGGGTACATACTTTCGCGCAACGACTTTATGCATAAGGGAGACTTCCGTTCGGCAATGGCAAAGATCTACTCGTCGCTAAAACACGAGGCAGAGTGTGATCCGACGCTGTTCAATCGCTTTCCGCTCGCCATGCCCATCGACGAACTTAAAAGCCGTTACGATGCGATAGGAGAGTGCATCCCGCCGAGCGAAAGAGGCAAGGGCAAAGTGCTTATGATCACATACAAGGCTCTCGACGGCGAAGAAAAGGAGCGAAAGATCCACCCGTACAAGCTGTTTATGTACAACAATGCTTGGTTCGTGCTCGCTTTCGACGAGCTTTCGGGCGAGATCCGCTACTTCAAGCTGAACAGGATCACCGCCTTCACTCGCACGAGCGAAACCTTTCGTAAGCTACTCTCTTTCAGCGAAAGCGACTATCTCGACGACTTCGGCATGAAGAACGACGGCGAGTGGTATAAGATTGAATTCATCGCACACGGCAAGTATGCGACCCTCGTCACCGAGCGTATCTACGGCAGAAACCAACTCGTTGAGCAAATCGACCAAAACTCCACCCGCGTCTCCGTCGAAATGCGCGGAAAAGAAAACATCGTAACTTTTCTTCTCGGATTCGGCACGGATTGCGAAGTGCTCTCTCCCGATTGTATAAAAGAAAGTATCGGTGCAGTAGGGAAATATCTTTATGAAAATAATAAACAAGGAGAATAGTAAATGAGTATTTTTAAAAAGCTGTTACTGATCCCCATAATATTTGTTTTGTCGTTATTTCCGTCCGAATGCGACGGCGGTAAGAATACTGATGATAATGGAAATAACGTTAACAATACAGAAATTGTACATGCAGAGCTTGAAGGTAAAGACATTTTTACAAAGAGCGACAAAGATGTGCGTATCTGTTTTTTCGATATAGACAACGTAATTTCCGACGACGGAAAGGAATGGCAGCGACCGTATCACGCGGTTGTCGCCTCGCATTCTTCGGATTGCTATCTTATAAAAGTCGGCGACACGGAAATACTTGTCGACGGCGGACATCAAACGCCGCGTGACTATGGTGAAAACGAAAATGAACGTATAAGATCCATATTAAAAGACAATATTCTCCCAAAACTTGCCATGCTCTGCGAGGACGGAGTACTCGAATATGTAATAGTCACTCACGCCGACTATGATCATATTGCCATGTTAGCGGTGGAGGGCGGAATATTCGACGCTTTCACCGATTGGGAAAGCTATTCGTTGCGTTATATGGGCGAAAAGAAAATCTTTAACGAAGGTCAAGGCTTTAAAAGGATCGAAAGAGTCATAGACTTTGACAGCCCTATTGTCAAAGAGCACAGCGGTGACCGGACAAATTCGCTCCTTTCATCTGACGCATATAGGAATTATGTCGCAAAACGCGACAAAGCCATAAATTACGCTGCTCAAAACGGGTGTAAAAACGCCGTTCATGTTCCCGCTTCGGCGTTTTTTCAGGAACTGTTCGATAAAGATGAAGACGGAAATTTCATAGACTCGGACGACAAAAATCGCGCTCGTCCCGATTATTTTATCAGAAACGATAAAATTCCGGTAGATTTTCCGAAAACAGCTATCGATGATGACATAATAAACAAAATAGACGGTGATCTGAAAAAAGAAAACGAAGCTTCATATTATGAGATATCTCTTAGCAAAAAGACCAAGCTTCGTATACTTTACAACTACTTTTATGATCATTTGCGTCAACACTCCTTCGATTCTCAGGATAAGAACAACCTGTCGGTTTGCTTTGAAGTGGTCAATAATAAATTTAAGTTTCTTTCGTGCGGCGACGCGGGCGGAAACGGGGAGAATGCACTTATCAATTATTATAGGGGTACGGATATATTGTCGAACGTTTCGGTGTTTAAGGCTTCTCATCACGGCAGTACAACCAATTACGAGAATGTCGGCGGTTATACCTTCGATAAGGGTAAAGAAACCGAATATACAACGGATGGATTATTGAAAGTCGCAACGCCGTCTGTCATAGTTATTCCGGGCGTTGCGCAAGTCGAATACAAAGGAGATCAACTTTACAATAATATTGCAAGTGGTGCGGTCTTTCTCAAAAAAAAGCTTTTCGACGCTATTGAAAATTATTGCCCGAATGCGACAGTCCTCATAACAAATGTTGCTTCACAACAATGTCACTATACGAAAGAAGGTGAAGATTATTGTCCCAACAAAACCCTTCCTCACTTTGTCGACGCGCCTTTTTGCGGAGATATTTATATAGGAAGCGATGGAATAAAACTCGAATACGCGTACAGTTATATCGGAGAAATAGAATACTATCTCATTAGGAATGAGATAGGTACTATTTCCGACGGCTCAAGATCTCTTCTAACAACCGAGTGGTATCAAAAAGCAAAAGAATTAAATTTGCTTTAGAATATAATTGTTTTTCTTAAAGGAGAATAAAAAATGAAGAAAATTATTGCGTTTGTTTTGTCAATGGCTATGCTTTTTGCATTGTCTTGCACCATTATGGGTTGCGACTCCAAAGAGCAACTAAAACTCAGTGCCGATATCTATTTTTGCAAAAATATGGAAGGGGAAAAATACGACACTAAAACTTTTGACATTAATACGATGATTTACGTCTATGTGGATATAGACGTTAAAAACACGGAATCTTATAAAGAAGCAGGTAAAGCCGTTATAGATTTTGAAATTGCCCTTCCGTACGCAGACTATTATTCCGCGCATGATCTTGCAGAAGGTGGCGATATCTTGCCGGACGAGACACAAGAAAACAGAGAAATAAACGGTGAAACCGTAAGCGTAACAAAATTGACAGGATTGCAGTTTAATGTCGATATCGGTAAAGACTCTGATTCCAAAAGAGTCACTTATGTTTTCCAGATAAGAGCAAAGCAAAAGTGCAATAACATGGCTTTTGAAGTCACTTTTTCTTCAAAAGATGATAAAATCAAGTTTGACCGCACAGATTTCAGTGAGACATATTCATTTGTTGACAAAGAAAATGAGGAATAATTTGCAATGAAAATAAGAAGTATTATAACGCTTATTTTCGTAATGATTACTTCGATCGTGCTATCGGTGCTCGTTCCATCTCTCATATGGATCGGGGATAAGGTCGAAACCGATTGCGATTGCAACGAGACGCTTAGTATTTATAACGATACTTCATACGATTATCTTGTCTACAATCCGAGCGAGGAGCAAATTGCCGAAATGAAGGCGGATGCGGAAGCGGTTGTTCCCATGCGCTCGATTGAGTTCGGAATATACTTCGGTACCGAAAAAATATACGAACGTATTATCTTTATAGAGGATACGAATGATATAAAATACACCGAATATACCGAAGAGAGAAGGCTGCTCGGCAATGGTGACACTCCCGAAAACTTCCTTTACATAGACTATTATTTATCGAAGCATTACGGAGTTTCATTGGGTGATACCATAACTGTCAATATGGGTGATAAAAAATATGATTTTATCGTAACCGCAGTGTATAGGACCAATCCGAACGGCGCAAATGGAGCCTGTCTCGCAAAATTTGGCGAGAAAATAAAGAATGCTTTGTCTGTTCCCGCTTCGGGAGTATATGTGGCAACCGATGATAAATCGACGTTTTACGAAAGACATCTTGCAAATTATAAACCCATGGCGCTCGTAAAAAGCAGAGAAGACTTTACTACGGACAAGGCGTATGAAGATTGGCTCAAAGATTTTAATAATACCGACCCTAAAAGATATTATAAAGAAAAGGACAGCGATAAAGCGGATGTTGTTAAGCAAACGCAGGAAAAACTTGACACCGTTTCCGACAATACGCTTTTTGCTTCGATCATTTGCGCGGTAATACTGCTGGTCGGCTCTATTCTTTCGCTTATACTCAATATAAGGATGCTCAGATCCGATATTTTGACGGGAGGGACAAAAAAAGTCATTCTCATTTATTTAATTGCGCATGTTTTAATGGCAGTCCTTGCTATAGTGGGATTTATTATAGCGTTTGCCGTTATAAGATCGCAACTATCGTTTTATTACACGTTAAACGAAATCATGGGTTCTCAGTGGCCGTTGCTTTTGACAGCTGTTTTTGCAGTGGCAATCGGCTGCCTTGTAAATTGTATTTTTATTCGCGGGCGGAGAGAAAAGCGTTCAAAGCCTCCGAAAGAAGGTGAAAATGCTTAATCGGATCGTACAAACAAGACGATTTTACATTATATGTGTTTTTGCCGTAGCTTTAATGCTCCTTATCGCCGTCGTATTAAACGATACTCTCGATAGGTCATATACAACAATGCGCACATTCGACAAATGCAAAGCGGAATTACTCGTCTACGATATGTTGCCGCAAGGCAAAAATACATATAAGTATCTCGAAGGCGTGTATGTAAAACGCGATCCAAATCGCGATGAATATATTTCGACGGAACTTTACCAATTCCTTGATGATTGCGAATACGACGATCTTTCCATAATAAACGTTAAAAACGTTGTAAAAGGAGATTATCGCGTGCTCGAAAACGGTGAGATCGCAGTTCCTTTGCGTATGGCGAAGAAAAATGACCTTTCTGTGGGATCCGAGTTGTATTTAAATAACAAGTTGTGTAAAGTGGTATTTATTTTTGCCGATGTGTACCGTATATACGAAGTGAATTTTTCAAGCAATACCAATGCAGTATTCGTCGGCAAAGATACTTTTTCCGAAAATGACGGCATGTATTGCGCGTTTATAGTAGATGACGGCAAGGTGCATAATCGCATAGAACCACTTTTAAACGTAAAAAAGAAGCTCAGTGTAAATACAGTCACATTTGCCGTAATAAATACGATACTTACACTAATTGCGCTTGGTGTGTGTTCGATATTCAGAATCAGAGACGAAAAGCGTATGCTAAGGCAAATGAAGTTGTTCGGCAAAGAGCGGCTCACGATAAAGATAGTGACAATAGAAGCGGCATACGTATTGCTGCCGACCGCTATTGCCGAAGGCATTGCCGCATTATGCGGGGTTGGAGGTATTACGCTTATCATTATGGCAGCGGTAGGAGCATTTTGGTTTGTATTCGAAACTTTATTTATGAATTTTTCGTATGGAGGATAAAATGGACAAAATAACGCCCGTTTTGCAGGTCAGTGACATGACGATTCGATTCAATACACCGGGTGGCAAGCCGAAGACCATAGTCGAAAAAATCGATTTTTACGTTGACCCCGGTGAGATCGTTCTTATTGTGGGCGAAAACGGAACTGGGAAATCGAGTATTTTCCGTTCGCTGGTAAGAGAAAACGACATTTTTAATTTTCGCAAGTTATTCGGAAACATTTTGTATGGTAAAGACAAAAAGAATCGCGAGCTGGACGAAAGACGTCTTGTCTATCGCGGGCAGGAGATCGACAGCAACGATAAGCTCGATAATTTCAGGCGTGCAATAGGTTATGCGCCGCAATACGACGATGCCGACGCATTCCTTCAACGTTCGGTGTGGGATTACGTGTTGGACGTAGCGCGAAGCTCGTCCGAATGGGATAAGTCGGATGATATAGTAAAGCAAGCCGATTCGGTGTATTCGGCGCTTCACTGCGAACTTTATGCCGACGGACAACTTAAACGCAGGCGTCTCAACCATTGCAGTGGCGGCGAAAAACGTATGGCGACTTTACTCTCGGCTCTATGTCGCAAACGTTCCAAACTCTTTATACTCGACGAGCCTATAAACAACCTCGACGGAACGCATGCAAAATGGCTGAATAACTATCTTATTTCGATAACAAAGGACGAAAACGTTCCTAAAAAAGAGCGTCCCGGCGTACTTATAATCACTCATTGCAAAATGTTCGGCGGAATAGACCGAGTATATACTTTGCGTGATTCCAAACTTATCGGCAATGAACCGTATTGTCAGCAAAATTGCTTCGGTGAGTGCGACAGTTGCGGTCGATATATAATAAACGAGCAGGAGGAAACTAAATAGTATGAAAAAAGTTTTTTTATTGATAATGGCGGTTATGCTTTGCGCGGCCATTGCATTGCCGTTTATCGGAAAAACAGACGGCTCCACAGCGTTGGCGGAGTCCACTATTACGCGGGATGATTATGTCAAGCTATCCGACGCATTTAACGCTCTCGGAGATAAAGATACGACGGATATGGGCAATGGTCTTCATTTATTCGACAGCAAAAATGAACAATTTAAAAATTTGTTTATATCTGTTGATAATACGGAAGCACTATACGGGGGCGATATCAAATTTTCAAAACAAGAAATAACCGAGGCGTATGCGAAAGAAATCGGCGCCGACCTCAACGTTGGTGTTCATGCATATGGCGTTAAGGCAAATATCGGAGCGCTGTTTGATACGTCGACGGAATTAATAAACGGGAGCGTCGCATCTGAACGCTATGAGTATTATTTAGCATATTCACAAAGGAAAGTCGTTACAGTCGATTGGATGCATGAAGATATAAAAGATTGCATCAATGCAGGTGCAAAAAGCGAGCTTAAAAATATCGATAGCATTGATGCGGCAAAAAGATTCCTTAATGATTATGGAACACATGTGTTCGGTGCATATTATTTCGGCGGTAGACTTACTGTTGCGCGATATACGGCGTCTTCCGAAGACGTGAGCAAGCAATTGAATGAAACAAATGGAAATCTAAAAGTATTGATAGATACTGCGATTTCGAGCTTAGATGGGGGAGGGAGCTTTTCTATTTCCGGCAGTTCAGCTGCAAAAAAAGGAATAACAGTTGATAATATGGAAATAAACGCCAAGGGCGGTAGCGATCTTACCGGTTTGACGATCGATGGTTTGTTTACATATAATGATCAAATAGTCGATTCTCATTATGTTTATGCCGAATGGCTAAAATCGTTAGACAGCGGTAACAATTTGAGAATCATAAAGACAGAACGGGCTATACCTATATGGAAAGTTTTAGCTAAATCGGGGCTTATTAACTCGGAGCAAGAAAAGTATTTACAAAGCGCATTTGATATATATGATTTCCAAGAATATGCTAAAGGCTGTGAGCAACTTGGGATCGACTGTAAATATATGAAAGCAGCAACTTATAAAGATGTAGACGGAAGCATGGTAAGTGCTCCGATCATCGATAATACTGTTGCATTAACGGGAAACATCGAGGTAGAATTTGTTTTGGGCGATATACTTACGGAATCTCATGAGAAGGAAGAATTTACGTTTAAAATCGACGGGGACGTTGATTATGCGCGGATAGAAGGAGGAAAGCTGATCGTAAATGACGCGAAAGGAAAACCTTCATTGGATCTGAAGTTATATTTTGGCGGAGTCATGCTCTATACCATTGAGATAGAATGGATTAATGACGATTTTGCCGGCGGATTCGGGACCGAAGAGCGGCCGTATATCATAGCGGATTATAAACAATGGAATAATTTCATTAAGAATTATACCGATAAAAATTTGTATTTCAAGCTCGGGGCAGATATCGATTTTAAACGCTCAAATATTGCATCGGATAGCGCAAAGAAAACGTTTAATGGACATCTTAACGGTAACGGACATCTGTTAAAAAACATTTCATATATTTACACAAAAGTTAACGACGCTTGGGGAGATATAGGACTTTTAGGTATAAATAAAGGTACTATTGAAAATCTCAATATTTACAATATGAAAATTATTAACAATAACGTTCTCAAAGCAAAATACGGAGACATCAATTGCGGCGCTTTGGTCGGGAAAAACGAAGGAACAATAAAAAATGTACATATTAACGATTGCTCGATCCGTATCGCGGCAATGTTTGAAGACGATTCGGCGCTGAACATGGGTGCGCTTGTCGGATTGAATAATGGGAATATTTCGTTTTCTTCCGTAGCGGAATGTAACGTTTACGGAGTCGCAAACAGCGAAAAAGGTAAATTTAATATTGGTGGATTGGTAGGTAAAAATGACAATGCATATGTGGAAAATTGTTATGTAAGAAATTCCAAGATAAACGCTAACAACAATGGCTCATCTGAGGCTTCGTCGGAGGTTCATTATATTGGCGATGTCGGCGGGCTGTTTGGCTCGAGCAATAAATCGACGATAATACTTTGCATGGCTTATTACAACGAATTAAAAGCGAAACATATTGATAAGCAACATAAGGTTTCGCTTGGAAATATCGCCGGAACAGACGAAGGTTCCAAATTTAATTCTTGCTATTTCGTTCAGGACTCGGACGGAAACAATGCGATAGCAGGTATAAATAATTCGGGATGCAAGCAACTGAAAGAGCCCACTGTTGAAAATACGCACGACGTTGAAGTGGCTAAGTATTGGATGGATGCCGAATATGAGGACAAGGATGGATCGACCAAAAAAATATTAATATTGAAAATTCAAGGAGAAAAGCAATGAAAAGGGCTATTATATTGATACTGTCGGCTATTATGATGGTTGCGTCTTGCGCTATTTTGGTTGCATGTGGTGAAGATAATACATCATCGTCGAATCAAAATCCGACAGAACAGAAAAATCCGATCTATGGATTTGAAGACAGCGACAATTATCATTATCTTGTATTTAAGGTGAAAGAAAACGAAATTGCGCGTATGCTCGTTGTAGAAGGCGATACATACGAGGATCTCGAGCCATATTTTCCTCTTATTGATGCTGAGGAGGATGTAACGTCAGATGATGGTAAAGCTTATTATTTTGTTTGGGAAAAATTAGATAAAGTATATGACGAAAATAAAAAAGAAATAAAAATAAATGCTGTGCTCAGAATATATCCCGAAGACGATGCAGACAATTCGTGAGACGATGGCGAAGGAGAATAAACCAATGGGCAAAATTATTGCTTGTGATTTTGACGGTACGCTTTGCGAAAATAAGTTCCCATCGATAGGCGCCCCAAGACATGAAATTATAGATGCGTTACTTAACGAGCAGCGTGCCGGCGCAAGGCTCATTCTTTGGACTTGCAGGACCGAAGCTCAAGTCGCCGAAGCGGTAACATGGTGTGCGGATCACGGTATTATTTTCGACGCGATCAATGATAATCTCCCCGATATAAAACGTTCATTCGGATGTGACCCGCGAAAGGTATTCGCAAACGAGTATTGGGACGATCGAAACAAATTAATATAGCGGAGAACATCTTATGGCAAAGATGATACCGGCGGTGATATCGCCGAGCGTGAAAAGTCCCGCCGAACGAAAAATTTACGAGTGGTTCAAAACCGACCCGGTCACAAAAGACTGGGTGGTTTTCCATTCGCTCGGGATCGAAAATCATCAGACCGTGGTGTTCGGCGAGATAGACTTTCTGGTGTGCGCTTCCGAGCTCGGCGTGTTCGCGCTCGAGGTCAAAGGCGGCAGGATCGCACGCAAGGACGGCGTGTGGGTCTACACCGACAAGTACGGCGTGGAGCACGAGAAGGTTCGCGGACCCTTCGAGCAGGCGAGCGAAGGCATGTTCAGCATCAAGGAAGAGCTCAAAAACAGGTCGGAGTCGAAGTCGGTCCAAAACGCTCTTTGCGGATACGGGGTCATGTTTCCCGACATTGTGTACGACAATTCGGACATAGACATCTCGCAGGAGGAGATCTTCGACAAGCGCGACGGGCAGTTCGTCGGCAAGTTCATCAAACGCCTTGCGGATTATAACAAGAACAAGTTCATGCAAAAGAAGGTCTTTGTCGTCTATCCGTCGGAAGAGGACATCAACAATATCGTAAACGTTCTGCGCAAGGACTTTGACAAGGCTTTGCCGCTCTCCACGAAGATCGAGTATTCGGAAAATAATCTCATCACTTTGACCGAGGAGCAGTACCGCTGTATCGACGGGCTTGCAAGCAACAAGCGCTGTCTTATAAGCGGCGGTGCGGGCACGGGCAAGACCGTTCTCGCCATCAAAAACGCCAAGGAAAGTGTCGCTGCGGGTAAAAAACTCGGCTTCTTCTGTTATAATCTGCTACTCGAGAAGGAGCTTCGCCGCCACTTCGAGAATGCGGAACTGAAGCCCGTTTATGTGGGCTCGCTGACCGATTATTGCGAACAGCTGGTCAAAAAACATCGGCTTTTCGACTTTTCTACGATAACCGACGTGCCCGAGTTCTATAAGAAAAAACTGCCCGAGTATGCGCTCGACGCAATAACGCTCGAGGGCGTCAAGTTCGATAAAATTATTTTGGACGAGGCGCAGGACCTCATGACGCCCGAATATTTGCTCGTCATCGATTCGCTACTTAGCGGCGGGCTGAAAAAAGGCGAGTGGTACTTCTTCGGCGACTTCGACTACCAAACGATCTATAATTGCGGCATAACCGACAATCGCACGGTCGAAATGCTCGAAGAGGAGGCGGGTTTCGCCACTTTCAGGCTTACCCGCAACTGTCGCAACACGCCCAATATCCAGCAGGAAATGAACGAGATCGCAGGCGTCAACGCCGAAACGCTTCTTAAGGACAAGAACACGCCCGAGGTCAGATATATTCAGTTTCTTGACGCCGACAACGAGGCGGAACTTCTCACCGAAGAACTGAAGAAGCTGATCGTCGCCGGGATCAAGCCGAGCGAAATAACGATTTTGTCCGCTTTCAGACGCGACAAATGCGTCGTGGATAAGGTCAAAAAGTACAAGATCGACCCTGCCGGCATAGAGAGTAATAACATTACATATTCGACGATACAGGGCTTTAAGGGGCTCGAAAACACTGTCATCATCCTCTGCGATATCATGACCTACAATAAGCCCGACCTTATGTATGTAGCTATGAGCCGCGCTCGTTCGATGCTTATTATCCTTGAAAGCGAATACGCTTGCGACTACCGAAAGAAGAAATAGCAACAATCCCCAATAAGGTTTTTTATATTAGATATTAATTCCGTATTAAAATATCTTGGACTACCGATAAGTGGAATAAAACAATTTCAAAACTACGCACCTTGTCAAAAAGCCAAGTTCGGACAGCCAGACCGAACAAAGTATAGAAGGACAGCTTCGTGTTTGTGAGGAATACGCTCGAACGCACGATATTCTTGTGCTTAATACTTATATAGACAGGGCTATGAGGAACGAACGATAATCGTCCCTCTTTTCAAAAGATGCTAAAAGACAGCGCTCGAAAAGAATGGAATTACGTCGTCGTTGTTACATATTTTTATGGACACTATTATTTGTAATTCTTATTGGATTATTTACCTACTTTCCATTGTCAGCAAAACTAAAAACAATTAAAGTTTTAAAAAATTCAGTCTTTACAAAAGTGTAACGATTTAAAATTTCATATAATATAAAATGCCGGGAGAAACTACAGCTTCTCTCGGCATTTTTTATATTCATGCTACCTCCGTTTTTTTCATTGTCAGTTGTGTTTTATTTTCTTTTATAAGTTTATTAATGCTGGTGAGAAGATTTTCATATAAAATAC
>CANRNV010000034.1 GCA_947632125.1 uncultured Clostridia bacterium
TCATTGCCGTATTCGTGCGGTTTTAAGCTGTCATACTCGTCGCAAGTTTTGCACTTTGCTTGATGACCCTCTGCCGTAATGGGCTGCTTGAATACGGTGCTGCCCTCAAAGTCATGCGTGTGTTCGGCTTCTTTTTCGTAGCCGCATATGTCGCAGACATTGTCGTTGCCGTACTCATGCGGTTTTACGGTGTCATACTCGTCGCAAGTCTTGCACTTTGCTTGGTGTCCTTCTGCCGTAATGGGCTGCTTGAATACGGTGCTGCCCTCAAAGTCGTGAGTGTGCTCGCCGTTATTACAAGCCGCAAGGACAAAAGCAAAAGCGCAAACGACGGCAAGTACAACAAACATAAGCCTTAGTTTGATCACTTTCCTTTTCATGGTTTCTACCTCCATTAAAAAATTTATGTTTTGTATATTGGTGCAGTATTACGCTGACAATAAACGGTAACAAGACCATATACATTTCTACTGTTTCGCCTCATTTGTACGCATGAAAAGTTATCTTTTATACACTTATATATTACTTCCGAATTGTTTTTTTGTCAATTGGTTTTTACAAAATTTCTTTATTATTTTACAAAAAACGTACCCCCGTGTGCAATTATGACGGGTGTACGTTACGTTTTATTCGTTATTTACTTGCACCTTTCGCAATCCTATCATATTTCTGTTTTTTCGCTCAAAAAGCGTCCTCTTGAAGCTTGTCGAGCGAGAGCGAAAACGCCTTGATGAAGTTCTCGCGAAAATATTTGACACACGGCATTTCGGCGTCGTCGAGCGACTGCTCCTGCGCCTTTATTGCCGCCGAATATTCGGGATTGCCGGCGTCCATTTCCTCGATGCATTTAATAAGAGCCGCCAACTTGTCGGCGTACTTTACCACCTTGTACTCGTCGCTCGTCTTGTCGACGATATACGGCTCGAACTCACCTTTAAGCTCCTCGGGCAGCTGGCGCAAGATCTTTTGCTCCGCCTGTCGCTCGAGCGCTTTATAAGCGTCGGTTATACTGTTGTTGAAGTACTTGATGGGGGTGGGCAGGTCGCCCGTAATGACCTCGCTCGTTTCGTGATAGATGGCGATGACCGCCGCCCTATCCGCGTCAAGCTTGCCGCCGAAGAGCTTGTTTTGTATGATGCACAGCGAATGGGCGATGATCGCCACCGAGTGCGAATGCTCGGCGACGTTCTCATCGAAGTAGCTGCGCATGAGGCTCCAACGGTTTATGAACCTCATGCGATACAAAAAGGCGAAAAATTTATACATCGGCTTTTACCAACTTTTGCGTGACGGCTACGATGTTTTCCACCGTCAGTCCGAAATGGTCGAACAGCTTGGCTGCGGGAGCGGAAAGCCCGAACTCGTCGATGCAAACGTACGCTCCGTCAAGTCCCACGTACTTCGCCCAGGGCTGTGACGCAGCCGCCTCGACCGCGACGCGCTTGCGGATATTGCGGGGCAGCACGCTTTCGATATAACTCTCGCTTTGGCTGTCGAAGAGCCTGAAACACGGCATGGACACGACTCTTACCTTTATGCCCTTATTAAGAAGTTCACTTTGGGCTTGGAGTGCAAGGCTTACTTCCGAGCCCGCCGCCATGATTATCGCCTCGAAGCCGTCGATGTCGCTTAGAACATAGCCGCCTTTAAGCGCGTCCATGCCCGTATTTTCGAGCACGGGCAAGTCCTGCCTCGACTCGACAATGCACGTGGGGTTATGCGCCCTCATCGCGCCGATAAACGCCGCCGCCGTTTCCTTGTAGTCGGCGGGACGGAACACGTCGAGGTCGGGCATAGCCCTAAGACCCGCAAGGTGCTCTATGGGTTGGTGCGTCGGTCCGTCCTCGCCCACACCTATGCTGTCGTGCGTGAAGATGTAAGTTACCGGCAGTTTCATAAGCGCGCTCATTCGAATCGCGTTTTTCATATAGTCGCTGAAAGCGAAAAACGTGGATACGTATGTGCGAAATCCGCCGTGAAGCTGTATTCCGTTGGCAATAGCCGCCATTGCGTGCTCTCTTATCCCGAAGTGAATGTATCTGCCCGTGCTGTCCCTACCGACTTCCCCCTTGCCGTTGAGCGTGGTTAGGTTGGACGGTCCGAGGTCGGCGGAACCGCCTATAAGACACCCTATCATGTCCGCAAGCTTGTTGAGTACGATGTTGCCCGCCTTTCGGGTGCTTATCTTGCTTACTTCGCATTTAAGCAGTTCGGCTTCGTCGATCTCGATCTTGCCGCTCAGGTCGTCCATAAGCGAGGCGTACTCCGAGGGATAGCGTTTTTTGTACTCCGCCATAAGCTTTTCGTGAGCGGGTACGGGGCTGTTTTCGATAAGAGCGGCAAAGTTTTTTCGCACCTCGTCGGGCACGGTGAACTCGGGATAGTCGTATCCAAGCGCGGCTTTCGTCTGCTTCACTCCGTCGGCTCCGAGCGGTGCGCCGTGACACGCCGCCATGCCCGCTTTGGGCGAACCGAACCCGATCGTAGTCTTGACGATGACGATCGAGGGCTTGTCCTTTACGCTCTTAGCCTCCTCGATCGCCCTGCCGATGGCGTCGATATCCTCGCCGTCGTCGACACGGACGACATGCCAGCCCATAGCCTCGTGACGCTTGCCCACGTCCTCGGTGAATGTAAGGTTTATGTTGCCCTCTATCGTAATGTCGTTTTTGTCGTAAATGAGAATGAGTTTGCTTAGTTTCAGCGTGCCCGCAAGCGATGCCGCCTCATACGCTATGCCCTCCTGCAAACAGCCGTCGCCGCTGAAAACGTAGGTGTAGTGATCTATTATGTCAAAGCCCTCGCGGTTGTACTTTGCCGCAAGCAGCTTTTCGGCAAGTGCAAAGCCCACGGCGTTGGCTATGCCCTGTCCGAGCGGACCGGTGCTCGTTTCCACGCCCGGGCAAACGCCGTACTCGGGGTGACCCGTCGTGATCGAGCCGAATTGACGGAAGTTTTTAAGGTCGTCCATAGACACCTTGTATCCGCACAGGTGCAGTACCGAATACAGCAGCGCGGAGCCATGTCCCGCCGAAAGGATAAACCTATCCCTGTCGATAAAGTCGGGGCGCGTCGGGTCGTGACGCAGATGGTGCCTGAAAAGCTCGTACGCTATGGGAGCCGCGCCGAGCGGAAGTCCGGGATGACCGCTTTTTGCCTTTTCGATCTGCTCAATAGAGAGCGCTCTTATTGCGCCGATCGAAAGCTTGTCGATGTTGTTCATTATATATTCTCTCCTTATTGCTTTATAAGCGCTTTAAGTCCGCTTAGATCTATATCGAAGCCGCTTAGTATGTCAGCCAAAAACTCGGCGGTCTTACTCAGTCCGCCGCTTACCGAGCACTCGATGTTGACGGGGATAATGGGGTCGTGCACGCTCATTCTCGCCATGTAAAAGCCGTACGGCGTCCTCGCCCTTACCCCCTCGAAAGACGGAACGAGATTTTCCGAGCGACTTTCGATCTCTTTCAGTATCGCCTCGCCCTTTTCTTTCCAATTCTCGCCCGTAAGTTTAAGCCTTATCTCCGCCTCCTCGACGGGCTCGCTTAAATCGGTAATGAGCGAATCGAGCGACTTGTTCTCGCCCTTTAACTTGACCGCCTCGACGAGCAGTCTTACGGCAAGGTACGCTCCGTCGTCGAGGAAGTAGTTGTCCTTAAATGCCGCATGACCCGAGGTTTCGATGGCAAGGGGTGCGTTTTTGCCCTCGCCGCACAGCTTTTGGGCATAGTCGATGACGTTGCGATAGCCGCGCTTGTACCTGACGTGCACGCCGCCTCTATGCTCGATAAACTCGGTGAGCCCGTCGCTCGTCACCGAATCGGTGACGATATACGCGCCTTTTTGCTCGCGCAAGATCATGTCCGAGATCATGGCGATGAGCCTGTTGCGATTGATCTCCTTGCCCGAGGCGGTGACGATGGCGCTGCGGTCCACGTCGGTGTCGAAGATTATGCCGAGGTCCGAGTGCGTTTCCTTTACCCGCCTCGAAATGCTGTCCATAGCCTGCTTGTTTTCGGGATTGGGTTGGTGAAAGGGAAAGTTCCCGTCGGGTTCGAGATATTGCGAGCCGCTCACGTCCGCTCCGAGCTCCGCCAAAATTCGGGTGGCGAAAAATCCGCCCGCTCCGCTGCCCGCGTCGACCGCCACCTTAAAGCCGTTAAGCCCGTTGGGGAGAACGGAAAGTATCTCGCTCTTTATGTGCTCGCAGTACAGCCCGAGGAAGTCGCCCTCCCTTACGCTGCCTTTTCCTACCGGGCTTTTGCCGCCGTCGGCAAGCGCAAGCACTGCGCCGAGCTCGTCGGACGAAAGCCCGCCTTTGCCCGTAAAAAATTTCAGTCCGTTTTTGTCGGACGGGTGGTGGCTTGCCGTGATCATTATCGCTCCGTCGCAAGCCGTTTGCTTAAACTTGGTCATCATAAACATGGACGGCGTCGAGCACAAGGAGCAGTCGAACACCTCGCACCCGCATCGGACAAGGCGATTTTTTATCGCTGAGAGCAGCGCTAAGCCCGTGAGCCTGCTGTCCCTGCCCACGGCGACCCTTGGATTTTCTTTGCCCAGCCAATATGCAAACGCTGCGGCAATGTCGCTTGCCGCCTCGGGGGTAAGGTCGGCGTTTTCGCCCATTGCCGTTCCTCTTACGTCCGTTCCGCTTTTCAACTTGATGTAACTCATTTTTTCACTCCGAAAAATTTATCCCGAAATAATATACCATAAACAAAAAAAATAAACAAGTTATTATCGGTCAAAAGTTTGAGTTTTTGTCCGTTATGTGCTAAAATATTCTCAAAGGAGATTTTTTCTATGTCCACCATAGCGTTAGCGACCCCCACGATCCGACCCGGGGCGATAAAGAGCAACGTAAAGGAAATCATAACTCTTATCGAAAAAGCGAAAAAAGCCGACCTCATCGTCTTTCCCCGCCTGTGCATAACGGGCGCGACCTGCGGAAGTATGTACTCGTTCCCCGCCCTCATTATGGGCGCACGCAAAGCCCTCGACGAAATCGCCGCCTCGGTGCGCGACAAGTGCGTCGTGCTCGGTCTGCCCGTCTTTAAGGACGGAGCCGTCTATGACGCAACGGCGGTGATCAACGGCGGGAATATGTTAAAAGGCGGCGAAGATCTCGGCGCCAACGTAAAGCTGTTTTACTTGCCCCAAGGTCTGTTTGACGGCGACAGCCTAAGCCTGTCATTCGGCTCGGACGAACCCGAACTCGATATAGGCGACGAAAAAATACGGATAGTCGCCTCTATTCCGCCTTTAAGCGACGAGCCGTTCATCGTGCAATCTGCCTATCCCGCCTACCTCGGCTCGCAACAGCGGCTGCTTAATCAAATGAGCAAGTCGGCTTGCTCCGCTATTATCAGTTCGGGCAAGGGTGAGTCGGTCAGCGGTAAGATAATGAGCGGCGACAAGCTTGCCGTGATCGGCGGCAAAAAGTACTTTGCGGGCTACGACGAAGATATGCTCCTGTTTAAGTTCGGTCGGGCTAAGGGCACGCTCGAGCCCGTCCCGCCGAGGCAGACGTCACTAAGTCCCCTCTCCGACGAAGAGTGCGACTTTATCTACGAACTCATGGGACGGGGCATTACGGGCAGAATGAGCGAAATCGGCTGCGACAAGGTCATTCTCGGACTGAGCGGCGGGTTGGACTCGGCAAACGTGCTCGTCGCCTGTGTGCTCGCCTTTGAAAAGCGCAAGACAGACAAAAAGAACATCATCTGCGTCACCATGCGAGGCGGAGCGTCGTCAAGGCGCACGCAAGACAACGCCGCCGCGCTCATCGAGGCGTACGGCGTTACGGGAATCAACGTTCCCATCGATGTCGCCGTGTCCCAACATATGCGAGCCATCGGGCACGACCGAAAGGACACCGTGTACGAAAACGCTCAGGCACGCGAACGCACCCAGATCCTGCTCGACCTGTCCAACAAGTACAACGCCCTCATGCTCGGCACGGGCGACCTGTCCGAGATCTGCTTGGGGTGGTCGACATTCGGCGGCGACCAACTCAGCCAATACAACCCCAATTGCTCGCTTACCAAGACGGCGATAAAGAAGCTGCTCACCCGCTACATCGCCCTGAAACACAACAAGGCGGCGGGCAAGATCCTCTTCGACATTCTCAATACGCCCATTTCCCCCGAGCTTCTCTCGGGACAGGAAACCGAAGCGATCCTCGGCAGATACGAAGTGCACGACGTGCTCATCGAACAGCTTATAGCAAAAAAGCGCTCTCCAAAAGAGGCGCTCGAAGAAGCCGAAAGGCTCGGTATCCCTTACGAAGAGGCGGCAAAGTGCATGAAAGTCCTCACTTCGAGGTTCTTCCGCTATCAGTTCAAACGCAACTTCGGTCCCGACGGCGTAAAGCTGTTCGAGTACGACCTTTGCGGCATGACCGTAAGATCGGACTTTGTCGGCGAAATGTGGCTGTAAAATATTTACTGCCGCTTTATGCATAACATCCGTTTGGGCTACACATCATAACTATGCAAGCTCAATGATTGGTTTCAGCATAACGGTCAAGTAAGCAAAGCGACAACTTCGTTAAGAGTAAAATAAGGCTTAGTCTGCCCAAAGGATATTTGACTTTGACTTGCATTTTAAGCCGATAACAGTATCCGCTATGCTTAGACAAATCATTCCTTATAGCTTGTAAAGTCCGCATTCAACGTGCGGACTTTCGGTATTGCGTCGATAACCTTGTCGCCGGGCGAACATATCTTCATAAGTTCCGTCAGCTGCGTTTCCGTAATGACGCCTATCCGCTTTTCGCCCTCCACGACCACAAAACTCGTATAGTAGTTGGTGTTGAGCATCCTGTCAAGCTTGATAAGAGGGAGCGTAGCGGGCACCATTATCTCCACCATTTTCAGTCCGTGTTTGAGCCTCTCACTGAAATACGCCATTCCGTACACTCTCCTATATACGCTGTTCTTGTCGGGGAAGATCGTGCTTACAAAGATAAAGCCGCCGACAAGCGCGAAGCTGAAATTCGGCGTCCTGTTCACTATCGCCGCCGCCACAGAGAGCGCGGCAAAGACGGGCGCAACCATAAAACCGAGTATCCTTACCTTTTTATACGCCTTTTGCCGAGGCTGTCTTATCGACATAGCCGCAAGCAATACTCTGCCGCCGTCCAGCGGGAAAACCGGCAACAGGTTAAACAGAGCCGTGAATATATTGGCATAGACGAGCCGATCGGTAAAGACGTACAAGGGCGGATATATCCACCACAGCGCGATGAGCGCTATGCCGAGCGCGGCGTTGAATAGCGGACCCGCCAAGGCGATGATTATCTCGTCTTTCGGCTTTACGCCCTCGAAGTTGCCTTTCAGTCCCGCCCCGTACGGCATGAGCACAAAGCGGTCGAGGGTGTATCCCAGCCTTACGCTCACCTCGGCATGAAACAACTCATGTAAGACGATGGTCGTAAGGTAGATGACGCAATCGTAAAAGTAACCGCACATCACAAGCACGACGAGCATGACTATGAGCAGCGGCGAAACGTACCACCTAATCGACATACGTCGCTATGTAATCCTGCCTGAACAATCCGGCAACGTCCGTCCCCGCTTTGCTCATCGCCATAACGGTCAAAATCATCACCGCAGCCAGCGTCACCCTCACTACGGCGGAAAGAGTGAGCCACGTCCCTCTCTTAATGCCGCTTTTTTCGCCCTTGAAGCCGCTTTTTTCGCTCTCCGAAATTGGGTAGGCGGCGGCGACATTGGGTCTTTTTTTGCTCTTCGGTCGTCCGTAGGTGTTGCGACTTAGCGAAACCTTTACCTTTTTAATACCGTCGAATCTGTTCATGCCTCTATTATACGGCGAAGAAGCGACGAATATGCTAATCCAATTTGCGTCCCACTTTTATCAAGCCGCTGCCGTCGATCCTTATCGAGATCCCTTTGTCGTCAAAGCTCAACATGATGTTGTCCACATTCATATACTGCCTGAACAACACGTTGAGCTCGGACGTGAGCAGTTCTGTAAGAGCATATTCCGCTCCGCCCCCGTCCTCCATAAGCGTCTGCCTTAATCTTTGTGCCAACCTACTCATACTTTACCTCGCAATTTTCGTTTTATTCCGCCAAACAGTCCTCGGTACTTTTTGGTAACGTCGTACACCTCGTCCGTCCCCAAATGGAGGTTTTTGGCGATCATCTTGATGGCGTTGTTGCCCTCGCTCCTATTCGACCGACACAGGTTTAAGCTGTCGTCCTCGGGCACCGCGCCGATGACGTCCACCCCCATTGCCGAGGAGATCTCGCTGAGCGAAAGCGTGCTTCCGTCAAGCAACATATCCCCGCGCACCCTGTTGATGACAAGCCTTGCGGGCATATGATAAGAACTTATAAGCGAAGCCACCTTGGATGCGTCTTTAAGAGCCGACAAATGTGCGGTCGTCACGACTATCGCCTCGTCGGCTGCCGAGATCGCACGGTGAAAACCGAACTCTATGCCTGCCGGACAGTCGATGAGCACATAGTCGAACGAAGCTTTAAGCCTTACGACCACTTCTTTGAGGCTCTGACCGTCCGCCATGCACTGCTCGTAGCTGTGACTTGACGGCAAAAGATAAAAGCCGCCCGCGTCCACAAGCGCCTGCATCAGCCTGCACCTCCCGTCGATGACGTCCTTTATGTCGTAAATGATGTTTTTTTCTACGTTAAGCATGACATCGAGATTGTTAAGTCCGATGTCGGTATCCATAAGCACCACTCTGCATCCGAGCGCACAAAGCGCCTTGCCTACTCCGAGGGTCAAAGTCGACTTCCCGACTCCGCCCTTGCCCGAAGTGAACACTATTGCCTTAGCCATAAGCCCTCCTTAAAAGACTATAACTTTTTTCGGAGCGACTTTATTGCAAATATTTGCAACATTTTGTCTTTTTATTATGAAAAACGATAACAGCTTTTGAAATGCGATCTAAGCCCTAAGCCGAAAGCGCGACCATAAGCGAGAAAAATTGAAGCAGCGTGCCGAAAATATCGAACAGATGCCATATCGAATGAAAGTATCTCACCTTTTTACCGAAAGCGAAAAACGCTATGCCGCCGCTGTACATAAGCCCGCCCGCAATGAGCAATTTCAGACACAGCGGATCGAGGAGCGGAAACACGTAGTACAGCCCGAGAGCCGCCCAGCCCATAATGACGTAAAGCGCCATGCTTATCCCCTTTACCCACTTGTTGTTCATGGCAATGGCATTCATCGTGATGCCGACAGCCGCAAGCACCCACTCGGCAATAAGCACGACCGTCCCGCCCGTGCCGCCGAAAACTATGGTGCAAAACGGAGTATACGTGCCCGCTATAAGCAAAAATATCGTGCAGTGATCGAATATCCTAAACACCTTTTTTGCCGTAACGGGTCTTAAAAAATGATACAACGCACTCATTGTGTACAGCGTTATCACGCTTATACCGAATATCGATACGTCAAGCATTTTCCACGTCGACGGATAGGCAAATACAAGCATCACTATCCATATGACGACGCCTATCCCGCCGCCCGCAATGTGCGACACGGCATTGAATATCTCCTCTCCCTTGGTGTACAACGGTCTTTCCTTTATCAAAGCATTTTCCATTTTTTCTCCTTTATCGGTCCCATAGCAAAACCGAAATCCTTTCGGTGCGGGCGACATTCTTTTTCGCTCCGCTCTCCCCCTCCCGTTTGAATTACTTTAAGGGGGCTTTTGCGGCTTGAAGCAATTATAAAATAGGTCGGCGCAATGCGTCAACCTAAAATCTTTATTTATACTTCTACCTGTGTTTTATCCTCGCTCTATCGCACGTAAACACGACTCTACTCACGGTAGAGTCAGCTCAACCTGAGTATATCGTTGGGTTTAAGCGCAATATCCGAGCGAATAAACAGTTTTTGCTGCACCTTGTCGGCGACATAGACGGGATCACCGTCCATATCGAACATTTCGTTTACGACGACCGTCTTGCCGAAATTTTCGTCGGGCGCAATGACTTCGAGGGCGTCACCCACCTTAAAGCGACCGCGCATCTCAACCTCGAAGCCGTCGCTTCGGCTCCCCGTAACAATGGCGGCAAACAGCCCCTTTTGCGTAGGCTTGCTCGTTTCATAGCACTGCTCGCCCTTTCCGCCGAGGTAAAAGCCCGAAGAATACTTGCGGTGACTGAGCAGTTCGAGCTCTCGTTTTATCTCGGGCGGCAGAACGAATTTCCCGCCGCAACTGAGATATTCGTCGATCGCACGCCTATATGCGTTTACGACGCTCGCAACGTAAAACGACGACTTTACCCGCCCCTCGACTTTAAGCGAACTTACGCCCGCCTTGATGAGTTCGTCCATGTACGGAGCCATATTGAGGTCCTTGCTGTTGAGGATATACGTGCCGCGCCCGTCCTCGCCGATGGGGAAATACTCGCCCTCGCGCGACTTTTCGTACAGATAGTACTCCCACCTGCACGCCTGAGCGCACTCGCCCGAATTGCCGTGCCTGCCCGTCGTGAAGTCGCTGAGAAGGCACCTGCCCGAATAGGAGATACACATAGCCCCGTGCACAAACGCTTCGAGTTCGATCTCGGGCGGCAAGAAGTCGCGAATTTCCTTGATCTCGACGAGCGAAAGTTCTCTTGCAAGCACAATGCGCTTTATACCCATTTCCGCCCAGAACGCAGCCGCGTACTTGTTGGTGGTGTTGGCTTGCGTGCTTAGGTGGATATTGAGATGTGTATGCTTTTTTACGAGCGAAATTATGCCGACATCGCTGACTATAACGCCGTCGACGCCTATCTCTTCGAGGTATTTAAGATATTCGACCAGCCCGTCGAAATCCTTGTTGTGCGCAAAAATATTGACGGTGACGTACATCTTTTTTCCGACTGAATGTATCTTCTCCGCCGCCACACGCAGCTGAGCAGTATCGAAATTGTCGGCAAATGCCCTAAGCCCCATCTTCTTGCCCGCAAGATAGACAGCGTCCGCCCCGAAGTGGAGCGCACAGTCCAACTTTTCCATATTGCCGGCGGGAGCCAAAAGTTCGATTTTCATGCTTTTTTCCTCTTTATGCTAAGCGAAACTCCGTCGCCCACGGGCAGTACGGAACTCACAAGTTCTTCGTCGGCGGTTATCTCCCGCAAAAACAGGTCGAGAGCGTTGACGATCGTCGCCTTTTTCTTTACGAGTTCGACCTCGCCGCTCACCATGCCGTTAAACAGCACGTTGTCGCAAAGCAGCACCCCGCCCTCGCATAGCATTCGCTTTAAGTAAGGCAGGTACTGCACATATCTCGTCTTGGGTCCGTCCAAGAAAATGAAATCGAACTCCCCGCTGAACAGAGGCACTATCTCGTTGGCGTCGCCCAAAAAGGTCGTCACCCTGTCCTTATAACCCGACGCCGAAAAAAATTCGTTTGCGATCGAAAGCGACTTTTCGTCCGCCTCTATCGTATAGAGGTGACAGTTGCTTTCGCCCAAGATGATGTGCCCGCTGTATCCTATCGCCGTGCCGATCTCAAGCGCCTTTTTGGGCGCTACCATCATTACGACCTGACGAAGAAACGCCGCCGTTTCGGGCAACAGCACGGGTATCATATTCTCGTCGGCATATCTCAAAATCCGCTGCACGCTCTCGTCGCTCTCGCTCGGCAAGATCGAGCGGATGTATTCCGAGGTCTTACTTGGAGTTTTGAAGGGCATGGCTCAAAGCTCCACTATCTGCGTTATTATCATGGGGTTGCGCTTGGTCCTACGGAAGATAAAGTTTTTAAGCTCCTTACGCATACTCGTTTTGACGTTGTTCCAATCCTCTTGCGCCTTGATGTCGAACGAAGCAAAGACGTTTGCCGTTATCTCCTTGCACGCCTCCATAAGCTCATCGGTGTCGGCGTTGTAGGCAAAGCCCCTCGTCGTAATGTCCACCTTTTTAAGCTCGCCCTTGGCTTTGTCCACACAGGCGGCGGTGATGAGCGCGCCCTCCTGAGCGAGGTGCTTGCGGTCCCTAAGTACCAAACTGCCCACTTCGCCCACGCCCAAGCCGTCGACGAGCAATGCGCCCGACTGCACGCGCTCGCACAGACGGAACCCTTTTTGACTTACCTCCACCACGTCGCCGATGTCGGTGATGATGATGTTGGACGGGCGCATACCCATCGAAATGGCAAGTTCGGCATGCTTCTTTTGGTGGCGATGTTCGCCGTGCACGGGAATGAAAAACTTGGGCTTTATAAGCGAATGGATGAGTTTAAGTTCCTCTCGACAAGCATGTCCGCTGGCATGGACCTCGGCAAGGCTCTCGTAAATGACCTTTGCCCCGTGCCTATACAGGTTGTTGATGACGGTGTAGATCATGCGCTCGTTGCCGGGAATGGGCGACGCCGAAATTATCACAAGGTCGTTGTAGTGCAACTTTATCTTGGATTCGTCGTTGGCAATTCGGGTGAGCGCGCTCATCGGCTCGCCCTGACTGCCCGTCGTGATTATCATAAGTTCGTGGTCCGCAAACTTGTTTACGTCGTCGACGTCCACAAGGCTTTCGGGATCGATTTTAAGTTCGCCTATCCGCTGTGCGCAGTCCACGAGATTGAGCATACTTCTGCCCGCAAAGACCACCTTGCGCTTATACTTTTGCGCAAGGTCCACAAGCTGTTGCAGCCTGTGAATGTTGGACGCAAAGGTCGTTACAAACACGCGGCTTTCGGTGTTCTCCTGCAAGATCGTGTTTATCGACTTGCCCACCGCCGTTTCGCTGAGCGTAAAGCCCGGTCGCTCGACATTGGTGCTCTCGGCGAGAAGAAGCAAAACCTCCTGCTTGCCGAGTTCGGCTATGCGGCTCAGATCTATGATATTGCCCTGCACGGGCGTGTAGTCCACCTTGAAGTCGCCCGTGTGAAAGACCAGCCCGAGCGGCGTGAATATGGCAAGGGCACAGCTTCCCGCAATGGAGTGACTGACGTTGACGAATTCCACCTTGAACCTGCCGAGCGGGACGACCGCCTGCGGCTTTATCACGTTGAGCGAGGCGTTTACCTTTGCTTCGCGCAGCTTTGCCTCCAAAATGGCAATGGTAAGTTCCGTCCCGTAGACGGGGACGTTGAGGTCTTTCAGAATGTACGGAAGCCCGCCGATGTGGTCCTCGTGCCCGTGAGTGAGCACAATGCCCCTGACCTTGTCCTTGTTCTCTGTTAAGTATGCGGGGTCGGGTATGACCAGATCCACTCCGGGCATATCGCCGCCCGGAAAGGTAGAGCCGCAATCGATCACGATTATATCCTCGCCCAATTCGAGGGCGGTCATGTTTTTGCCGATTTCACCTACGCCCCCAAGGAAAATCACCCTGAGAACAGGCTTAGTATTATAGTTTGCCAAATTTACCTCCGATGTTCGTATTCAATTTTTTCCGTTTGATTTATTATACGATAATCGGAAACAAAAAACAACTTATTTAATAGCCATATCCTGATTTTTTTTGAAAATTTTGGGATTAATTGCATTGTTATCGACATTTATGACTTCTTTGTCGATTATGCAGTCCGCGTGCCGACCCGTCACCACGCCGCTCAAAACGACACAGCGGTCGAGTACGGCATCGGGTTTTATCACGCAGCCGCCTCCCACCACACAGCCGTTTATTCGCCCCATGACGGAGGCGTTTTTCGACACAAGGCTAAGGTCGTATCCCCCATACAGGTCGGAACAAAAGTCGTCGAACTCGTTGTAGGCGGGCGGATAAAAGCCGCCCTTTATCATGTCCATATTCGCCTTGTAATAGCTGTAAAAGTCGCCTATGTCGCTCCAATAGCCGCTATGCTCGTACACGCCTATGCTCCCCTTTTCGAGCACGAGCGGAAACAGGTCCTTGGAAAAGTCGTAAAATTCCCCGCTCGGAACGTAGTCGAGAACATACTTGTTGACGATGTACACCCCCGTGTTTATCCACTTTGTGCCTACCACCCCTGCGGGCTTCTCGGCAAATTCCCGAGCAAATCCGCCCATATGCTCCACCACTCCGTAAAGCTGCGGGGTCGCGGACTGCGTTATCGCCATAGTGACGTCCGCTCCGCTTTTGATATGCGCCTCGTACATTCGATTGAGGTTGATGTTATTCAGCCCGTCGCCGCTGAGCACGATAAACGTGTCGCCCAAGTTCGCGGCGGCGTTTTTCACCCCGCCCGCCGTGCCGAGCGGCTTTTCCTCGACGGAGAAGCGGCAATTGAACCGCTTGTAGCCCGAGGCAAAACTCTTTATATCCTCGGACCTATAAGCAAGCGTCAGCGTAACGTCGCCTATGCCGAAGTATTTCAGCTGGGCAAAGGTGTAGTCAAGCATCGGTCTGTTGGCGACCGAGAGCATCGGCTTAGGACATTTGTCGGTGAGCGGAGCGAGCCTTTTTCCAAACCCTCCGCATAAAACAATAGCATTCATTTGCCTTAGTATCCGCTCCGAGGCAAAATTATATGCACTCGCCTTTCACCGAAAAGAACTTCCTTTTTGCCATATGCAGCCAAAAAAAGCGCAACATCGACTTGGATAAAAACCGCTTTCGCAAGTCGATTTGCGCCTCTATGATACTTTTCTGAACGGACGATTGCTTACGTCCGCACTTAAAGCCGCCTCGAAAAGTCGGCTTTTTATATAACGCCTTGTCTCTAACGAAGCTTGTCGTACTCGCTTTCGTCGACGGGTTCGAGCCACTCGTTCGAGCCGTTTTCGCCCGGGACCTCGATGGCAAGGTGGGAGAACCAGCTGTCTTTCGCCGCGCCGTGCCAATGCTTGACGCCTGCGGGAATGTTGATACAGTCACCCGGCTTCATCTCGATCGCCTCTTTGCCCCACTCTTGATACCACCCGCGCCCCGCTACGCAGAGTAGGATCTGTCCGCCGCCCTTTGCGGCGTGGTGGATATGCCAATTGTTGCGACAAGACGGCTCGAACGTGACATTGAAAATGCCAACCTGTGTCTTGGAAACGGGGGCAAGATAACTCTTCCCGCTGAAATACCGCTTAAACCCGTCGTTTGGTTCGCCGATGGGGAACACCATTTGACATGCGTGCGCCGCCATAGCGTCTTGCGCGTTTTCGCCCGCCCAAATGTCCTTTGCCATGTTGAACACTGCCCACGCTTTGGGCCAACCGACATAAAAGCCGACGTGCGTAACGATCGCGGCTATCTCCTTTTTCGTAACGCCCGCTTTTTTGGCGTTTTCGAGGTGATATTTCAGCGAGGAATCGGTAATTCCCGACGACATCAACGCTACTACCGTTATAACGCACCGCGTCTTATGGTCTATATCGCCGTTGTTCCAATTTTCGCCGAACAAAATGTCGTCGTTAAAGTGAGCGAAATCGGGAGCAAACTCCCCGAGCGATTTTCTACCCGCATCCTGTGTGATCTTATCCATACCAAACTCCTTTTATTGAATTTTCAATTGGTCTTTATGTGCTTATATTTTAGCACTCTTCCCCCACTTTGTCAATATGTTGCGTATATATCGGCAATTTAGTTCTTCTTCGTAGCAGCATATACTCGCCTGCAATTCGAATAGATTAAAAGTAATTCGGGCGAGAAATTTGCTCCGACTGTCATTCTTTATCGTTTTATAGTTTTACATATTTTTTCGATGTTGTTCATTATGGATTTACACTCGGTAGCAGACAATTTATATTCCTTGGCTACCGCAAGTAAGTCGTCCTTAGTGGGATTGCCATTGCCGTAAACCGTCATTTCGTGCTCATATTTTTCGGGCGTGTGCGTCAAGTCGTATGCGGGCGAAAGGACGTAACCGCCCAAATTCTCGTCATAAAGAAAAGCAAAATTTTTGCTATGATCGTCTTTATTTTCATAAAAAACGTTAAAGCACATACGGCGGAAAGCCTCGTATAAATCGTCGCTGGGTTTCGCGCAGATTTTTTGAATGACCTGAAAAAGATGCATATAGTCGAGGTTTGGTATTTTGTGCGTGGTTTCCAAAAGCGCGGCAAGTGAGATCATATGCAGTCGTTTACAGCCGTCATGGTCGAAACGCTTTACACCAAAATAGCCCGAGCATAACTTAGACGGGAACAATTTGTATTCGTTTACGTGAATACCGCATTTTTCAGCCGTTTGGTTGGCAATAAATTCTTTTTCGCCCACGTTTTTCGGGTCGATCCTACAAGCGAATTTTACGATCCATTCCTCATCGTCGATTTTTATATGCGCCTTTGGTCGCGCACCACCGCCGGAACCGCCCAATCCGTAGATCAAGTCCAAATCGACAGATTCGCTTTCGTCATTTAATACCTTTTCGATTTCCTTTGACAGTTCGTCGAAATTAATGCCGCCATATTCATATTCGAACGACTGATTGGGTTCGTACACCAAGCCGCCCAAGCCGTTTTTATTGATAAGCGACAACTTGGTCAATATTGAAATTTTATTGGGATTAATGCCTTTTTTACTTAGCAAGCGGTTCATCAGTAACTCGCCCCAACCGTCGGGCAAGGAATCCCGAAACACCCCGAATAAACCCGCAAAAAGTTTCTTTTGGCTGACTTGCACGGTATTTACAAGCGGCAATGATAGCGGTGAAACAGAAAAACCGTTTTTTATCCAAGAGTCGTCATACTGAAATCCGATCACGTACGGTTCGATTTCGGCAAGGTAGCCGACTATGCGGTCGTTATACTTAACCGTAACTTTTTTTACGTCGTTCATATTTTCAAGTCCTTTAAGTTTGTGATGATTTTATTCCCGAAAAGTGCGTTAAAATCATCAAGACAATTAAGCACATTCGCGATTTTAAGCAAAGATACCAAAGCTATATCCCCCGTGCTTTCGAAACGGCGAACAGACGCATAAGAGACCCCCGACCTTTGCGCAAGGAGTTTTTGTGTCAACTTCAACTCCTTTCTTCTTTGCTTCACCCTGTCGGTCAAAGAAACAAGCGTTGATTGAATGGTCGGTGTGTTTACGAAATCACTAATATCAAACGTCTTTTTCATAGCGCTAATATTTTAGCATTTTTCTATGCTTTTGTCAATAATTTGCTCATATATTAGCAATTTTTTAAGAAGTTGGGTTCGTTATTTCCCTCCCATTAGTGGAACTTTTTTTGTAAAAAAGAGTGTTGTCAACAAATTGTAAAGAAAATGTCAAGTCAAAAGGCTTTGCAACTCTAAGGAAAAGTGGTATAATGAATAAAGATCGAGTTTGACGGCAAGCGCAGACTTATACGAGGAGTAGATTTCTGATTATGAGTAAGTTACTTCTGATATTGAATACGGTTATTATAATGGTATCGGTGTTTGTTTGCTGTATCATCACATCTGCGATTTTTCCAAGCCTTAATATGATTTTTGTATCAATAATCGGAAGTGTTGTTGGCGGGTGCATTTCATTTCCGATAATGCTTGCAATAAATAAATCGATAAATAAAAAAAGTAAATAATTGCTTGCCCGTTTGCTTAAAAAGATCCATGCCCAAAAAGAAAAACAAAGAGCATAAGGAGAACGACGATGAAACAAACGACCGACAATAAAGACCTCGAAAAATTTGTAAAGTGGTCAAAAATCTGCATCATTACGGCAATAACAGCCTTTTTGGTTTTCGGAGTAGGCACACTTCTATTGACTATTCTGAAAGAATTTACCGACCTTGAAGAGAAAGCGCCTTTCCTTTACGGCAAGATATTTGTCGGGATTTTGCTTGCCGTTTTCTTGGCGATTGTCGCGCTTGAGATATTCTTTTACGTCAAAATGCGAAAGTACATTAAACAAATCGAGGAAACCGAAAACGAGGTTAGCGGCGATGAAACGAATGAGAGATAAGACAAAGAGTTACGAGATATTTTATAAAATTCTTCGCTCCGTATTGTATTTCGGGATTGCCGGCACAAGCATAGTTTATATAGTAGTTTGTTCATTGGGCAAGACAGACGAGTTTTTTTATATATCGAAATAATTTTGATGTTTGCCGCAACGCTGCTTTGGCAGGCGGATATCCTTATTCGCAAAAAACTCTATAAAAGCAACTCAGTCGATAAACGCGATAAAAAGCACACTGTCGCCGTTTGCGTTACGCTTGTCGGCGGAACAATTTTAACTGTTTCATATGCGATAATGGCGTTTTGCAACGTTTCTGGCGTGTTTGCGATTATAATGGCTGTTATTTGGGTTTTGGCGGCATGGACAACGTGCGCCGCCTTTGCCGTCGAACATTCCGTAACTCGTGAAATTAAGGCGGAGGAAGCGGACAAAGCAATCGATAATTCGGACAAAGAGGAAATAACAGAGGTTAGCGACGATGAAACAACCGACTGAAATGCGTAAGCCACTTCCATTTTTATATAAAAAAACAAAAAAGAGTGATGAGTTGTTATGATAAAAACATCAAAAAAGAGAGATGTTTGGATTTGGAGCGTTTTCGTATTATTGGGATTACTCCTTTTCGCAAACGGAATATTTAATGCCGTTCCTATCAACGGCTTTGACAGCAGGTTTTGGGCGTATGTATTTTTATCGGCTTGCGCCGTTTTCTCTTGCTATTTTGCGGATACAAAAAAATCGAAATACTTGATTTACACCTTAGCCGCCATTTTGCAATCACTGCTAATTTTCGATTTTAATTTTGAAAACGTCGTTTTGCGAATTTGCATTTGCTCCCTTTCGATAGGGTTATCTGTATTTTTGCTTATTAATACAGAAACGCGAAAGCGACAAAAATCGTCGAGAAAAAACGGCTGACTGAGCCTGTTTTTTCACGGATCAACAAATTTAATCTTTTTGCAAATATGATATGTACCGTTGGGCTTTTGGCGTTGCTGTTTGGCATTTCCGAAAATGTTATTTTCGGGATCGCGGTCGTATTTGGTATCTGCCTTATTTCCCTAACGCTCACTTATATAAAGCAACGATATAAAAAAGCCGCTTTCGGTCAAAGCCCGAATATAAGGGAGTATATATTTGTGACATTTTGGTTGGTCGCCGCGCTTATCAATGCGATAATTTTGCGAGATACTCGGCAGGATCTGGGATATGTAGCGCTTATAATCATCGTCCTTATGACTGATTATTTCATATTCGACAGACCGCTTGTTATAGAAAAATTGCTCTGCCTTTCGAAGCAATCATAAAATGAAACCCCATAGAGAGCGAAATTTTAAGGAAGTTCCATAACAGGACTTCCTTTTTCGTGAGCAAAAAATATCACGGCTTTTATTTCAGTAACTTCCTGTTATCGTTTTCATTCAGAACTTTCATTTGCGATATGGCTATTTGGTTCAGCTTTTTCAACCTTTCGGGTTGCGGGATGCCGTCGGCTATCAGAACGGCGTTGATATTTTCCATATTCGACAAACAGATCAGTTCGTTAATTGTCGCATAATCGCGTATATTCCCGCTTTTATCGGGGTTGGCGGCTCTCCATTCCGCGGCGGTCATGCCAAAAGCGCAACATTCAGAACGTCCGCTTCGCTGGCATAGACAACGCTGATTTGCGACGGAGTAAGTTCGGGCGGGAT
>CANRNV010000035.1 GCA_947632125.1 uncultured Clostridia bacterium
TGGTGGCGCAGGCGGGAACGAGCCACATGAACAATAAGGTCTATCGGTATTATGCTTGTGTCCGTCAGAAAAAGCATATTAATTAAGGAGAATAAGATGAAAAAATTACTTTATCTAATGGGTAGTATTGAAACAATTATCGGAATTTTACTTATCTGCGCTGTTGCATTCATTTACGATTTGGGTAAATATTACTCAATATCGATTCCACTTGCAGTTGTTCTTGCAATTGTTCTGATTGTTACAGGTATAGTACAGATTATTTTTGCATTTATGAAGAATCCGAAAGAATAATTTCGATTTTGCGGAGAAAAAAATCATGTCAATGAAATGTTTTTTGGCTTTAGAACTACCGTTGCAAAAGACGACTTACAAAAACGGACGACAGGCATATCTATTACCATAGCGTCAACACTATAATCCGAACCAAATATCGTATCGAGTTACCGGTTCGGATTTACTTTTATTTGTGAGCGTGGTCTACTACTTGCGTTCCCCCCTATTTTTATGGTAAAATGAAAGCGTTACGAAGTAGCCGCTTTGCGGTTATAAATTTCAATTTTGCGAGGTTGGTTTTATGAAGGAAGTAAAAATCGAGAAATGTCCGTACTGCGGCGGAGAAGAAATGATTGAAACAGTAGCCGGTTCTTATGGCGGCGTAGTCCTAAGCCCCGTGTCGAATCGTGGTTTTCGATGTGTGACACTTTTTGCAACGGTTTGTCGCGATTGCGGAAGTGTAGTCCGATTTTTCTGTAAGACGCCTGAAAAATTGTATCCGAAGAAAGAACGCAGAGAGTAAATTTTTTTAGCGGAGGATATAACAATGTTTTTGCCGGTTCTGCTTATGAGGAAAAAGCACATTATAAGCAAGTTGGAAAAAATGAATGCCGTTTCGAAAGAAAACGCCGTTACTTTTAAGGAAGCGGGCATAATAAACCCAAACGGATTTCATAAATTTACTTTGCGTTTGGTTGAACAAGGTATTCTCCGTAGCTACGGAGATAAATATTATTTGGATACATCAAAATTATGACAAAAACCGAAATAGCAAAAACGATAATCGACATTTGCCGAACTGACGCTTCCTTTTGTAAAGACATCTGCGGCGGCGACCCGAAAACTTTTTTGTCTGAAATCACCGACGATATGCCCGAACGCGACTTCTTGTTTTCGGTAGATAAATACTTGGCGACGTTCAAAGTCGGTCACCTTTATTTTTATAAAAAGCTGCTTCGTCCCTATATGGGCTTTCGGGTCAGAAGATATGGCGATAGCTTATTCATAACCCGAGCGGAAAAAGAATTGCCGTTTTCAAAAGGAGATGAGATCGTCGCCATCGACGGAATGACGATCGAAAAAACTGCCGAAAAATACTCCGTCTTTTTCGACGGCGATCCACCCGACCGCCAAGGCGAACACTGGGAAACGGTCATTGCCAATGCCAACGATATTACCGTTCGCTCAAAAAAGACATATATCTACCTTATTCGTACCGATGTAGCGAGAGAAATCGTCGAGCCGTCTTGCGTCTATAAGCCTCTTAAAAAGGATATTTACTACATAAAACTCACAAATTTCTTTGACGAGCAAGACATTTTGTCAATAACGGATTATGCCTCGAAAGATATCACTCGCACAGAAAACCTTATCATAGACATCAGAAACAATTGCGGCGGAAACGATACCGAATTTTTGCCGCTCCTGAAATTCCTGCTTACCGAGGACGATATCATGTGCGACAAGCCGATTTTTACCGCAGAGGACGAAATACTCTATACCGAACGTAACGCGGTTGAGCGTATAAAATACTATAATGAATATTTGAAAACAACCACTTTCGAAGAAGTTCAAAAGTTTATTATAGGTCAAATAGAGGAACTGAAAAAGAACATAGGAAAAGGTTTTTTGCCCGCAAAAACGGACGAATTTTTGTTCCCAAGTAATGGCACCGACTATCCCCAAAAGGTCGTTGTCCTTACCGATTGTTATTGCGCTTCTTCGGCGGAAAGCTTTGTTGAGATCGCCTCTCGTTTGCAAAAGGTGACGGTCATCGGTCGTCCCACAATGGGGATAAACGATTATGCCAATCTTACATATTTCGACTTCGGAGAATATGTTTTACATTATCCCACTTCGCGTAGCAAAGCGATAGACAGCGGCAAAGGAACAAGAGGAAAAGGAATTAAGCCCGATATTTATGTTCCTTGGTCGCCTAAGCATATTTTCGAAGATGTCGACCTTAACGTTGCGACGGATTGGCTGACTTCACAATAGTCATTCGCAGCGGCAGAGTGAATAAAACCCTCCCCTGTCGCTTTATCGATTAACGACTGAGCCTTTTTAAGTGCAAAGATCATTCGTGGACTTTGCAAGATAAAGATTCGACTTCCAATTTGAAAACCGCTACGGCATTTAACTTGGCTTCGTCAAACGACCATTCGCTTTTTTGGGTCATGTGCTTCATAATCAATGTAAGTCCGTGACGTTTAAGAGCGGGTTCGCAAAGACTTACCTTGCCCGTCCCCACTATGCTTTTGAACCGAGCCGTGTATGTGCAAGCGGTCCTACCGTCGCTTTTGGAATAAATCTCATGAGCCGTGTCCATTTCAAATCCGACGTGGGGCTCTTTTTTTATTAAGTCGAATTTTCGACCCTCTTTTGCCCCGTGAAAATAAAACACCAAATGCCCTCCGTCCTCTTCGTATCCGAAGTTTAACGGAACGATATAGACTTCGCCGTCGTCGTTAAAGCCTAATCTGCAACACAAGCAGCTTTCTATTATCTCATAAACGGCTTGCTTATCGGTAACTTCTCTGTCTTTTCTTCGCATATTGATTTTGTCCTTTTATTCGGTAAATTTGATATTTAAAGCAAGAAACTCTCTGTCTATGCGTGACATAAACAGGAGAACGGCGAAACAAGAAAGGATTTATGCCTTTTCGATTATCTTAGAATCGCTCGGGGCTTCCGACAAGACGGCGATTTCCCCGCAACAGGCGCAATGACAGGAAATTCTGTTGTCGAAGCTGTCGACCTTGAAAGCGTTGTATCCGCCTCCGCCCCAACTCATTCCATGATGCCCTATCGGCGAATTGTACGACGACCCGACGACCGCATCCGTCGAAGAAAAGCCGTCCTCATTGTCGTAGATAAACGCATTTACCGTGCCGCACTTTTTGCAGACAACGAGCGATTTAATTCCGAAAATCGCATATAGGAAAAGCGACACCGTCATCGAACTTAATGCCGACCCCGAAGCCGTACGCCAAAAGAACTCGATAACCCCGCTCACCTCAGTTCCGGACAATAGCGGATACAAAATTATCATCGTAACAAGCGCAGACGCGCTCAATATAAAAGCAGGCACATAGGATAAAATTGCATATTTTTTCTTGATAAAGACCTTTTGTCGTACGGCGTTTAACCAAAAGCCTTTTTTGTCGCTTGAAATTTCCTCTTCGAGAAAATACTTATTTTTGCCAAAGAACTTCCCTTTGAGGAGAAAGCTTGCGGCTACGGATAAAGCGGCACCGAATATAAGTACAACTATGATATTAAAAGGCAGAAATATTGATGCGATCATACTTACAAGGGACATTGATAATGCTATGGGCAACGAGCATATAACGCCGTACAACAGCCCCATAAACAACCTATTGAAATACAACTTCGCCATTTGAGCCTCCTAAAATATTCTTAGTATAATTATACCATAAGATCATCCGATTTTCAACCATTTTTAGTTGTTTTCAATCATACTTCTCAAATATGCTTGGAGAAGCAAAATCTTTATCTTATTCCCGATAAAAACACCAAAACCTTATAAATTCACTAAATAAACTCGCCTATCTATGCGTGACATAATCAGGCAATGTTCATTAAAAACAAGATAACTTTTCGGTTTCTTTTATTTATATAGGACGTAATTATCCGTTTCGAAGCCGAGCGATGCGTGCAGCTTTTTACCGGCAATATTGTCCTCCCTTACCTGCCGGCAAATGATTTTGTATCCTTTTTGCTTACATAATTCGATTGCCCGCCTTGTCGCCATTGTGCCGTAGTCCATCCCTCTGAACTGCGAAAAAATTTCCGTACCGATAGAAACGACGCTCTCGGAATGCTCGAATAGTGAGAGGGTTCCGACGACCTTTCCGTCACATACGACGGCAAACATCTCGAAGTATTTCCCGTCATAGTTTAAGGTGTTCCACTCACCTACCATATCAAAAGTAGCTTCCCTTGAAAGAAAGGGGCAGTAAAATTTTTGCAAAACTTCAAGGTCGCCATCTTTTTGCTCGAAATTGCGTAGTACGATTTTTTGCAAACATTCGCTTACGAGCAAATCCTTTGCCTCGTCTTTCAACTTTGTAATGTTCTTTTCAACCTCCATATAGTAAGCTTTTTCATCAAGTCTTTGTCCCGAAAAAAGTTCGTTCAGCGAAATGCCCAAAAGCTTACAAAGCGGCTGCATAAGCGCCAAGTCGGGCATTCCGCACCCCGTTTCCCACTTGCTCACAGTCTTATCAGATATGCCGAGCAGTTCGGCGACCTGCGATTGAGTAAGGGCTTTTTCCTTTCGCATAGCCTTAATAAACTTTCCGATCTTCGCTTGATCCATTTTAGCGGAACCTCCCGTAAAAAAATATAATTAATGCGCTCGCGACTTAAATGCACGAGCAAACTCGACATTTTCCACTTACATATATATTAGCACATTTTTCGACAAAAGCAACCCACGCTCCGTAGAATTCCACTACGCGTAGATTAAAAAGCTGCCGTTGCGACGGATAGTGTCGTGACAAAAGCAACTTTATGTGTTACAATTTAACCATAAAAGCGAGGTGGACAACATGACATTTTCCGAAAAATTGAAAAAACTGCGAGCGGACAAAGGGCTCACGCAAGACGAGCTTGCGGAAAAGCTTCTCGTCACAAGGACGGCAATTTCCAAGTGGGAAACGGGAAAAGGCTATCCGGGTATCGACAGCTTAAAAATGATATCAAATCTATTTGACACAACGATAGACGAACTCATCTCGGACGGCGATATAGACGACAAGAAGCGAATAGACGAAAAAAACGCACGCAAAATGTACTTTGTCGCCATCGCCTTTTTGGTAGCGGCGACAACTTTCAGTTTGTTTGCCTGCATTTTTAACAACGTCTATTTAAGCATAGGCAGCGCCGTCTGCGCTATCGGCTATTGTTTCTTCGCCCTTTTGTCCAAGCCCAAATACAAGCGGTTTGAGGCGAAAAAGCTTTTTGTGCCCTACCTCATCTCCCGCCTTGTCATCTTTATCTTCGTCATAGGCATGATGATCTACACTATCATTAAGCTAACTTAAGTTTAATCAAGTAAAAGCGTAA
Organism: uncultured Clostridia bacterium; assembly: GCA_947632125.1. Lineage (GTDB taxonomy): Bacteria > Bacillota > Clostridia > Christensenellales > Pumilibacteraceae > CAG-552. The sequence goes on from CANRNV010000035.1 coordinate 5,368, forward strand.
TTTTGATAGAAAGCGCCAATACAATTCCCACAACTACTCCCGTATAGTGAGAATCGTTAATGCCAAAATCATCTTCTTTATAAACTACATCTAAAATTATCCTACACTTTCAGCTCTGCCTTAAAGTCCAAATCTTTGCTGTGCTCATTCAAAATGGGTTGAATATAGTCGCTTAAAAATCTTTCCACCTGCTCCTTTGCTCTGCCGATATAAGCGGACGGAACGAGCATATTGTCGAGTTCGTCTTTGACCGAAGCAAAGAGCTCATCTTTTTTGAGCCGCTCGATAAGGTCGTTGTCGAGCCCGCTCTTCACTCGCTTACCGCTTTCCATGGAGTTGACTCTTATATGTTCGTGAAGTTCCTGCCTGTCGCCGCCGTGCTTGACGCACTCCATAATGATGTTTTCGGTCGCCATAAACGGAAGTTCCGCCATGATGTGCTTTTCGATGACCTTTTCGTACACCACAAGCCCGTCGGCTACATTGTTGTAGATATTCAATATTCCGTCAACGGCGAGGAACGCTTGCGCTATCGTTATGCGCTTGTTGGCGCTGTCGTCGAGAGTTCGTTCGAGCCATTGAGTTCCCGCAGTGATCGCCTCGTTCATAGGCAGTGAGATAACATACCTTGCGAGCGAACAAATTCTTTCGCTTCGCATGGGGTTGCGCTTATAAGCCATTGCCGACGACCCGATCTGGGACTTTTCAAACGGTTCTTCGAGTTCTTTGAAGCTTTGCAGAATGCGGAGATCGTTGGCGAATTTATACGCACTTTGAGCGATTTGCGATAGCACGCTGAGGACGTTGTAGTCGAACTTCCTCGGATAAGTTTGACCCGTAACGGGATACGCTTCCTTGTAGCCCATTTTACTAACGACTTTCTTTTCGAGCTCATCTACCTTATTTCCGTCGCCGAACAGATCCAAAAAGCTGGCTTGGGTTCCGGTGGTTCCCTTTACGCCTCGAAGCCTGACCTTCCTAAGTATGTCAGACATAGACTCGTAGTCGAGTAGCAAATCTTGCAGCCACAGGCACGCGCGCTTGCCCAAAGTGGTAAGTTGAGCGGGTTGAAGATGGGTATAGCCGAGTATGGGCAAACCCTTATATTTTTCCGCAAAGGAAGCAAGCTTGTCCATGACGGCGACGAGCTTTTTTTGCACCAATCTCAGCGCATTGTCGATGACTATGACCTCGGCATTGTCGGTGACAAAGCAACTCGTGGCTCCGAGGTGGATTATGGGTTTTGCCGACTTAGCCTGCTCGCCGTACGCATAGACGTGAGCCATGACATCGTGGCGCACTTCCTTTTCGCGAGCGGCGGCAACGTCATAGTTTATGTCGGAAACGTACTTTTTCATCTCGTTGATTTGCTCTTTTGTGATATTCAGTCCAAGTTCCATTTCGCTTTCGGCAAGGGCTATCCAAAGCTTGCGCCAAAGCGTAAACTTAAAGTCGTCCGAAAAGATGTGGGACATTTCCTTGGAGGAATATCTTGTGTTGAGCGGATTTTCGTATAAATCTTTCATAAGCGTACCCTTTTATTAAAATAGTTGTATGCGTTTAGATAAAATATTTTTTGTATGGACTTATCCGAATAACCGTGCTTTATCAAAGCAAGAGCAAGCTTTTCTATCCCCGCATACGAAGTAAGCCCCTCGGGTAAATTCGTCGTGCCGTAAAAGTCCGTTCCGAGAGCCAAATAATTGTCGCCGAAGCGAGAGGTAAACCAATCGATGTGCCTTACCACGTCGTCGATTGTCGTTCCGCCCAAAAATTCGGTGACACAACAAAGCCCTACAAGTCCACCTTTTTGTATTATAGCACAAATTTGCTCGCTTGTCAAATTCCGAGGGTGACTATTGACCTCGTTAAAGCATGTGTGCGAGCAAATTATTTTGTCCGCTCGCCCTGCCACCTCAAAAAAGCTTGCTCGGTTGAGGTGTGCGGTGTCCACCGAGATTTTCTTTTCGTTGAGCCTACCGATAAGTTTCCGCCCGTCCGAAGTGAGATGCTCGCTCGAATACGCTCCGCCCGCAAGTCCGTTGAAGCCGTTCCAGGTAAGTCCGACGTACAAAATGTTGCTCGGGAAGTCAAATGAAGCCAACTTTTCGCAGTCCTCAACGGCAAGCATAATGTTGGGATTGTCGGTTAAAAGCGACGCCGCCCTTTCGTAAGAAAGTTCGGTCGTCCAAACGGCGTAAATAGTGTCGGGACTATCCGCCTTGCCCCCGCCCGTCAGAGCGTCATTATGCAGATCGAATATTTTCATTACGAATTATATACGAGCTTTTACGGCATAGTGTTACTTTTTTAGGGTGAAAAATACGATCGAATTGGCGCTTTTTACTGTTAAGTTCTATGGACTTCTTCAAGTAGTGTCAAAATCCCGCCTATAACAAATATAATCAAATAAATGATCCGATCGGGCATTTTCTACTCCCAATTCCTATTTATAAACCGCAAAGCGGTTGCTTAGTAACACTTTACTTATACCATAAATCAACCCACAAATCAAGCGAAACTATCGTTTTCCGTTCTGTATTTACTCATCTCTTCCTTTTTAGTATGATGATACAAATCTATATATACGGTAAACAAAAAGGCGTGGTTTAACGCCACGCCCAATTTTCTTTTACTCGCTTAAAGCGAAATAATTATTCGTTTTTGATGTCGATGTCTTTAAGCAACGCCGCAAAGGGATTGTTTGCCGAATCCTCGTTCCACTCCTTTTGATCGTCGCTTTCCTTGGGCTTACGCTCGGTCTTTTTAGCCCGAGGAGGCTTCTTCTCTCCGTCATCTTTCTTTGCGGGAGCTTCCTCGGCGGGAACTTCGGGCAAGCATGCCTTTATGCTGAGGGTGATCCTACGGGTCGGTTCATCGATGGCAAGCACCTTTACGTCAACCTCGTCGCCGATCTTGACAACTTCGTCGATGCTGCTTACAAAGGTGTTGGACGCTTCGGAAATATGAACAAGTCCCTCTACGCCGGGTTCAAGCTGAACGAACGCGCCGAACGGAACGATACTTACGACGGTACCCTTTACCACCGTGCCAATGGGATACTTTTCCATGGCAATGGTGAACGGATGGGGTTGAAGCTGTTTGTAGCCAAGCGAAACTCTTCCCTTTTCTCTATCCACATTGAGGACGAGGAAGTCGTAGGTTTCGCCTATCTTCAATACTTCGTCGACCGAATTGATGTGGTTCCAAGACAAATCGCCCATGTGAGCAAGGCAGTCGAAGCCGTCTACGCTGACAAATGCCCCGAAATTGGTGGTCCTCTTTACCGTGCCGCTTACGACAACGTTGGGGACAACGTTAGCCCAGAAGATCTCCTCGCGTTCCTTGCGTTCGGCAACGAGAACTTTCTTTTGGCTGGCTATGATCTTGTGCTTTGCATCATCGATCTCCAAGGCGGTAAGACGCATGGTCTTTTTTACATAAGCCTTTAAGTCCTTTGGATAACCTACTTCCTTAACCTGCGACGCGGGAACAAAAACGGTGTAGGTTCCCAACCTTGCAAGCAAGCCGCCCTTGGTGTCGCTGCTTGCAACGACCTCAAAGACCTGCCCCTCTCTTATGGCGTCGACGACCTTATCACCTTCCTTGATTAGGTCGACCTTGCGCTTAGAGAGCGGAATGCATTCGTTGTCGGCATCTTTCTTGCCGATAATGATTGCTTCGATCTCCATACCCTCGGTAAAGTCGAGCGGATCGTACGTGCCGTCGATATTAGCTTCGGCTGCGTAGATAATTCCGTCATACTTTCCGCCGATGCTGAGCCTTATGCCCTTTTCGTCTGCGGATATAACCTTACCCTTTACCCTCTTACCTTCACGGTAACTCACGAGAGATTCTTCAACGCCTGTTTTAAGTTCGTCCGATACAAAAACCTCTCCTACGTTTTGACTCATGTAACCTTTTACCTCCATAATCAACTCCATCGGAGTCGATGCGCCCGCCAACACTCCTATTGTATCGGAGGGACTTAATTTTATTGATTTGATTTGCTCGACATTCGAAACAAAGTAAGTTCGGCTCAAAATGCTTTTGCAAATCTCGAAAAGCATCCGCGTGTTCTTGCTCTTGACGCTGCCGAGAACAAGAATTACGGAGCAATTTCGAGCCAAATACTCGGCTTCGGATTGCCTTACCTTAGTAGTATAGCAAATTGTGTCGAAAATTTCAACTGTTTTTGAATGGTCATTCTTGATTTTTTTTATAATATTAGCATATTTTTTCGTCGGAACTGTCGTTTGACTGACCAAACACACTTTTTTTGTCCCGCTTAGGTCTATTTCGTCGCTATCGGGGTCGATGACAAGAGCCTTGTTGTCGCACCAACCGTTTATGCCTTTCACCTCGGGATGAGTTTTGTCGCCGACTATCACGATGTCGTAACCCGCCTCGTAATGACTTTGGACGATCTCGTGGATCTTGCGTACGAACGGGCAGGTGGCGTCGATTATCTGCCTGCCGGAAGCCATAAGCTTTTCTTGCTCGGACTTGCCCACTCCGTGCGAGCGAATGACCACCTTGTCGGCGGTGAGATCGTCGATATCGGCGGCTTTAATCCCCTTTTGTTCGAGCGAGCGAATTACCTGCTCGTTGTGGGTGAGTTCGCCCAAGGTGCAGACCGAGGGAAGATTGCTTTCCGCAAGTTCGATCGCCCTCTTTACCCCCGAACAATAGCCGAGGTGCTTCGAGAATATAACTTTCATTTTTGCTCCTTGTTTTTTGTCGGAAGCGCCATTTTGTCGACGCTTTCCTTGCCCCTTTCCATGGCGGCCTCGATCACGTTGCTCGCAAGAGCGAGTTGCGTTGAGTCCAACCTCTTTCCGTAAAATTCGCCGAGGTCGATAGGTTCGCCCACATAGACGAGCGTGCGACGAAACGCGCGCGCCTTGCGCTGAAAGATGACGGGAACAAGCGGCGCCTCGCCTTTAATCGCAAACATAGCAGCTCCGCCCTTGATGTGTTGAATGTCGGTGTTTTGTCGGTTGCGAGTGCCCTCGGGAAAGAGAGCGATTCCCTCGCCGTTTTTAAGGTACCCCACTCCCGTCCTTATTGCGCTGAGGTCGAGATTGTCCCTGTCCACAAAGAACACGCCCATCTTTGTGAAGAACCACCTCACGAGCCTGTTCTTCGTAAATTCTTTTTTTGCGAGGAAATGACGATAGCCCGGGAAATGACAAATAAGGACGGGAATGTCCTTGTAGCTGAGGTGGTTGCTTATAAGTACCACTTTGCCTGTCTTGGGAATGAGCTTTTTGTCGCCCACGACCTTTATGGGATATATGAGCCGCACGATCCAACCGAACGCTCCCCTTATGAAGTTATAAAAACCCTTCATTTATTTCTTTCCTATTATGCTCATTATCTTGTTGCACACTTCGTCGATGGTGAGATGTGTGCTGTCGATTTCGATCGCGTCGTCCGCTTTCCTTAGCGGCGAATGTTTGCGATGTGTGTCGTTGTGATCCCTTTGCGCTATCTCCTCCGCGATCTGCGCCTCGGACACGTCTTGCCCCTTGGCGATAAGTTCCGTAAAGCGACGGTGCGCTCTTTCCTCGACCGAGGCTGTGAGGAAGAATTTGAACTCGGCATTGGGCAAGACGACCGTGCCGATATCCCTGCCGTCGAGCACCGACGACTGCTTGGCTGCAATCTTGCGTTGAAGATCGACCAAAAAGGCTCGCACGCACTCTATGGCGGAAATATCGCTTGCAAGCTTGGACACAAAGTTCTGCCTTATGTCCTCGCTCACGTCCTTGCCGTCGAGAATGACGATCGAACCGCTCTCTCCCGCTTTCATCTCGATGTTCGTGTGGGACAGAAGCTCACGCAACTGTGCCTCGTCAAAAATATCGACCTTTTGATTGTACGCTTTTAGACCTATCGCCCTGTACATTGCGCCGGTGTCAAGATAGGTGATATTGAGTTTTTTTGCGAGTAGCTTGGCAATCGTACTCTTGCCGGCTCCGCTCGGTCCGTCGATAGCGATGTTCATAAACAGGTCCTTTCTCAGTGATTTTGTCTGATATAAATAGACGGGACGACTGAGTTTTCCGTAGTGAAGTATAAGTATGCGTAACGTAAACGGCAGTCCGCCCTTGATATTCGGTTCGAGCGAGGAAAACAGCGGCACATCGGGCGAAAATTTCTCTCGGAATATCTTTGCGGGATATTCGCTTGTTATATCGCCCGTGAGCGAGAAAAATATGCAGACCACCTTTTTCAGGTCAAGTTCATTCTCCTCGATGAGCCTGGCAAAAAGTTCGGTCGTCCTCTCCTCTATCTCCTCCTTTGTGTCGAAGCGGAAGTTGACCGCACCTCTTATCGCCTTAATTTCCATTTAATCCTCCTATTATGTGCCTTGCGGCGCTGTGAGCCGTCGCCCACGCTATGTGCAAATTGAACCCGCCCGTAAGAGCGTCGACGTCGAGAAGTTCGCCTACGATGTACAGTCCCCGGACAAGCTTGCTTTCCATGGACGAGGGCGAAATTTCGCTGAGTTTAACGCCGCCGCTCGTAATTATGGCATTATCTATTTTGTCCAAGCCGACCACGGTAAATGTAAGGTTTTTGAGTGTCATAACCAGCCTACTTCTCTCTTCCTTGGTGATAAGGTTGATTTTCTTGTCGGGACTTATGCCGCTCCTTCCTATTATATAGGGAATAAGGGACTTAGGCAACAAATCGAAAAGCGAATTTTTTAACTCCCGATTTATGTTGGCGTTAAAGTCCCGAAGCAATCGAGCGTCGAGTTCCTTGTCGGTCAAAGCGGGTTTGAGGTTGACGGACAGCTGCCGCTCGCCCATCAATCTATTTATCTTGGACGAGAGCGTGAGAATGATGGGACCGCTCACTCCCCGATCGGTAAACAGCATTTCGCCGAACTCGCTCTTTACGCCCGTAACCGAAGCCGACACGTTTTTCAGCGACAGCCCTTGAATGGAGCTTACGTCCTCACGCAAAATCAAGGGACAAAGAGCCGCCCTCGGCTCGACGATCGTGTGTCCGAACGAACGCGCAAAGCCATATCCGTCGCCCGTGCTGCCCGTTTGAGGATACGAAACGCCGCCCGTTGCAAGCACGACCTTGTCGTAGATGTATTTTTCTCCGCTTAAACATACGGCGAATTGTTCGCCCGACTTTTCGATCTTCTCAATTCGACTGTTAAGGATAATTTGACCGCCGTTGCGGGAAATCTCCTTACTTAAAGCCGCCGTTACGTCGCTCGCCTTGTTCGAGAGCGGAAAGACTCTATTCCCTCGCTCGACCACCGAACGCATACCCAAGTCGTCGAAAAATTTGACGGCGTCCTTGGGCAAAAAGGAGTGAACGGCGCTAATCAGAAATTTGCTCCCGTTAACTACGGAAGCAAGAAATTCGCTTTGGTCGCAAAGATTGGTAAAGTTACATCTGCCCTTGCCGGTGATGTAAATTTTTTTACCCGCCTTTTCATTGCGCTCATAAACGACAACGGGAACGTATTTACTTAAAACGGCGGCTGCAAACAGTCCGCTTGCACCGCCGCCTATAATTGCAACTTTCATTATATCGGATGAACCATGTTATCCTTAGAGAAAATCGTCGTGTCTATCCCCTTGTCCTTTGCCAAACGCCTTTGGAAGAACGGGATCGCAAGTTGCGGGAAGAGCGCATAAGTAAGCACGTCCTCCTCTTGCTCGATGTACTTATCGATCTCCTTGCGATACGTATCGAGTTCGGGCTTGAGCCTGTCGGCGGGTCTGCACGTAATGCGCGGCGTGTCGCCGATGACCTTTTTGACCACGTCCTTGTTGGGCTCGACGGGCAACTTGCCGTATTCGCCGATGAGCATTCCCTTTGTTTCCTTGGTCGCCATCTTATATCGCTCGCCGCTTATTACGTTGAGTACCGACTGCGTGCCTACGATTTGGCTGGACGGAGTAACGAGCGGCGGATAGCCGAGGTCCGCTCTTACACGAGGAACTTCTTCGAGCACTTCCAAAAGCCTATCCTCAGCGCCCTGCTGTTTGAGCTGACTTATTAGGTTAGATAACATTCCGCCCGGCACTTGATAGATAAGGGCGTTGACGTCGACTTTGAGCACCTTGGGGCTGAGGAAGCCGTCCTTAGACAGCCTTGCCGCCACCTTATTGAAGTACTTGGTGAGTTCGTTGAGGTCCTCGAGTTTTATGCCCGTATCGTACGGAGTGCCTTTGAGGGTGGCGACGAGCGATTCGGTCGAGGGCTGCGAAGTGCCGTTTCCGAGCGGAGAAAGCGCGGTGTCGACGATGTCGCAACCAGCCTCGATAGCTTTGAGGTTGGTCATGTCTCCCGTTCCCGCCGTGTTGTGAGTGTGCAAGTGAATGGGAAGTTTAACCTTGTCCTTTAACCTGCTTACAAGTTCGTAAGCGTCGTAAGGAAGCAGCAGGTTCGCCATATCCTTTATGCAGATTATGTCTGCGCCCATATTTTTGAGTTCGACCGCAAGATTTACAAAGTAGTCGATCGTATGAACCTTGCTCGTCGTATAGCTTATAGCCGCCTCTACCGTACCGCCGTACTTCTTGGTGCTGACTATCGCCTGCTTTACGTTTCGGGGGTCGTTGAGGGCGTCGAATATACGGATTATGTCTATTCCGTTTTTGAGCGAAAGGCGGCAAAACTCGTCGACAACGTCGTCGGCATAGTGCTTGTAGCCGAGAATGTTCTGACCTCTGAAAAGCATTTGAAGCTTGCTGTTGGGCATTGCCTTACGCAACACTCTGAGCCTCTCCCACGGGTCCTCGTTAAGATAGCGCAGGCACGAGTCGAAGGTCGCTCCGCCCCACATTTCAAGGGCGTAATATCCCACCTTGTCGAGCATGGGAGCCGCAGGTAGCATTTCCTCTATCGTCATGCGGGTGGCAGCCTGAGATTGGTGCGCATCACGCAAAATAGTTTCCATTATTTTTACTCTTGCCATAATAACCTCCTATTAAGCGAATATTGCAAGCAAAACGCCGGCAGCCACTGCCGAACCTATAACGCCGGCAACGTTAGGTCCCATTGCATGCATAAGTAAGTAGTTGTCGGGCACTTCCTTTTGCCCTTCTTTTTGCGACACTCTCGCCGCCATGGGCACGGCACTTACGCCCGCCGAGCCGATAAGCGGATTCATCTTCTCTTTGCTGAAAAGGTTCATAAACTTGACCATAAGTATACCGCCGCACGTTCCTGCGATAAATGCCACAAGTCCGCCGCCTACGACCGCCAATGACTTTAACGTAAGGAAAGTGGATCCTTGCGCCTTTGCTCCCACGCAGACGCCGAGCAAAATGGTGATGATATTCATCATCGCGTTGCTTGCCGTTTCTTTAAGCCTGTCGGTCACAAGACATTCCTTAAACAGGTTGCCGAGCATCAACATTCCGAGAAGCGGCAATGCCGTGGGAAGAATTATTCCGCAAAGCAAAGTCACCGCTATGGGGAAGATTATCTTTTCCTTTTTGCTGACGGGACGAAGCTGCTTCATCCTGATTTGTCGCTCCTTTTTGGTGGTAAGGAGCTTCATAAAGGGCGGCTGAATTATCGGTATAAGCGCCATATACGAATATGCCGCAACCGCTATTATGGACACGTCCTGTCCGAGTACGGTCGCCACATAAATCGCCGTGGGTCCGTCCGCCCCGCCTATCATGCCTATTGCGGCTGCGAATTTGGGATTGACAAAAAGCGTCGCCACCGCAAACGTCAAAAACACGCCTATTTGAGCCGCTCCGCCTATCAAAAAGCTCTTGGGGTTGGCGATAAGCGGACCGAAGTCGGTCATCGCGCCTATTCCGAGGAAGATAAGCGGAGGATAGATAACTTTCTCCACACCTTGCGACAAGTAGTACAGTAGCCCCACCGTACCTTCCGCATCGTTTTTGTAAAGCTCTTGATATGCGCCGGGAATGTTTATCAGCAACATTCCGAAAGCTATGGGCACAAGCAACAAGGGCTCGAATTTTTTTGCTATGGCGAGATAAAACAGCACCAAAGCTATAACTATCATGATGAGGTTTTTCCAGCCGTCACCTTGAAGCATGGTAAAGATGCCCGTGCTGTGCCAAAGCTGAATAAAGGTATCGCCCCAATCAATGGCAGAAATCAACATAACTTATCTCCGAGTTTTTCTATTTTATATACGCAAGGGTTGCCCCGGATTCGACGCTGTCGCCTTTCTTTACGGCAAAGGTTATCACGCCGTCCGCCGACGCCACGATCTCGTTTTCCATCTTCATGGCTTCGAGAATGAGCACCTTATCACCCTTTTTGACAGTTGCGCCGTTACTTACCGCAAAGTCGAGGACCTGTCCCGGCATGGGAGCCGTAACAGCCGTTCCGCCGGCGTTAACGTTGACAGCCGGTGCGGGAGCCGCTACCGGCGCGGGTGCGGGTGCGGGCGCGGACGCAGCGATCGGAGCGGACGAAGCCCCGGCTTCCTCTATTTCCACATAGTAAGACTTACCGTTTACATTTACATTGAATTTACGCATAATAACCTCCGTTTAGTGAGTGTGTTTGATTTTCTTGATTTTGAAGGGCGCAACGACCGTTTCGTCCTTATTTTCGCTTTGCAATATACAGGTGATAGCTGCGGTGATCGCGGCAACCGCCTCTTCGTCCGCATCTATCTCCGGCGCCGCTTCGGTCACTGCCGGCTGCGACGCGGAACTGCTTTTTTTCGGCTTTTCGATGGCGGCAACGACATACCTTATGATATACAGCAATCCGACCAACAATGACAAAACGCATATTATAATCAGCATGCCTATTACCAAAAAGAGCATTGCTTCACCGAAGTTGATGTTTTCCAAACTCGAAATGATGTTCATATTACCTCTTTGCTCCGTACATCATTACTGCGGCAATGAGATATTGGCGAGTAAGCGACGGCAAAATCACATTGTCTATATAGCCGCTCTCGGCAACGACCGTAGCGCTTCCGTTTTCGTCGGCGTAGGTCTTTGCAAGTTCTTGCTCTGCCTTGGCTCTGTCCTTTGCCGCAGCTATCTCGTCGGCATAAAGCAGATTGGCTGTTGCGAACGAGTCGAGCATTCCGATGTAGGCATTTTCCCAAGCTATTGTGTAGTCGAAGATGCGCTTGGAGGCAAACGCCACGTAGCCCAATCCTATCGCCTTGCCGATTATTACCGAGATCTTTGCGTTTTCGCTCGCATTGTAGCTTTGCAGCATTTCGCTTATGTCCCGGATGAGCGAGTCGTTTTCGCTAAGCAAGTTGTTTTCCACACCCGCACAGTCCACAAGGTTGACAATGGGCAATCCGAAGCTGAGGCACGAGATAAGAAAATCCGAGATCTTCCTTGCTCCCTTTGCCGTAAGCGAACCGCTCACCGCCGAATTGTTGGCTACGACGCCCACCGCCGTGCCGTTAAGCCTTGCAAACCCGACAATAACTTCCTTTGCGTAGTCGTTTTTGAGCCCGAAGAAAGTGTCCTTGTCAAAGACCTCGCTTATCGTTTCCTCGACCGAACTTGTCGCCGTAAGCGTCGAGCATACTCTATTGGCATCGTCGTCGCTTTCGATATCGGGCACAAGCAAAAAGTTAAGAAGCGAAATTATGTCTTGTTTAAGTTCCTCACCGCTCTTAACAACACGAGAAACAATTCCGCTCTCCGAAGAGTGAACGGTCATTGTCCCCACTTTGCTTACGTCGACCTTGGTCTTTGCCGCAAGGATGAGCGGGCTTGCCGTCGAGAGTTTGGCGTCCTCGAAAGCTATGCAGCAGTCGCAACACGAAGCGACATAGCTCATCATACCGAAACAGTTGCCTTTTAGGACGATAATGGTGGGAACATTGCCGTAAGCGAGATTCATCGCCTTGAAAATGCCGCCATAACCCTCCATCGCCTTTATTCCCTCGCCGAAGCGAGCGCCGGACGTTTCCAAAATTCCGATGACGGGAATGTTCATCTTAACCGAATCTTCAACGCACTTGCTTATCTTCTTCGCGCTCTTTTTGCCGACGCTGCCACTCATTACGTCGAAGTTGTTGGCAAAGATTCCCGCTTGGATGTCGCCGATCGTGGCAAAGCCGCTCACCACGCCCTCGCCGTGCGGCTCGGACAGCGACGACTTGCCCTGAACGAGCGTCAAGGTTTCCATAAAAGAGCTTTCGTCGGTTATTTCCTTTATAAGGTCGTAAATTTCAGACGAATTTTCCGATTTTGCCATCTAAATGCCTCCGTTAATTTATTGAAGTCCTTACATTTTTGAGGGATGAATGAGGGCTTCTTGCCCCAAACTCCCAATATACAATTATATACAAACCAAAAAGAAAAGGCAAGCAAAAATCAATCATTTTTCAGCATAAAAATAATTTCATAGAAAAACGGCTATTTTCGTAGCCGTCATTTCGGTTTGGTTTACACGTTTTTAAGATAATTGACCTCGCTTTCGTTGAGTTCCCTGTATTCGCCCCTATTGAGCCCGTGAAGTTTAAGTTCGCCTATCGCCACGCGCTTCAAAAACGCAACGTGCTTGTTGATATGTTCGAACATTCTTCGGACCTGTCGGTTTCGCCCCTCTGTTATAGTGACTTCGAGTTTGGTCGCTTCCGAAGTTGCTTCGGTCACTTTGATGCGGCACTTTTTGGTCTTTACGCCGTCAAGAACTATGCCGCCTCGAAGCGTATCGAGGTCCTCTTCGCTAACCCCGCCTTCTATCCTGACCGAATAGGTCTTGGGAATTTCGTTTCGGGGATGAGTGAGCCTGTTGCTCAAATCCCCGTCGGTAGTGAGTATCAGCAGCCCCTCGGTATCGTAGTCGAGCCTGCCGATGGGGAACAGGCGCTCGGGTCTATCCTTGATAAGGTCCATAACCGTCTTTCGCCCAAGGTCGTCGCTTGCCGTGCAAACGTATCCCTTGGGCTTATTGAGCATTATATAGACGTGCTTTTTTATGGGCTTGACCCTTTCGCCGTCCACCGTAACAAAATCGCCGTCATGCACTTCGGTAGAAAGCGAAGTTACGAGTTTCCCGCCGATTTTGACCCTTCCTTCGGTAACGTACGCCTCGCACTTGCGACGGCTACTTAGCCCGCACTCCGCCAAATACTTATTGATCCTCATTTGCTTATCCTTTGTCAAGGACTAAGATTTTTTCAATTTGTCCCAAAAGGACTTTTCCTCGACTCTATCCATAGTAAACAAATCTTCGGAAAAAAGCAACCGATTATCGAGATAAATTTTAACTTTTCCTATTCGTTCACCCTTTTTCACAGGAGCGTCTACGCTTTCGGGCAAATCGAATTTTATTTCGAGTCTCTCCGCTTCAAAGGTCGTAAGCGGATACTTCAATATGGCGACGAGTCCGACGTCCACCGCTTTTTGCTTGCCGCCCTCCACTTTTACTTGCGCAATGGGCGTTTCGACGCTGATTATGTCAGACATAATCAGGTTGTCGAGCGCATAATCCATCAATCTCGAACAATCTTCGAACATCGGGCCGCAATTGAGCACGGTGCAAATCACCGTCGTTCCATCACGCGTCGCCGAGGAAACAAGACATCTACCCGCACGCTTGGTGAATCCCGTCTTTATCCCGCACCCGCCCTCGAATGTGGAAAGGATCTTGTTCTTGTTCACCATTGTGCGAGCGTTTTCACCGCTCGTGCGATGAGTTTTGGTCCCCACTATCTCGGCAAACACGGGGTTTTTCATGGCATAAGCCGAGATAAGCGTAAGATCGTAAGCCGTCGTGTAGTGGTCGTCGTCGTGAAGCCCGTGCGGATTGACAAAGTGCGTATCTTTTGCCCCGATCTGAGAAGCAAGGGCGTTCATCATATCGGCAAAGAACTCGACGCTGCCGCCCACTTCAACGGCAAGAGCAACGGCGCAGTCATTGCCGGAGCGAAGCATAAGCCCGTAAAGCAAGTCCTTTATGCTTATTTTCTCTCCCTTTTTCAGGTCTACATAATAGT
>CANRNV010000036.1 GCA_947632125.1 uncultured Clostridia bacterium
ACTTGTACTCGTGGGGTGAGAATAGCGCCGCTTGCGACGAAATCCCCTCAGTCACAGCACGCTGTCGCTTAGCTGTGCCGGCTCCCCTTGTTTGACAACAAAGGGCGCCTCTTTTAGCGGTGTCGCTTCGCTCCAATTGAAATCCCCTAAGGTGGTTCCTATTAAATTGTGCAAATTTAGTTTTCTTTACTCATTAATAATCAAGAGGTCAGGCTTCTCCGCAGAATATATAGAGCTCCGATTTGACAAATATTCCTTAAAGTATATCTTGGTAATTTCTCATTCCGTACAAAACTCGGACGACTTGAATTTCCGAATTATTTATGCGAAAAAAAGCTATGTAATTGTTTACTATCAATTTACGTAAAGTTTTGTCTTTCACGTACTCATTGTCAATCAAAGGACAACTTTCGGGAAAGGCGCAAACATTTTCAAATGCCTTTTCAAAGTCATCTATTTGTTTGATTGCCGCTGTCGGGTTTTTTAACTCCCCAAAAATATAGGCAAATATACTTTCCATATCCGCTTGCGCCAAAGGAAAGATTTTCAAACGATACTTACTCGCCATATTTGTTCCTCATTGAATTGAAAAAGTCTTTCCCGTCCACGGGAACCGCTCCTTTGTCAATTTCGTCCAACCCCGCGTTGATCAAAGAGGCTGCCTGCACTAAGGCAAACATTTCCTCGTAGAGTTTTATACTCATCATCACCGCTTCGCCGTATCCGTTTTTGGTGATTACAATGGGAACCGGACTTTCCAAACACGTTTTCATAATACTTGCGGTGTTTTTAAGTTCATTTACAGGTAAAATTTTAGGTAATGGTTGTGTCATATATTGCCTCCGATTTTATTATAATCTTATTATGGTCTTATTATACCATAATAAAAGCGGATTGTCAAGTCGTCGCTCGTCGCAATCTGCGCTTCGCTACGATTAAAGTGTTGTTGCAAAAGAGTACACAAAAAAATTTGAGCGCAAATGCGGAAAGTATTTTCCGCGTTTGCGCCCTCAAAAGTTTTTTGCGCAACTTTTTTACAAAAAAGTTGCAAAATATCGTAAATTTACATTCCCATTCCGGATGACATGCCGCTGCCGGATGACATACTGAACATCGGGATATAGATAGCGATAACGATAAAGCCGACGACAACGCCGAGGATTACGGTGATCATAGGTTCCATAAGCGCGAGTGCAGCGTCGGAAGCCGCCGTCGCCTCGTCGGTGTAATACTGACCTATTGTCCTAAGCGTATCTTCGAGCATACCGGAAGATTCGCCGACCGTTATCATCTCGATGAGCATTGCGGGCAGGTACTTGGAGTCTTTAAGCGCCTCGCCCAAACTCATACCGCTTTCGAGTTTTGCGACCGCTTTATTGAGTTCCTCGCCCACGCAGCGCATATCGAGCATTCTGCTGAC
This sequence comes from uncultured Clostridia bacterium, assembly GCA_947632125.1. Lineage (GTDB taxonomy): Bacteria > Bacillota > Clostridia > Christensenellales > Pumilibacteraceae > CAG-552. The sequence continues at coordinate 1,421 of CANRNV010000036.1, forward strand.
GATGTCGAGAGCGCGGGTCACGGGCAAACCTGCCGCAAGCAAGGTGGCAAGGCTGTTTGCCGTTTGAGCAGCCGCGTTAAAGCGGGCTATCTTGCCCAAGACGGGCAGTTTCATCCTTATTTTGCTGTACACGAACTTGCCTTTTTCGGTCTTGCCGAAAGCGAAGATGGATATTCCGAGCACCGCTATGACTATGAGCAGAATGTACCAACAACTTGCAAAGAAGTTGGATATTGCTATAAGTACCTTAGTCACACCGGGAAGTTCGGTGCCGAAGCCCTCCAAAGTTTCGGTCATTGTGGGCACGAGCACTACCATTACGACGGCTATGACTACTATGGCAATGATAAGCACGATTATCGGGTAAGTCATTGCCGACTTTACCTTCTTCTTGGTCTTGTGCGCCCGCGTATAGTAGATTTCGAGATTGCGGAATGCGTCCTCGAGAGTACCGGATTCCTCGCCCGCTCGGACGGTTTCTATGAATACGGCGGGGATCTTCTTCCCGTTCTTTTCAAGACTGCCCGCAAGCGAATAGCCTGCCGCCACGTCGGACGCGCACGCTCGCAAAATGCGTTTCATCAATTTGTCGTTTGACTGCTCGGCAATAAGTTCTATTACTCGGGACATCGTCAAACCCGCTTTGAGCATAATGAAGAACTGGTTTGCGGTTAGCGCCAACGTCTTGTTGCTGACCCACATCGGTTCGTTTAGGTCGATATTGATCCTGCGTTCCGTCCGTACGGGCTTGATACTCTCGACCACGGGGCAAGTTTGATGAATTTGGTCTATCGCTTCAAACTCGTCATACGCTTCGACTACGCCGTTGACGGCAGACCCGTCGGGTGCTATTGCGCGATATTTGTAGGTCTTCATATATCCTCCTTTTTTGATTATTTTTGGGGTCGGTTTCTATGCGGCGACAGATTTTCGGGGCTTATAAACAACCGCCATTATTAAGAAATCGTCGCCCTTTCCCCTTTTTATCGAACGTTCTTTTTTACATAATCGACATCGTGTGCCGCGGAACGAGCCGTTTCAGCCGATATTATGTTCTGCTTATAAAGCGAAATTATCGAATTGTCCATTGTTACCGAGCCTTCCGACGCGCTCGTCGCCATCGAACTTGCTATTTGCGGCGTCTTGCCCTCGCGGATAAGATTGCGTATCGCGGGCGTAACGACCATAAGTTCGCACGCCGCCACTCTGCCGCCGTTCTTCCTCGGCAAGAGCTGCTGCGACAGTACCGCCATAAGCGTCGTCGAAAGCTGCATTCTTATCTGTCTTTGGCGCATCTCGGGGAACACGTCCACGATACGGTCGATGGACTCGGGAGCGGAATTGGTGTGCAGTGTCGCAAACACAAGGTGTCCCGTTTCGGCTGCCGTAAGCGCGGTTTCTATCGTGTTGAGATCCCTCATCTCGCCTATGAGTATTACGTCGGGGTCCTCACGAAGTATCGCCCTAAGTCCCGTCGCATAACTTTCGGTGTTGGTGCCTATCTCTCGCTGATTGATTATGCACTTGTCGGGCGAGTATATGTACTCGATAGGATCCTCCAACGTTATAATATGTCCGTTATACGTATGATTTATACGGTCTAACATTGCGGCAAGCGTCGTCGACTTGCCCGAGCCCGTTTCACCCGTGACGAGCACTATGCCTCGATTCAGGTCGGGCAAACTCTGCACCATCGGAGGAAGTCCCAACGATTTGAGTTCGGGAATTTTTTCCGCAAGGATCCTTATCGCTGCCGATATCGAATTTTGCTGATGGAATAGATTTATTCTGCATCGGATCTGTCCGGGGAACGTGATCGCAAGGTCGAGTTCGCCCGACTTGGCTATCTGAGCAAACTGCGCACCCGCCATCTCCTTGGCGTAAAACTCGCAGTCCTCGGCTGTAAGCGGCGCACCGTAATTTTGCAGTTCGCCGTCTATACGGAACCGTGCGGGCAAACCTCTTACAAGGTGGATATCCGATGCGCGCATGGTCTTTGCCGTGTAAATGATTTTGTTTAGTTCCAAAGGCATCGCCCTATCTCCTTATTCAACCGTCGTATTGAGTACGTTCAACACTTCTTCCGCCGTCGTCACTCCGTCAAGCACCAATCTGCGTGACGCGTCCGCAAGCGACGAGAACGTACCTTTTGTAACACATTCCATAAGTTCGGCTTTGTGCCTGCCCTCGGAAACGGCTTTTTTGAACTTGTTGTCCATGAGAAGTATCTCGAACACCGCCGTCCTGCCGTAATAGCCCGTATGATAGCAATGCGAACAGCCCTTGCCCCTGTAAAAATAGATGTTTTTGAGGTCGTCGCAACCCAGCCTGTGCTTTTCCTCGGGTGTGGGCTCGTACTTCTCTTTGCAATGCGGGCATATGCGCTTGACAAGTCGCTGACTTATTACGCCGTTGAGCGCGTCCGCAAGCAAGTACGGCTCTACCCCTATGTCGATAAGTCGGTCGAGCGCCGATACGGCATCGCTCGTGTGCACGGTGGACAGCACCAAGTGTCCCGTTATTGCCGCACGCACGGCTATCTCCGCCGTTTCGGAATCTCGAATTTCGCCGACCGCTATTATGTCCGGGTCTTGACGCAAGATCGACTTTAAGCCTTCCGCAAACGTCATGCCCGTCTTTTCGTTTATCTGTACTTGGTTGACCCCGTCTATGTCGTATTCGACCGGGTCCTCGAGCGTTACGAGGTTGACGGCGTCGCTGTTGAGCGACCTTATCATCGTGTACATCGTGGACGACTTACCCGAACCGGTAGGTCCTACGATAAGTATCATACCGTGAGCGTTTTGAAGCAGCTTGTTATACCTCGAAAGGTTCTCGCCCGAAAGTCCTATCGCCCTCGCGTCAAGCAGCTGCGACGACTTGTCGAGAAGTCGTATCACCACTTTTTCGCCGTACATGGTCGGCAAGGTCGAAAGTCGGAGGTCTATGCTGTGACCCTTGACGAATACGTTGGCTCTGCCGTCCTGCGGAAGTCGGGACTCCGATATGTCCATTCCGCCCATCATCTTCAACCTCGAAATCACGGCTCGTTTAAGATCGGACGGAACGGTGAGCACCGTCCTCAAACTGCCGTCTATTCGCATACGTACCACCATTTCGCTGCTGCGCGGCTCGAGGTGTATGTCGCTCGCACGTTCGATCGAGGCACGCTCGATTATCGAGTTTACGAGCCTTACGGTGGGCGCCGATTGTACGTCCTCGGATACTTCTTCGGGCTTGGGCGTTACGCTGCTTTGATCGCGAACCGCAGTGTCGTACTTCATCTCCTCGATCGCTCTCGCCGCACCCTCGTTGCCGTACAAGGTCGATATCGACTTGCTGACCGCGGTGGGCGTAGCTATCATCGGCATGATGCGTTTACGCGTAGCCGCCTTTACTTCCTCCAATGCGACGAAGTTGAGCGGATCGGACATCGCTATCGTAAGTTCGTCATCGACGAGCTTGACGGGAACTATGCCGTGTCGCTTTGCTATGCTCCTCGGCACGAGTTGGGCAAGCTCGATAGGTATGCGCACTTTGCTCAAATCGACAAAGTCTATACCAAGTTGCATTTCGAGAGTTTCGATAAGTCGTTGCTCGTCAATTATGCCTTCGTTGACAAGTACGGAACCCAAACGCTCATGCGTGGTCTTTTGTACTTCCAACGCATGTTGAAGTTGCTGCTCCGTGATCGCTCCCGAATTTATTAAAATGTCACCTAAGCGTAGATATGCCATAATTTATACCCGATACCCTTAAAAAATCTTTAGCCTTTAATGCAATATATATAGTAATATAATACTTTTTTGCCTTCGCGTCAAGCGTTTTCTCATCAAAAATCCAATTATTTGCAATTCGTAAGGTCAGACGACCTGATTTGTGAATTGTCGAATTCTTTTTCGACGTTTTATAATACGTATGCCGTTGCTACGGAACGTCCCGATATTATTTTAACAATATTTTTTGCAAAACATTCATAAGGTTGGTTATGTCTATCGGCTTGGAAACGTGGTCGTTCATTCCCACTTCGGTCGCCTTTCGCTTGTCCTCGTCGAATGCGTTTGCCGTCATGGCGACGATCGGTATCGACGCGAGGTCCTTGTTTTCAAGCGCGCGGATCTTCCTTGTCGCCTCGTATCCGTCCATCTTGGGCATCTGAATGTCCATGAGGATGAGGTCGTAGTAGCCCGACTTCGATGCCCGAACCTTTTCCACGGCGACGGTGCCGTCCTCGGCGCACTCGACCGTAAATCCGTGCTCGGTAAGAATTTCGGCGGCTATCTCTCGATTGAGTTCGTTGTCCTCGACAAGCAACAACCTCTTACCTTTGAGGCTGTCGTCGACAAGCGGCGCAGCCGGCTCGCTGACCGCATCCTTTTTTATGCACGACACGAGCGTGTCACGAAGTTCGGAGAGGAATATGGGCTTGTTGCAATATGCCGTTACGCCTATGTCTTTTGCCTCTTCGATTATCGACGCGACGTCGTACGCCGTGATTATGATGATCGGGACGTCGTCGCCCACCAACTTCCTTATCTGCCTTACTATCTCGAACCCGCCGATATCCGGCATCACCCAATCTATGATGAATACCGAGAATTTATCGCCGATGTCCAACGCTTGCTGCACCCTTAACACCGCCTCTTTGCCGTGCAAGGTCCATTCGGCACGCATTCCTATCTGCATGAGCATCTTGGTCACGCTGTCGCAGGTGTCGAAGCTGTCGTCCACTACGAGCGCCCTGAGCCCCTCGAGTTCGGTAATGACCTCGACGTGCTTGCGCTCCGACTGCAATTTGAATTGCAAGTTGATGATAAATTCCGTCCCCTTGCCCTTTTCGGTTTCGACTTCGATCGTGCCGCCCATCGTGTCGACTATGTTCTTGGTGATGGCCATGCCGAGCCCCGTGCCCTGTATTCCGCTGACCGTGGACGTCCTTTCACGCTCGAACGGCTCGAAAATGTGCTTGGCGAAGTCCTTGCTCATGCCTATACCCGTGTCCTTGACGCGTATCTCGTACGCTCCGTATCCCGACGGCGCACCCGCCTTTTGCCTTATGAGCAGCGAAACGGTCCCGCCCGACGGCGTGAACTTTATCGCATTGGAAAGCAAGTTGAGCAGCACTTGATTGAGGTGCAGTTTGTCGCAGTATATATCTTCGTCCGTGACATCGAGCGTGTCCATAAAGAAGTTGAGCTGCTTGCTCTTCATCTGCGTCTGGATTATGTTGCGCATATCCTTGAATATGTCGGATATGGTGCAAGGCTTTTCTTCTATGTTGAGTTTTCCGCTCTCTATGCGGCTCATGTCGAGTATGTCGTTGATGAGGCTTAACAGATGATTGCCCGACGAAAGTATCTTTTTGAGGTAGTCCTGCACTCGCTCTTTGTTGTCGATGTTGGTTTCGGCAAGCGCCGTAAAGCCGAGAATGGCGTTCATCGGCGTGCGAATGTCGTGGCTCATGTTGGAGAGGAATATCGTCTTTGCCCGTTCGGCTGCCTCGGCTTTATTCAATCGTTCTTCGAGCACGGCACGTTCCACCGAACTCTGTACAAGTCGCTTGGCGTGAACACGCATAAACGCAAAGTAAATCGAAAGTGCGATAAGCGCGATCGCTCCGACCACGACAAACACTATCTGCATACTCTGTACGTTTGCAAACACCGTGTCGTACGGAACCATTACCATGACGCTCCATTTGTGCATCACTATGCCCTTTGCCGGCATATAGTAAATGAAGTTCCACTTGCCCGTGGAGTTCGACTTTATCTCGACTGTGCCCGTTTTCAGGCTTACCACTTCGTCGTACATTTCGTCGGAGGTTATGCCTCGCATCGTCCTGCCCTTAAAGTCTTTGAGTGCGCCCAACTTGAAATTTTCCGCCGTCGTGCCGATCGGATTGTGATACGTATCCATTATCATATCCCCGTCCGTCGACTTTACGTCGATTATGATGACGCGAGCCTGCGAATCGTATATGTTGTCAAACCCCAAATTGTCGGCAAGCGTCCTCAGCGGCGTCACGCCGTACAAAAACGCAACTATCTTGTTGTCGTGCGCATAGTCCACTATGGGTACGAAATGCGGCAAGATGTAACTTCCGCTGCCGCTTGATAACTTGCTGTTGAGCCTGCTCCATATATGACCGGGATACGGGTCGTCCTCTGTCGGCATAAATACTTTTTTGCCCTCCGAGGCGTCCTTATTCAGTTCGGCAAGCAGGTCTTGCTCTGCCTTAACTTGGTCCTCGAAGGTAAATTCCGCGTCACTTATCGTTTCGTTTTCGCCCTCATCGTAACTAGGCATATATACCGTGTTGTCGTCGAGCAAGACCCTGAAGCGCATGGTCTGCTGTATGGGCTTTATCATGTCGAGTGCGGGCTGGATCAAACTTTTGTCTATCTTGCCGTCCTCTTGTATGAGCGTGTTGCCGAGTATCTTTGCCGTCGCTTTTAAGACATCGCCGTCGCTATCGAACTTTGAGTTTATCTGGTCGATAACGGTATTGACGCCGTCCCTCATCTGCGAGGTGGAACGGATCCTGCCTATATTCGTGCAACCGAAATATGCCGCTATAAAGCAAGCGACAATGACGACCGCCATCACTATGGTGGAAATAAAACTCTTTTCTTTCAACAGAGTAACTTTGCTCTTTTTCTTTGCGGTCGATCGATTTTTTGTATGTGTGTTTGTATTTGTCATACTTAATCGTCCCAAATCTTACACGAGCGAATTTTTGTACTCCGTAATCGCACGAACGGTATTGTCGTAATCGCTTACGACCGCCGGTAAAAGCTTGCGAGCGGCAGCTTCGTCGCCCGCCCTCAATGCCTCGGTGAGTTCGCTGCTCGACGAGGCAAGCTTGTCGAACGAGAGGTTTTGGCACATTCCCTTTATGGTATGAGCCGCCCTGAACGCCTCTTGTATATTTCCGCTGTCGAGCGAATCGCATAGCAGCTTGTAGCTGCCGTCGTCGACGAACTTCAACACGAATTTAGTAACGAGCCTTTCGCTGCGAAGGCGTCCGAGCACGTCGCCGTAATTTCCGCCGAGTGCGGCATAACATTCTTCTATCGTCATAAAATCAGTCCTCCTTCTTGTCCGTAGGCACGTCTATATCCGTAATATTGCTTTGCGCCAAGATGTTTTTCATCGAATCGTCGTACAGGTGATATTGATTTCTGCCCGACTGCTTGGAGTGGTACAAAGCAAGATCGGCACGGTGGAACAATTCCTCGTAGCTTTCGCCCACCGAGGTCATCTCGGCAATTCCCATGCTTATCGTCACGTCGAACTTGTCGACGTTACAGCAAAGCGACTTGAAGATACGGGCTATTATGGCGTTTATGTCGGTATCATACTCGAAAAATATCAAAAACTCATCTCCGCCCATTCTCGCGCAAATATCGCTCGCACGTATGCTGTGGGTCATCTTTTGAGATATGGTTTTGAGCACTTTGTCACCGAACAAATGTCCGTACGTGTCGTTTGCGTGTTTGAAAAAGTCTATGTCAAAGCATGCCAATGCGTACTTGTGATTGGGATAGTTGAGCAGTCTGCGCTCGATCTGCGCTTTCGCCTCCGCCCTGTTTAGTAGGTCGGTAAGCGGGTCGTGAGTGGCGTTTTCTTTGAGTTCGTTTATGGTGATGTGCGCGTCATGGACGTCCACCGCCTTGCCTATGAACCCGTCCACCTTGGGCGGGATCTCATCGGTCCATATGGCGCGGACGATTATGTTGTGCCAACGGTATTCGCCGTTGCAATGCAATTGCTTTTCGTGTCTTATTTCGGGCTTTTCGGGTGTCGATTTTTCCAGCATGTCGATGAGGCTACGGAACCAATCGCCGCCTATGATCTCTTTGAGTTTTTCCGACTTTTCGGGCGAAACGACGACTTCTTCCACGCCGAGTTTTTCCGCTCCGAGCGGGGATATCGTCAACGTGTCCGTCGCCATCGAATACTCGAACTGAATTTCTTCCGTCATGGCGGCGAAGAAATTGTACTTCATTCGCTCGTAGTCAAGCAGCCTCAACGTACGGTCGGACGCGACTTCGCCCGCCTTGGAGTGGACGAGCACATCGTTAAAGCCTCGCTTTTCCCGACGCGAAACATTTACGTCGGGTTTTTTAAGCACCGAACGAATGTCCTCGCTGTTTTCGGAAAGGCATTTAAGGAGCAACGGATTGAACGCGCCGCACTTGCCGTCGAGTATCATTTCCAGCGCCTTTTCGTGCGAAATGGCTTTTTTGTAGACCCGTTCGCTCGTCAAGGCGTCGTACACGTCCGCAAGAGCCACGATCTGTGCGCCGATGGGTATTTTGTCGCCCGACAGTCCGTCGGGATATCCCCTGCCGTCGTACCTTTCGTGGTGCCAACGGCATATTTCGTAAGCGCGCCTTACAAGCGGATTGTCCTTGTACATGGTAAGACTGTCGAGGATCTTTGCCCCTATCATGCTGTGCGTTTTCATTATCACATACTCATCGTCGGTGAGCGGACCGGGCTTGTTGAGTATGTGATCGTCTATGCCTATCTTTCCTATGTCATGCAACGCCGACGCTATGCTTATTATGGAAATGTCCGTTTCGCTGAGCGGATATCTGTCCGTCTTTTCGCACAGCTTGGTAAGCAAAAAGTTTGTAAGTACCCGAACGTGCTGGATATGCAAACCGCTTTCGCCGTTACGAAATTCGACGATATGGCTGAGTATGTCGACCATAAGGCTGTTGAACCTCTCTTTTTCGTCGACCTGATCTTCGATTATGCTTATGAGTTTTTTCTGCTTGGCGTACAGCAAGATCGTGTTGACGACACGACGGTGAACTATCGAGGCGTCAAACGGTCTTATGATAAAGTCGGTAGCCCCCAATTCGTACGCCCTTTCGATCTGCGACGATGCGGTTTCGGCGGATACCATAATTACCGGCAAATTGTCGATGAGTTTGAGCCTGTTCATCTCCTCGAGCACGCCGAAGCCGTCCATTTCGGGCATCACAATATCCAAAAGGACGAGCAAAAAATCTTCGCTCTCCTTTTGCAAAATGTCTATCGCCTGTAATCCGTTTTCGGCTTCGGTGATTTCGAATTCACCGTCCAAAATATCCGCCAATATGGAACGATTCATTTCGGAATCGTCCACCACCAATATCCTCTTCTTTTGCATAATCATCATTATGCCCTTCTTTTAACCGTATTTATCCGCTAACCGACGTTTGTGTCATCGGTGTTGTCGCCCGCTGCGTCCGAGGTGTTGTCGCTTAAAGTTGCTGCGGCGGAATCCGCCTCTTCCCCGTCGACGGTTTCGTCGCTTTGATCGTCAATCTCGCTGCTCGGCCTGAATATAACTTCGTCCGCACCCGACTTTATTATTCTCTTTACGAGTTTCTTATCGATGAGTTGAACCAATCCCTCGTAAGGCAAATAGTAGTCCTCGGCGATCCTGTCCTCTATTCGCTTTGCGCCTATGCGCTCCATGATCGTTTGGATGAGTTCGATGGCGTATTTCACTCTGCGGCTGTTCTTTATTCGATACATGCTGGGCGTGTATATGAACGACTTGTTCTCGGACACATCTTCGAGTTTGTACTTGCTGTCTATGTAATCGGCGGGATCGAGCGCAAGGGAAAGGCAGAGCGTCTTGCCTCGGAAGCCGAATTTGGCTATTATTTCTTTGCCGAACTTAAACGACTCTTTTTTCCAACTCATTCTTGCCTTGATCTTCTTGTAGGAAAGCAACTCGTTCTTTATAAGCGTGTACCAATGCTTTGTTTCGTCATCGGATTGAATAAGTCTTGCCGTAAAGCTACGGTCATAGCGCAAGATGCCGGCATCTACCGATTCTTCGTAGATAACCTTTTGTTCCGAAGCCGCAACTTCGCTTTCGCTTGTTTCGGGCTTTATAACCGTGATGGTGTAAATCGCGCTTGCGTCAAGATACTTGACGGTAACGACATGTTGACCCTCCGTTTCCATATCGGGCACATCCACCTGATAATCGCTCACCCTTTCGTTGAACGGCGCAACGTCGTAAGTCGCCACGACGATGAGCCCGTCCGAATAGAACCTTTCGCCGAGAACGAACTCTCTGCGAACGATGCTGAGGTCGAGTTCGATACCGACGAGAGTACGTTTGCGCTCGATGAATATTGGGTACGTCTGTGCGAAATCGCCGTAATGCACGACCACTTCGGTCCTGCCCGCCGCCGTCATGTCGGGTTCGTCCACCGTAAAGTCGAAAACCTGCTCCACTTCGGGTGCCGCATTGTAATGAGCGAATACTTTAAGCCCGTACATATCGAACGGTTCGCCCTCTTTGAACTGAGTTTTTACTTCGTCGACATTCAATTCTATGTAAAGCAATGTTCGGCTCGGCGCTTCGGGAACCGCTTGCTCGACGTTTACGGTGTAAGTTGCTGTATATCCGCCGTATCCCACGGTAACGACCTCGGTCCCGGGCGCAAAGAGCATGGGCTCGCTTATCGAGAAGTCGTAAATGTTCTCGGTTACGGGCTGCTCCTTGTATTCGGCGATGACCGCAAGACCGTCGCAGTCAAAGGTGTCGCCCACGTTGAAGTTGCGTTTTACGCGCGAAATATCGAGCGAAATGCCTATGAGCGTATGCTCTTTCGTTTCACCTACCGTCGTCTGTGCGACAAGCATTTCGTTGCTCCTCTTCCTTACCAAATATTTGCGAAGCATAAATATCGCAAACAACATAAGGCAGACGGCTATCAATGCGAGTTGCGCATACATCAAATACAACACGGCATCCGATACCGCACTTCCCGCTCCCATGACATAAAGCGCTGCGTTAGATATTCTCATGTACGTTCTCCTTTTATAACCGATACATATTTTTCCTGTATTTATATGGTCGGTCAAATAAAATCCTAAAAAATATTATAATCCATTTGAAGCGAAATTACAAGTGTTTATCGAACAATTTTCGGTTTTAAGCGGAATTTTTTTGTTCAAACCGCTTTTCAAGCCGATTACAAGCTCAAAATCATTGGTCTTGCCGCTTCATTCTGCTTTTTCGGTCCTCGTCGAAAAGCTTTATGCACTCATCGACCGTCATATCCTTTTCGCCCGAAAGCAATCTCAAAAGGATACTTTCCATGCTCTCGGCATTGTAGCCCGAAATTTTGGTCGACGCCGTGGACGCCCGCTCATACTCGGCGATCGAATTGCGTGCCTCGATCACCATATTCGATTGGATATTCGTCGTCTGACCCTTAAAGCAGCTTACGGTCGATATTCCGTCAAAAGCGACGTTGTAATTTGCCGGCGTGGCGCAAAATTCGAGGAAGTCGAGCGCGGTGCTCAGCTTGTTGCTGCTTTTGCTTACCATGAGCATATTGAGATTGCCGCCCTCGTACGTCGGCCCGGTGTTCATAAACACGGGCATGAGCGCAAAGTCGTTCTTGGTGTATTTGCCGCTCCTGAAATCGGTATCGAACCAGGTGTCCCATATAAACACCATCACCGCCTCGCCCGAGGCAAGCGGCGCGCTTATGTCATCCCAGCCCTTGGAGGCAAAATCGAACTTCCTGTCGCCGAACCAACCCGAATTATACGCATTGCAGATCCATTCCACCATATCGTGCACGGCGGGGATATCGGCGTACGAGATTTGATCGTCGTTGAGCTTTTTGAGCAACTCGTTGTCGTCCGCAAAGACGGGGTCGAGACCGAATTGCAACATCCAGGAACACTTGCCCGGCCACAAAATGGGCACGGGACCACCGGGCATATTGTAAATGTTTTGGCAAAGCAGGTCGAAGTCCTTTTGTGTCGTTACGGGTTCATACCCCAATTCGCCGAGCAACGTCTTGTTGTAGTAGCAGCCCGAAACCGAACTTTCCCAAAACGGAAGTCCCAAAACGTTTCCGTCCGTATCCTTGCAATATTCGAGCGCGCCCGAGGCGACCTCGTCTATCCACGGCTCGTCGTTGAGATAATAAAAGTTGTCCGCAACGTCGAATGCGTCGAGCTCGGCATTTTGGAAATGTTGAAAGATGTCGGGATATTCGCCGAGAGCGAATTTTTGAGCCGCCTTTTGCTCGTACTCCTCATCGGCGTATTCTATGATTTGGAGTTTTGTCCCCGTTTGAGCCTCGTACATTTCGAAAATCTTTTTCATGTACGGCTTTTCGAGGTCGCTCGTCTTGCCCATTATCGACAATGCCGTCGAATCTATTATATCCGGCTCCTCGGTAGGAACGCAAGCGCAACACCCTATCGTCATCAATACAGCCGTTATCACAAAAAACAACCTTTTCATTTATCTATTTCCTCTCTTTTTTATCTTCGCCGTCGGTCGCTGCGCCGAGCAACTTGGCGACCGTTTCACGGACTATATCCATATTTATGGGCTTTGCGAGGTGTCCGTTCATACCCGAATCGAGCGCGTTGCGCACATCTTCCGCAAAGGTGTTTGCGGTCATCGCGACGATCGGTATGGACTTGGCTTGCGGGTGCGACGACTTTCTTATTTCCCTCGTCGCCTCATAGCCGTTCATGATCGGCATTTGCACATCCATAAATATCATATCGTAATGTCCCGCCTCGGACGCCTCGAACATTTCGACGGCTTCTTTGCCGTTGCGGGCGAGTTCGCTTTTTGCGCCCTCTATCAAAAGCATCTCGGTCAATATTTCGGAATTGAGCTCGTTGTCCTCGGCAATAAGGAAGAGTTTGCCGTTCATCACGCTCTCTTCCGCCTCTTTGAGCGTATTTTGGGAAACAGGCGCTTCGGTCGTCGTTTCAAACAGCGGCTTTATGGTTTGCCAGAACGTGGACGTAAAGAACGGCTTGGGCATAAACGCATTGATGCCCGCCTTACGAGCCTCATCCTCTATCTCGCTCCAATCGTACGAGGTAAGCACCAAAATGGGGACGCTGTCGCCCACTTCCTTGCGGATACGGCGTGCGGTTTCCACTCCGTCCATACCGGGCATCTTCCAATCGAGCAAAATGACATGGAAGTCGTCGCCGAGTTCATGGGCGTAAATCGTCTTTTCGACAGCCGACGGACCGTCCGTCGCAATGGCAACGTCGACGCCCGTGTTGCGCATCATTTCCTTTATGTTGAGGCAGATATCCTCCTCGTCGTCGGCTACGAGCATACGGGTGACCTTGTGTTCGTACCAGGAATCGTTTTCATCGGCTTCGGGCAGCATAAACGACAGTTCGACGGTAAAGGTCGACCCCTCGCCGAGTTTGCTCTTTACCGAGATTATTCCGCCCATAAGGTCTACGAGGTTTTTGGTTATCGCCATGCCAAGACCCGTACCTTGTATTTTGTTGGTCACCGAGTTGATCTCTCGGCTGAATGGTGCAAAAACGTCCTTTATGAAATCCTCGCTCATGCCTATTCCGTTGTCGCGGATCTCGAAACGAAGTTTTACGGATTGTTGGCTCGAACTCTCGAGTTCGGTCATGATAAACTCGATCTTTCCGCCCGCCGGTGTGTATTTTACCGCGTTCGAAAGCAGATTTAACAAAATCTGATTGAGGCGAAGTTTGTCACCCAATATCTGCTCGGGCGGCTTGCCTTTTAAGCGCATAGTAAACTCTTGATTTTTCGCCTTGGCTTGCGGCATAATAATAATATTGAGTTCTTCCAACAGTTCGGGCAAACTGAATTTGTCCACGTTCAGCGAAGTCTTGCCGCTCTCGATCTTGCTCATATCGAGCACGTCGTTGATAAGGCTCAAAAGGTGGTGGCTCGACGCCATTATCTTCCTCGTGTACTGACGCACCTTTTCCACATCGTCCGCGTCTTTTTCGAGCAAGACCGAAAATCCCACGATCGCGTTCATCGGCGTGCGAATGTCGTGGCTCATGTTGGAAAGGAAGTTGCTCTTGGCTTCGTTTGCGCTCTTTGCCGCATTGAACGCCTCTTCGAGCTTTTGATTTAGCTGCCGATCTATGGTACGGTCGGACATGACCACTATAAACTTCTTGGTCCCTTGTATATTCTGATGATATATTTTCACCCGATACCAGCGGCGTTCACCCGTTGTTTGGTGCATATATTCGCACTCCCAACTCTTGTTGCCGTTTTCGGGTATATTATTCAGATCTTCTTGCGGTACGATTATGTTGTAATCCACCGCGCACTTTGCCATTTCGCGTATGTCCTTGCGAACGATGTCGGCGGAAATACCCAAAAGGTGCTCGATATTCGGGCTCAGATAATCCACCCTTTGCGTTTCGGGGTCTATCATGATGAATATGTCGTCTACGTTGCTCGACAGCACGTCGAACATCTGCTCCCTGTATTTGAGCTCGGTCATGTTTTGCTTCGACCTGAGGTAGCTGCGAACAATGACAAGAGCCAAAACCGATATGCCGATTATGGAGAAAATGATCAAAAGCACGTATATGGTAGTGCTTTGTATTGACAAAAAGCCCTCATTGACTATTCTTTGCGGCACCACGCACAGCAACATATAATCTTGATTTTCGTTGCCGGCAATCGATTTGTACAATATGCAATAGACTTCCGTCTTTACGACATCCTGTTCGTTGACGAACTCTTTGGACGAAATTTTGCAATGCATATGGGTGAGTTCTTTTTTGCCGTTCTCCCAATCCTTTTTTATCTGAGCATACGGTTCGGCTTCCATGCTGCTTTCAAGTACCGTGAGGTAGTTGAATAATATCGCACCGCCCTCGTTGGTCGTAAACAAGACCGAGCCGTCCTTGTGCGCCACAAAGAAATTCGCATTGCCCGAAAACGGCTTTGTATCAAGAGCCCTTACAACGCTGTCGTTTTTGTAACTTATCGCTATGGCGCTGTACTCGAACCCCCTGTATGTTCCGCTCGCGGGAATGGCGAATATTATAAGTTTATCGTAATTAATACGTTCGCTTGCCATAATATAACGCTGCGAAACCTCGTAACTTTCGTTGAAAAGCGTTGCGGCTGCACCCTCGAGCCCCATATGACCGATATTTTCGACCGTATCCCCCGCCTTTACGTACGATATATCGGCTGTCGATGCAGGCTCCTCATTTGGCGCAAGGAAATAAAAATCCTCGAATTGCCATTCGTTTTTGCGCTTCTCGAAATCGAAATCTTCGCCGAGATAATCCGTCCAATCGCTGAGGATCCGCCACTTTTGATTGATGTACGTCTGCACCGAACGCCCCACTTGCTCGTACGTTTCATCGAGCAACTTCGCGCTATCTTCGGTTATTTTGTCCGATGCGGTTTCGAAATACAAATAACCTATCAAAAATACGGCTACGGCAACCACCGCTATCACGGTTACTGTAATAATTTTCCAAAGCCCTTTTTTCATAAAAACAGTTGTACCTCTAAGACTTTTCCACCACTACCGACAATATTATCATAAAGAATAATTTAAGTCAAGTGAATTTTCTCCGACAATAAAATACTGCCCGATTTTGCCTTTTGGTATAAAAAAAAGACCGCCCGCTTTTTTATCTACGTATATGCATTCCATGGAGGTCTGTAATAACGTTGGTAAAAAATACATACATAAGTACAGCATATGACGGGGAAGCTATGCTTCTTCGTCATATGCTGTCTTTAGTGGACGAAAAGGTTGCCGCTATTTAATAACCATTTAACCGGAACTCCGACTCAATATGACTCTCGATAAGATCATCTCCGAAATTTCCATATTCAGACAAAAACAAAAATAAAATCAATTTTCATGTTATACTGTCTTTATTTAGGAGGTCATAACAATGAAAAGAAAAAGCAAAGAAGAACAAAGTTTGATCGTCAAAAAATATATTGACGGAGAAACTGTTATGGATATTGCGAAAAAGGAACATCTTTCTCGCAGCACAATATACACCTGGATAAATGCAGCGGCAATATCCAAAGAAAAAACAATGCGCCTAAAAGATTTTTCGCACATGAAACAAGAGTTCGAGAAATTGCAAAAAGTTGTCGAAATCTTACAAAGTGCACCTTGCACGGCATCCGCCCCGCTCCACACTCGACTGGACGCAATCGAGCAAATGTCGGGCACTTACCATGTTCACACACTGTGCTTCGCCCTTAAAGTTCCCAAAGGCACCTACTATAATCATATTTTGCGTAACAAGCGCGATAATACAATCTATGCAAAACGCAAAGCAGAACTTAAACCGCTCATAGAAGAAATTTATCATAAAAGCAATGAAATCTACGGTCCAAATAAAGTATGCGCGATTTTAAGAGAACGCGGTTATGTCGTGACCGAAAAAACAATAGCCGACATTATGCATGAAAACAATTGGTTCAGCATAAAAGGCGGCGCAAAGGCTCTTTATTTGCAAAATCAAAAACGCCGAGAAAATTTGCTTAATCAACAATTTATTGCTCCCTCTCCCAACAAGATTTGGGTAAGCGACGTCACATACTATAAATTTAACGGCAAAACTTTTTATATATGCGTAATCATGGATTTGTTTTCAAGAATGGTTATCGCACACAAAATATCTTTGAAAAACAATACCGCTCTCACCAAGCGAACCTTTAAACTTGCATATGAACTTCGATGTCCGGCTGCAGGATTTATTTTTCATTCGGATAATGGGATGAATTATAGCAATTCCGTATGCGAGTCGTTCTTTTGTACTTTGAAGACCGAGGAACTTTATCGCTCAAATTACAAGTCCGAAAAAGACCTGATTTCAAGCATTGCAAATTATATCTCATTTTATAATTCGGAACGTCCTCATTCGTACTTGCGCTATATGTCGCCTCTGAAATACGAAAATAAATACTACCGGAGTCACCCGAAAAAATTTGAACAAGACGGTTCGGATTTTGATATGACAAAAATTAAAGTCTTTCGGAAATAGGGCAAATCTTACAACCTTGTACGATTTTGCTTTTTTGCATCTCTACACTATATATTGTTGATTAAAGCAGCTTTTTGCCTCTATCTATCTCACATATTGTATTCAATGTATAAAGAAAGTACCTTGATCCGTACATCAAAGGTTCGGATTAAGGTACTTGTTCAGGTGGCGCCTCAGGTAGGATTTGAACCTACGACATTTCGGTTAACAGCCGAACGCTCTCCCAAGCGTATCGGTTTCTACGGTAAAACGCTCTGTCTTGACTGCGGACAAAAACTGTCCGTAATCCATATTTACTTCCATCTCTATACTGTAATCCCTGCCTATCTTTATCTTATCGAAGAGGTTGCAGATTATCATCTTACGGCGTTCTCTACTTGCAAGGTCGAATTCATCCGCCCAGCCGGTAAAATCCTCGTAATATTTATCTATGTTATTGAGCGAATCCTTCTGTTCGTTTACCGCCTTTAACGCTTCGGGAATCTGCTTTTCAAGCCGCTCTATCTTCTCCTTTTGCATAGTTATGGATTGATTTATAACCTCCACCGAAAGCACCGACTCGCCTATCATTGCCTTGCCTACTTCCTCTAAAAGCCTTTTGAGTATCGTCTGCTCCTTTTCATACTCCTTTATAAGTCCCGCATACAGCTTCTTCTTGCTCTTTATGGCTTGTTCATATCTTTTCTTGATGAGGTCGTCCTTTTCGTATTCGCTCGCATAATTGAGTATAAAGTGAACAACGTCCAATACGACAGGATCTATCTTGGTGGAGATATATTGCGTCTGTCCGGCGCAATATCCTCTGCCGTGAGTTCTTGTAGGACAAAGATATTTAATGCTTTTATACTCCTTTTTAGTCCCATCCTTATGCACTACAACGTCTTTATAAGATACTGCGTGAAGCTTCGAGCCGCAGTGTGCACAAAATATATTTCCGCCGAGCAATGCCGCCCCTCGTGT
>CANRNV010000037.1 GCA_947632125.1 uncultured Clostridia bacterium
TCACCTTAAAATTTTTTCTTTTTTACCCCTCTTTTTTGCTTGACTTCCTAATAGTTAGCTCCCCTTAGCTTCGTCGCTATACGCGACGAAAGCCAAAGGGCGCCTTTCTTAAATGTGTCGCTTCGCTCCGATTTCTACCCCTAAGTTGAGTAAAATTTACGGAGTTTTATTTTTACGGGGCTTTAATATAATATTATTAATAGATAAGAAAATCTGATTGCCCAATTTAACAGGAACCAACTTAGGGGTTTTATGCGAAGCTTTCCGTAAAGAAAGGCGCCCTTTGGCTCGCCGCTACTCGCGGCGCGCTAAGGGGAGCCGTCACAGCTAAGCGTTAGCGTGCTGTGACTGAGGGGATTCGCCTTATAAAAAAAGACATAGCAATAACAGTTAATTTCGATTAGGCACGTAACGCCCAAATAACGAACCTCGCTTGCGATACTTGTACGCAAGCGAAGAGGAGCAGACAAGCATAAACGGCTCACTTGCGAATTTATTCACAAGCGAGCCGCAAAGCGCAGACTGCGACGAAAAAGTGGAAGCTTTTTTCAAAAAGCAGACACCCACAAGCGAAACGGAGATAGGGGAGAAACGTAGCGCACAACTCGCCCAAAAAAATTTTTGCTCTGCTTTTTATAAAAAGCAGAAGCTTTTTTCAAAAAGCAGACCTGCCGCCGCCGACGAGGGAAACGAGTTCCCAAGTGTTGCGACCGACAATGCCGTCGGGGACAAGACCGTTTTCGGTTTGGAATGCGACGACTGCGCTACGGGTTTGCTCGCCGAAAACGCCGTCGATAGAGCCGACGGGATAGAGTTTGGAGAGCAGTTTTTGTTGCAGGTAGCGCACAAATGCTCCGCGACTTCCGAGCCTAAGCGTCGGCTTGGGACCGCTTAGGGTAAGTCTTTCCCAAGTGTTGCGACCGACAATGCCGTCGGCGGCAAGGCTGTTTTCGGTTTGGAATTGCAGCACCGCCGCCTGAGTTTCGGCGCCGAAGCTTCCGTCGACGGACAGTTCCTCGCCGTAGAGATTGAGGTAACATTGGAGCATTTTGACGCCGTTGCCCCTCGTGCCGCGTCGCAGCGTGGGGAAAGAGGTGTAATACTTGGGCGAGTAGGCTACGTCGAGATTTTCGCACACGCCCAAGCAGCCGCCTATCCCGCAGCTTTTTTGGAAGTCGGGGTCGAACATAAGCTTCGCCTCGTTGAAGTTGGTCATAAAGCCGCACTCCAAAAGAGTGGATGGACAGTTGACCGATCGCAGCACGCCCACTTCGGCGATCGATCTCACGCCGAGGTTGCGGAGCGGGATCTCACGTTGCAGACCCGCCGAAACGTCGTACGAGAGCAATCTGCTCGACGCCGTAAAGCGGTTCTCGTTGGAGTAGTAGACGGTAAAGCCGTTCGGCGACGAAAAGACGGACGGATCGTTTGCGGCGTTGTACGCGTAGGTGACAAGCAACGTCAGACCCTGCCTTACGATGCGAGCGACCCTCGTCGAAATGGGCAGATCCCCAAGTTCTTCCTTTACGTCAAAGACGTTAAAGCCACATTCGAGGCAAGCGATCAAAAAGCGATATTTAGCCGGTCTGTTGAACTCGTTTTCGTAAAAACTCCTGCCTATGTATGGCATAATAGGCGTTCGTTTGCCTGCCGTGGGTGGATTTTGTCCGTGCTCGTCGTTTGCACCTATATAAAATCTGTCTGCGTTTGCCATAAAAATTGCCTCCGATAGTTTTTATGCCGTACAAAGCCGTATAGTGAATATTTTTTGCCCCTTATATTGAATTGACATTTATTGCAAAAAAAGGTAAAATTATATATAATGGAGAATCAGGCTATGAAAAAGACCATTGTCGCCATTGGCGGAGGCGAGATAAAGAACAAGACGACGATAGAGATCGACAGAGTTATCGCCGGGCTCATCAAAAAGCGTGCGGGCGGCGGCAGAGGCTCGGCTCTGTTTTTTGGCACGGCAAGTCACGATAGTATGCCGTACTTCAACAGCTTTCGCAAAACGTACACCTCGGTCTTTGACATAAAGGCGGAGGTGGGGCTTTTGGTGTACGGCGAAATGGATATCGAAAATATAAAAGCCAAGATCGACAAGGTCGATTGCATTTACGTGGGCGGAGGCGACACCAAATTTATGCTCGACCTTTGGAGAGAAAAGGGCGTGGACAAGCTTATCACCTCGGCGTACGACAGAGGCGTGATACTTTGCGGGCTGAGCGCGGGCGCGGTATGTTGGTTCGACAATGCCTACACCGACTACGACATTATGCGTGGACAGAGTTCGGAGTACAAGGTCTTGCCCGCTCTCGGGCTCATTAAGGGCATCGCCTGTCCGCATTACGACGAGCGTCCCGAATTTGACGAGGTGGCAAAGCGGTTCGAACTTGCCTACGCCATAGGCAACAACAGCGCCATTGTGTTCGAGGACGGCGAGCCCACAAGCTTTATTGGCAATGCCAAAGTTATCGGGGGAAGAGTATGAAAGCGGTCATTCAAAGGGTAAAAGGTGCGTCGCTCCGCGTGAATAACGAACTTATAAGCGAAATAGGCAAGGGGCTTGTCGTGTTCTTTTGCGTCGAAAACGGCGACACCGAGGAAATCGCCGACTACTTCGCCAAGAAGATAGCGGCTCTCCGCATCTTCGAGGACATTAGCGGCAAGATGAACAGGTCGGTGCTCGACGAAAGCGGCGAGGTCTTGCTCGTTTCGCAATTCACGCTGTGCGGTGACACTTCGGGCGGCAATCGTCCGAGTTTCGCCACTGCCGAAAAGCCGCCTAAGGCGCAAAGTATGTACGAGTACGAGGCGCGTGCGCTTGGCGACAGGGGCGTCAAGGTCAAAAAGGGCGTTTTCGGCGCCGATATGCAGATCGTCCAACACAACGACGGACCCGTAACCATAATCATGCAAAGAGGGGGATGTGCGCAATGAGATATTCGACTGCCGGAGATTCGCACGGCGAGGCGATGGTCGGGATCCTCGAGGGGTTCCCAAGCGGACTGACGCTCGACCGCGCCCAAATCGACAGGCTGCTTGCGGCTAGGCAAGAGGCGTTCGGACGGGGCGAGCGAATGAAGAGCTTCCCCGATAAGGCGAAGATCTTGTCGGGGCTAAGCGGCGACGTCACGACGGGCGCACCCATTGCCGTCATGATAGAAAACGGCAACTGTGCCACGAAAGAATTTGACTTTTATCGACCCGGGCACGTCGACTACGTCGCCTCGGTTAAATACAGGCTCAAACCGAGCATAGGTGCGGAGCGGGCAAGCGCGCGGGAAACCGCCGTGCGCACGGCTCTCGGAGCGATCGCCTTGCAGCTACTGAGCGCACTCGGCATTACGG
This sequence comes from uncultured Clostridia bacterium, assembly GCA_947632125.1. Taxonomy (GTDB): domain Bacteria; phylum Bacillota; class Clostridia; order Christensenellales; family Pumilibacteraceae; genus CAG-552. The sequence goes on from CANRNV010000037.1 coordinate 3,355, forward strand.
TGGAGTGCGCCGAGGACGACCCCGATCTATGCGCCGCCATAGAGAGAGCCGAAAGGGCGGGCGACACAGTGGGCGGCAAGGTGCGGCTCACGATAAAGGGGCTCATTGCCGGCATAGGCTCGTACACAAGCGCGTATAGGCGGCTCGACGCCGTCTTGGGCGGAGCGTTCTTCTCCATTCCCGCCGTCAAAGCGGTGGAAAACGGGCTGGGGGTCGGCTTCGGCTGCGTAACGGGTCGCGAATGTGCCGACGAGTTCGCTATGAAAGACGGCTCGGTCGTGCGCACGAGCAACAATTGCGGCGGCATCGAGGGGGGCGTCAGCAACGGTGAGGACGTGGTCTTTTGCCTTACGGTAAAGCCCATTCCGAGCATAGCGGGACTGAGGACTATCGACGGAACGGGCAAGCCGACCGTCACCCAAAAGGTCAGAGGCGACGTTTGTGCCGTTCATTCGGTCTGCGTCGTGGCGAGGGCGGTTGCGGCTTTGGAAGTAGCGAGCGCAGTTTTGGACTGCGTCGGCGGCGATACGGTCGATGAGGTGGTCAAGCGTTACAGGGCAAAAGCGGAGGTCGGGTCATGCAGAAAATAGCCATAAACTCGGGTGGCGAGATGAATGAAATTTATCGCTCGGCGCTCGTCGTCACCGACGAAAACGTCAATCGCATTTACGGCGGAATGTTGCCTCAAAACAAGTGCGTGATAGGTGCGGGCGAGGCTAACAAGACGCTTTTGAGTGTGGAAAAGATCGCTGCGGCGATGATAAAGTGCGGCGTCAAACGCTCGGACAGGATCACGGCGTTCGGCGGCGGCATGATAGGCGATGTGGCGGGCTTTGCCGCTTCGGTGTATATGCGCGGGATAGAGTGGAGTTTTGTCCCGACCACTTTGCTTGCCATGGCGGACAGCTGCGTAGGCGGAAAGACTGCGGTCAACGTGGGGCTCGTCAAAAATGCGATAGGCAGCTTTTCGTTGCCCGACGTGTTTATCGAAACCAAGTATCTTAACACCCTACCGAGGCGAGAGTACGAAAGCGGCATGGGCGAGATAGTCAAGATGTCGCTGCTCGATCCTCTTTTATACGAGTTTATGCAAGGCAAATTCAACGCCGAAACGGCAATAAAACATTGCGTTCGGCTCAAATCCGCCATTGTGGAAAAGGATATGTACGACCATGGGGCGAGAAAAGCCCTCAACCTCGGACATACGGTCGGGCACGCCGTGGAGGTCCTGAGCGGAATGCCGCACGGAACGAGCGTCTTGGTGGGGCTTAGGCTGGAACTGCTCATGCTGAGGGACTATATCCCGCACAACTTCTTTTACGAACTTCAAGCGTACATCAACAAATATTTGCCCGAACTTCGATATAATTTCGACGCCGAGGCGGTCGCCGTCATCGCCATGTCGGACAAGAAGAACGTGGACGGAATAAGCATAATGTATCCCGTGTCGATAGGCGAAATTCGGGAAGCCGCGCTTGACAGGCGCACCTTTATCAGGCTGCTCAGGGAGGCAATGTAAATGCGGATAAAACCCCAAAAAAGCTTTTGTACCATGCTCACCCCTCCGCCCGACAAGAGCGTCACCATTCGTGCGCTCGTCATGGGCTGGCTGAGCAAGGGGACGACGGTCGTAAGCAATCCGCTCATAAGCGGCGACACGATAAGCGCGATAAATGCCGTAACCGCGTTGGGTGGCGAGGTCGACTTTGTCGGCGGCGAGTTGCATATCTCGGGCGGACGGAGCGAGGACGGGCGAGTGGACGCAGGCAATTCGGCTACGACCGCAAGGCTCTTTGCGGGCGCGGCGGCGGGCAGGGTAAGCGCCTCGTTCACGGGCGACGGCTCGCTTAAAAGGCGGAGTATGCGTCCGCTCATCGACGCTTTAAGTAAGATGGGGGCTTGTATCTCGTGTAGCGGCGGCGGTTATATGCCCTTTGAGATAAAAAAGAGCCGACTAAGCGGCATAGACCTTATGATGACCGAACCGTCGGCGCAAATAAAGAGCGCCGTTTTGCTTGCCGGGCTGTGTGCCGAGGGCGAAACGAGGGTGACCGAGGCGGTGAGGACGAGGACTCACACCGAGGATATGCTTCCGCTGTTCGGCGCGGATATATGCGTAAAGGATGGGACGATAATCGTCAGGCGCAGCGAACTCGTCGGAACAAAGATAGATGTTGCGGGCGACATATCCTCGGCGGCGTATCCCATGGCGCTTGCGCTGATGAGGGGCTATTGCTTTATCAAAAACGTCGGGACGGCGAGGCGGGAACTTATCGACTTCTTTAAGGGGATAGGCGGCGACATCGAGGAGGAGAATTTCGGCGACAGAGCCAATCTCATCGTAAGGCAGTCGTCCCTGACTCCGTTTACCGTTCGCGGCGCGCTTGCGACTGCGCTTATCGACGAACTGCCGCTTCTCGCCGTCATTGCCTGTACGCTTAGCGGCGAGAGTAGGATAGAGGACGCGCGTGCGCTCAGAGGCAAGGAGTGCGACCGCATAAAGTGTACGGTGGCTTCACTACGGGCTCTCGGGGCGAATATAGAGGAAACGAGCGACGGAATGATAATTCACGGCGGCGGGATCAAGGGCGGAAACGCCGTCACGTACGGGGATCATCGCTTGGCAATGAGTTTGGCTGTCGCCAATGCGCTGAGCGAAAAGGGCGGCTTTATCGACGACGAAAAGTGCGTCGAGATAAGCTATCCGTCCTTTTGGGAGTTGTTTATATGAACAGATTGTTCGTTGTGGGGAGCGGCATAGGTTATTCGCTCTCTCCCAAGATTTTCGGCTGTATGTTTAAGCTTTTCGGGCAAGAGGGCTGCTATGGCATTGTGGATATAGATAGGGGCGAACTTAAAGATATCCGCTCCATAGCAGACGGGGCTGTGGGCTTTAACGTGACCAAGCCGTTCAAAGAGGCGATCTTGCCCTACCTCAACGTCGACCGAAGCGGCATAGGCAGTGTCAACACCGTTAAGGTCGATACGATGGAGGGCTTTTCCACCGATGGGGACGGGCTTATGTTCGACCTAAGCAAAAGCTTCGGCAACGTCGAGGGGAACGTGCTCGTGATAGGCTACGGCGGGGCTGCCAAGGCGTGCGTAAACGCACTCAAAAGGCGGTTCAACGTGTTCGTTTCGGGCAGGAACGCTTATAAGGCGGGACTCTTTGCAACCGAGGCGGGCGTAAAGCCGTTTTGCGGCGAGAAAGTGGACGGAGTGATAAGTTGCACGACCGAAACCTTTGTTCCGAGCGGGCTTGGAAGCGTCGATTTTTGCTATGACCTCAGGTACAATACGCCCGATATGCTCAAATTGGGACGGCGCAATCAAAACGGGCTGGGGATGTTGATCGCGCAGGCGATATATTCGTACGGTATTTTCTTTGACAAACAGTTTGACAAAAGCGAGTTCGATAGGATATACTGTAAGCTAAGGGAGGCACTATGAAAATTCTCGTTATCTTTGGGGCAAATCTCAATAAGCTCGGACAGCGTGAGGCGATTTACGGCGATTTTACCATTGACGACCTAAAAAGGGAACTTGTCGAATATGCAAAGCCGCTTAGCCTCGAATTTGTCGTTTCCAACTTCGAGGGGGAACTCATCGAAGCGATACAAAACTGCGATGCCGACGCGCTCATCATCAATGCGGGCGGATATTCGCACACGAGCGTTGCAATTGCCGACGCGCTCGCCATGCTCGGCGTGCCCAAGATCGAGGTGCACCTTACCAACATAATGGCGCGTGAGGAATATCGTCGCTTCTCGGTGACGGGCTCGAAGTGCGACGGAATGATTTCGGGACTCGGCAAAGACGGATACAAAGCGGCTATCGACATTATCAAGAGGAGGTTGCAATGAGAAACATTGCTTTTATAGGTATGATGGGCACGGGCAAGTCGGTCACATCGAGGCTCGTTGCCGAAAAACTGAATATGAACTATCTCGATATCGACGACTGTCTTGTCGCACGGCTGGGCATGACCATCTCGGTAGCGTTTATCACCTTCGGGGAAAAAACCTTTCGCGCTTACGAACACGACGTCATGTGCGAGGTGGTTTGGCAAGACAACTTCGTGATCGCCTGCGGGGGCGGCGCTCCGCTGTATAAGCCCAACATGGACCTAATAGAAAACTTCATCAAGGTGCGTCTTACCGCTTCGCCCGAGGAGATCTATCGTAGGACCAAGGACGACTTTTCGCGCCCGCTCTTAAAAGACAACAGCCCCGCAAAGATCGCCCAAATGATCGAGGAGAGGGAAGAGGCGTACGCTTCGGTCGCCGACATCACCGTTTGCACCGACGGAAAGACGATCGAAGAGGTTGCGGACGAGGTGCTCATTAAGCTTAAAAAGTTCGAGTAATTCACGTCGGAAAAAATTTTTCCATAGCGGTAAAAATCGCTTGACACGCAAGGGCTACAGTGCTATAATAACAAACGAAAATTGATCTTTAAGTCGATGCGGCGACATCGGCAAGATTGCGAATAAATACTCTTGACGTAATTTTGTCCTGCCGCAAATGACGGCGGGCTTTTTTTACGGAGAGATAATGAAAAGAACCATCAAACCTCAATATTGCTATAAAGGCGAACTCTTCGGAGCGGACGGATTTTTCGACGACTTGTCCCATTTAGCTGTTTTTCCCGGTTTTTGTGATGTGCATGTGCATTTCAGAGAGCCGGGTTTTTCTTATAAGGAAACAATAAAGAGCGGATCGCTTTCGGCAGCCAAGGGGGGCTTTACCTCGGTCTGCACCATGCCCAATCTCAACCCCGTGCCCGACAACCTTGCCTCACTTAATTGCGAGCTCGACATCATAAGGCGTGACGCGGCGATAAATGTCGTCCCGTACGGAGCGATAACCAAAGACGAAAAGGGCGAGGTCCTCTCCGATATGGCGGAGATGAGCGGCTACGTGTGCGCTTTCTCGGACGACGGACGGGGAGTTCAGGACGGCGGCGTTATGAAAGAGGCTATGCTTGTCGCCCGTTCGCTCGGCAAGGTGATAGCCGCCCATTGTGAGGACAACTCGCTGCTAAGAGGCGGATACATTCACGACGGAGCATATGCGAGGGCGCACGGTCACAAGGGGATTTGCTCAAAGAGCGAGTTCTGTCAGATAGAACGAGATATAGCCCTTGCAAAGGAAACGAAATGCGCTTATCATGTCTGTCATATTTCGTGTCGCGAGAGCGTCGAGCTCATAAGACAAGCCAAAAAGGACGGGATCGACATCACGTGCGAAACGGCTCCGCACTATCTGGTTTTAAGCGAAAACGACCTTATCGAGGACGGAAAGTTCAAGATGAACCCGCCGCTGAGGAGCGAAAAGGACCGAGAGGCGCTTATCGAGGGAGTTGTCGACGGCACGATCGATATGATAGCGACCGACCACGCGCCGCACTCGCCGGAAGAAAAGTCCAAGGGGCTAAGCGGCAGTTCGTTCGGAGTGGTGGGGCTCGAAACCTCGTTCCCCGTTTTGTACACGCACCTTGTTAAGAGCGGAGTGATTACGCTCGATAGGCTTGTCGAGCTGATGTCCGTAAACCCGAAAAAGCGTTTCGGGATCAAGGCGGACGGATTTTCCGTGTGGAACTTAGGCGGGGAGTTTACGGTAGACCCAAACGAATTTATTACGCTGGGCAGAGCAACTCCGTTTGACGGAATGAAACTTAACGGCATCAATCTTCTTACCGTTTTCGGCGGCAAGACAGTATATAAAAATAACCATATTAAAGGAGAAATAAATCATGGCAAAGAGAACTGACATCAAAAAAATATTGATAATCGGTTCGGGACCTATCGTAATAGGACAGGCTGCCGAATTTGACTATGCAGGCACGCAGGCTTGTCTTGCGCTAAAAGAGGAGGGTTATCAAGTCGTTCTTGTCAACTCCAACCCCGCAACCATAATGACCGATCGCATGATCGCCGACAAGGTGTACATGGAGCCGCTCACCCTCGAATATATAGCGAAAATTCTCCGCTACGAGCGTCCCGACGCCATCGTACCGGGCATCGGCGGACAGACGGGACTTAACATGGCAATGCAACTCGACCGCAAGGGCATACTCAAAGAGTGCAGAGTGGAACTTCTCGGCACGAGCAGCACGAGCATAGAGCGGGCTGAGGACCGAGAACTGTTTAAGGAACTTTGCCAATCGATAGGCGAGCCCGTCATTCCCTCCAAAATCACATACAGCATCGAGGAAGCCAAGGAGGCAGCCAAGGAGATCGGCTATCCCGTTGTGCTTCGTCCCGCATTCACCTTGGGCGGCACGGGCGGCGGCTTTGCCGACAACGAGGAGGAACTTATCGAGATAGGTCACAACGCATTCATGCTCTCGCCCGTACATCAGGTGCTCATCGAAAAGAGCGTCAAGGGATACAAGGAGATAGAGTTCGAGGTGATGAGGGACTCCACCGACAATGCGATAACCATTTGCGGCATGGAGAACGTCGACCCCGTCGGCGTCCATACGGGCGACTCGATAGTCGTAGCTCCCATCATGACGCTTAACGATCACGACCTCAAAATGCTCAACGACAGCGCCATAAAGATCATAAAGGAACTCAAAATCGAGGGCGGCTGCAATATCCAATTCGCACTCCACCCGCACACGAGCGAGTATTACCTCATCGAGGTCAACCCGAGGGTTTCCCGTTCGTCCGCGCTTGCGTCCAAGGCGAGCGGCTATCCCATAGCGCGTGTCACCGCCAAGATCGCAGTCGGCATGACGCTCGACGAGATAAAGGTGGGCGGCGGCACGGCGGCGATCGAGCCGAGCCTCGACTACGTGGTAGCCAAGTTCCCGCGTTTCCCGTTCGACAAGTTCTCGATGGCGAGCAACGTGCTCGGCACTCAGATGAAAGCGACGGGCGAGGTCATGGGCATAGGAAGCAACCTCGAAGAGTGTATGCTTAAATCGGTCCGCTCTCTCGAAATCGGAGTTTGCCACCTGCACCTTAGCAAGTTCGACAAGATGCCCACCAAGGAGATCTACGAGTACATCGGAAAATTCCGAGATGACGCCATCTTTGCCATAACCGAGTTGATAAGACGGGGCGAAAGCATAGACAAGCTGTTTGAGGTCACCATGATAACGCCGTACTTCCTCGAAGCCATAAAGCGCATAGTGGATATGGAAGTCGAGATAAAAGGGCACAAAAACGACCTTAAAACGCTCAAAGCCGCCAAGGTGATGGGATTCAGCGACAAATATATAGCAAAACTTTGGGGCGAAAAGGAAGATGACGTCTACAATCTTCGCGTCAAGAACAATATGTTCCCCGCGTTCAGAATGGTGGACACGATGCATACCGGTATGTACATTCCATATCTGTATTCGTCCTACACGGGCGAGAACGACTCCCGCCTTACGTCCAAGAAGAAGATCGTCGTGCTCGGCGCGGGTCCCATTCGTATCGGACAGGGCATAGAGTTCGACTACTCCACCGTTCACGCCGTATCGACAATAAAAAATTCGGGTTATGAGGCTATAATCATCAACAACAACCCCGAAACGGTATCGACCGACTACACCATGAGCGACAAGTTGTACTTCGAGCCGCTTACGACCGAGGACGTAATGAACATCTTACACTTCGAAAATCCCGAAGGCGTCGTGGCTTCGCTCGGCGGTCAGACTGCGATAAATCTTGCCGACCCGCTCATGAACAGGGGCGTGAAGATAATCGGCACCGACTGCGACGCCATCGACAAGGCGGAGAACAGAGAACTGTTCGAAAAGCTGCTTAACGAACTCGACATTCCCCGTCCCATGGGAGCCGCCGTCACCAAGATAGAGGACGGAATCAAGGTCGCGAATAAGATCGGCTATCCCGTGCTCGTTCGACCCAGCTTCGTGCTCGGCGGCAGGGCAATGCAGATAGTCGCCAACGACGAGCAACTCCGTCACTACTTAAAGACCGCCGTCGAAATCGACGAGGATAAGCCCGTGCTCGTGGACAAGTATATCTACGGCAAGGAAGTCGAGGTCGACGCCATCTGCGACGGACGCGATGTGTTCGTGCCCGGCATAATGGAACTCGTCGAGCGAACCGGTATACACTCGGGCGACTCGATAAGCGTATATCCGACTTTCAGCATTTCGGACAAGGTAAAGGGCATAATTTTACAGTATGCCAAGAAGCTTGGGCTGGGAATAGGCATAAAAGGTTTGTTCAACATCCAATTTATAGTTGACAAAGACGAAAAAGTATATATAATAGAAGTGAACCCCCGCTCGTCGCGAACCGTTCCGTTCCTCTCGAAGTCGACGGGATACAGCCTTGCCGACATAGCGACCGAGGTGATCTTGGGCAAGAGCCTTAAAGAGCAGGGCATATTCGACATCTATCCGCCCGAAAAGAAGAGGTGGTACGTCAAAGTTCCCGTATTCTCTTTCAACAAGATCAGGGGGCTCGACGCCTACCTTTCTCCCGAAATGAAGTCGACGGGCGAGGCGATAGGTTACGACGACAAGTTGTACAGGGCGCTTTATAAGGCGTTGCAGGCTTCGGGTATGAAGCTTCAAAACTACGGCACGGTTTTTGCCACCATCGCCGACAGGGACAAGGAGGAAGCCCTTCCGCTTATAAGACGCTTTTATAACCTCGGCTTCAATATCGAAGCGACGGAGGGCACGGCTAAGTTCCTCAAAGAGCACGGTATTCGCACACACGTACTCCATAAACTCAGCGAGAACAACGAGATCCACGAGGCAATAAGGTCGGGCTACATAGCCTACGTCATCAACACGAGGGATATCGGCACGGGCGAGAGCGACGGCTATCAGATCCGCTGCTACGCCATCGAGAACAACGTTACGATCTTCACCTCGCTCGACACGGTAAACGCGCTGCTCGACGCTTTGGAGGAAACGACGTTGTGCATTTCGCCCATCGACGCCTAAAAAACAAGGACGCTAAAACAAAAGGGACGACATGATACAGGAAAAATTCATTATAACCGAAAACAAGCCGCTTAACGCTAAGATCATGCTTATGCGTTTAAGCGGCAATGCGCCCGACATCCGTGCGGGACAGTTTATCAATATCAAAATCGACGGTCTGTTTTTGCGCAGACCGATTTCCGTATGCGACTATGACGGCAATGAGATAACCGTCATTTACAAAATAGTCGGCGTCGGCACCGAAAAGATGAGCAAGATGCGCGTCGGAAGCGCGCTCGACGTCTTGCTCCCGCTCGGTAACGGGTACGACCTGAGTTGCTCGGGGGACAAGCCGCTTCTCATCGGGGCGGGCGTGGGTATTCCGCCGCTGTACTATCTTGCCAAGCGGCTTATCGCCCAAGGAAAAAAGGTGACGGCTCTTCTCGGCTATCACAGCGGTAACGACGTGTTTTTGCGAGGCGAGTTTTGGAGAGCGGGCGCCAGGGTGCTCGCGGTCACCTCGGACGGAAGCTTGGGACTTAAAGGCAGGGTGACCGACCATATGGCGGACATCGATTATACCCACTTTTACACCTGCGGACCGGAGGGAATGTTAAAGGGCGTATACGAAAAGTCGGTCACTTCGGGGCAGTTCAGCTTCGAGGAGCGCATGGGCTGCGGCTTCGGCGCGTGCATGGGCTGCTCGTGCAAGACTATCACGGGCTACAAGCGAATTTGCAAGGACGGACCCGTACTGTTCAAGGAGGAGATACTATGGTAGATACTTCCGTAGATTTGTGCGGCATAAGGCTGTCTAACCCCGTCATTCCCGCAAGCGGAACGTTCGGGTACGGCTACGAATTTGCCGAGCTTTACGACATCAATATGCTCGGCACGTTCTCCTTTAAGGGAACGACGCTTCAACCCCGCTTCGGCAATCCCACGCCGAGGATAGCCGAGTGCACGGCGGGTATGATAAACTCGGTAGGGCTTCAAAACCCCGGAGTGGACAAGGTGATAAGCGAGGAGCTGCCGAGGCTCAGCCGATTTTTCAACAAAAAGGTCATGGCAAACGTGGGCGGCTTCTCGATAGAAGAGTATGCGGAGTGCGCCTCTCGGCTCGACAAGTGCGACATTGTGGGCTGGCTCGAAATCAACATCAGCTGCCCCAACGTGCATGGCGGAGGAATGAGCTTCGGCACGTCGCCGCTCGCCGCCGCCGAGGTGACAAGGGCGGTCAAAAAGGCGGTAAATAAGCCCGTCATCATCAAGCTTTCGCCCAACGTCACCGACATAGCGGCAATAGCCTCGGCGTGCGAGGGAGAGGGAGCGGACGGCGTCAGCCTTATCAACACTCTGCTCGGCATGAGGATCGACCTCAAAACCAAAAAGCCGATAATCGCCAACAGGAAAGGGGGCTTTTCGGGCGAGGCGATCTTCCCGATCGCATTGCGCATGGTCAACGACGTATATAGCGCGGTAAAGATCCCCGTGGTGGGCATAGGCGGAGTGGCGTCCGCCGAAAACGTCATCGAGATGATGTTGGCGGGGGCGACCGCCGTCGAGGTGGGAGCCGCCAATTTGGTCGAGCCTTTTGCGTGCAAGAATATCATCGAGGCGTTGCCTTTGACAATGGAAAAATACAACATAAATTCGCTTAGCGAAATCATAGGAGGAGCAAATGGGTAAGGACGTAATCATTGCGTGCGACTTTGACAGCGGAGAAAAGACGCTCGCATTTTTGGATAAATTTAAGGAGGTAAAGCCGTTTGTGAAAATCGGCATGGAGTTGTTTTATGCGGCAGGTCCCACGATCATATCCGACATAAAGGAGCGGGGTCACAAGATATTCCTCGACCTCAAACTTCACGACATTCCCAATACGGTAAAAAAGGCGATGAGTGTGCTTTCGCACCTCGGCGTCGATATGTGCAACGTTCACGCTTCCGGCACTCGTCGAATGATGGAGGCGGCGATCGAGGGACTGACCCGTTCGGACGGGACAAGACCGTTGCTTATCGCGGTGACCCAGCTTACTTCGACCGACGAGCAGACCATGCACGACGATCTTCTCATCACTTCGCCGCTCGACGAAGTGGTCATGCACTACGCTCATAACGCCGCGTTGTCGGGACTTGACGGAGTTGTTTGCTCGCCCCTCGAAGCGGGCAAGGTGCACGCTCGTTGCGGCGACAAGTTCGTTACGGTCACCCCGGGGATCCGCTTTGAGGGCGGAGACGTAGGCGACCAAAAGCGAGTGACCACTCCCGCCATGGCGAAAGAACTCGGCTCGGACTATATCGTGGTGGGCAGACCCATCACTTCGGCGGTCGACCCCGTTTCGGCTTACGAGCAATGCGTAAAAGATTTTATAGGTTAAGGAGAAAACATATATGAAAAAGAGAATTGCCAAGGATCTGCTTTCCATTAAGGCGGTGTTTTTGCGACCCGAACAGCCGTTTATTTGGGCGAGCGGAATAAAAAGCCCCATCTATTGCGACAACCGACTTACACTTTCGGCTCCGAGCGTGCGCAACGACATCGAAAACGGACTTGCCGAACTTGTAAAAGAGCATTTTCCCCAAGCCGAAGCGCTTATGGGCACGTCCACCGCAGGTATAGCCCATGCGGCAATCACCGCTCATCTGCTCGATATGCCCATGGGATATGTGCGTTCGGGCGCAAAAGATCACGGCAGGCAAAATAGGATAGAGGGCAAGCTTGAAAAGGGAGAAAAGGTGGTGGTCGTCGAGGACCTTATCTCGACGGGCGGCAGCGTCATCGAAGTCGTCGAAGCGCTTCGCGAGGAGGGCGCCGTCGTCTTGGGTGTCGTAAGCATCTTCACCTATGGTATGAAGAAAGGGCTGGATAGACTCCGCGAAGCCGAGGTCATCAACTACTCCCTTACCGACTTCGACGCCGTGGTGGAAACCGCAGCCGAAGAGGGGTATATCAAAAACGAGGACAAGGAGAGGCTTATCGCTTTCCGCAACAACCCCTCGGACGAAAGCTGGATAAAGTAGTATGAAAAGCGTTATCGATATTTTGGATCTTTCGGTGAGCGAACTCGACGGGCTTATCAATACCGCCCTCGACATAGCCGCTCACCCCGATAGGTATGCCGAAAAATGCAAGGGCAAAAAGCTCGCCACGTTGTTCTTCGAGCCGTCCACTCGCACGAGGCTGAGCTTCGAGGCGGCAATGCTCGAACTCGGCGGCAGCGTCATCGGCTTTTCGGAGGCAAACAGTTCGTCGGCGTCCAAGGGCGAGAGCGTGTCGGATACGGCAAAGGTCGTAAGCAACTACGCCGACATCATCGCCATGCGCCACTTTAAGGAAGGCGCGCCGCTCGTCGCCGCTCACAGCGCGACCATACCAGTCATAAATGCGGGCGACGGCGGACATCATCATCCCACGCAGACGCTTGCCGATCTGCTCACGATTTACAGGGAAAAGGGTAGGCTCGGCAACTTGAAGATCGGGCTTGTCGGCGATCTCAAATACGGCAGGACGGTCCACTCGCTCATCGCGGCTCTTTCCCGCTACGAGGGGAACGAGTTCTACCTCGTGTCGCCCGAGGAGCTGAAATTGCCCGAATATGTCAAAAAGGACGCTCATAACGCTCATTTTGTCGAAACGAGCCAACTTATGTCACACATAAACAGCTTCGATGTGCTTTATATGACACGCATACAAAGGGAGCGATTTGCGGACAAGGCTCAATACGAGCGACTTAAAAACAGCTATATTCTTACGCCCGACAAGCTGATCTCCGCCAAAAAGGACATGTGCATACTGCATCCGCTGCCGAGGGTCAACGAGATAAGCGTAAAGGTCGACGACGATCCCAGAGCGTGCTACTTTAAGCAGACGCTAAACGGCAAGCTTATGCGAATGGCGCTTATACTGCATCTGCTTTCGCTAAGCGACGGAAAAAGACTGCCGCCGCTAAGCGGGGAAGTGGGCGTTTGCACCAACCCCGCCTGCATAACTTCGACCGAGCAAGAACTTCCCGCGCTCATATCGGAGACGGACGGAGTAAGGCGTTGCGTCTATTGCGACAAAGAGGTCTGATTTGCTTGATTAAAAAAGGGATTCGTGGTATAATCTTTTTATGAAGCACGTGATTATTTATACCGACGGAGCATGTAGCGGCAATCCCGGCGCGGGCGGCTACTGCGCCATACTTTCGTTTAACGGCGTGACAAAGACGATAAGCGGCTTTGAAAAGTCCACCACCAACAATCGCATGGAACTTATGGCGATAATACAGGGGCTTAAAGCGTTAAAGGAGAGTTGCGAGGTCGATATTTACAGTGATTCGAGTTATTGCGTCAACGCTTTCAACGAGGGCTGGCTGAACAATTGGAAGCGCAACGGCTGGAAAACGAGCGATAAAAAGGACGTAAAAAACGCCGAGTTATGGAAAGAGCTCATAAAATTGTCCGAGTTCCATATGGTCACCTTTAACAAGGTAGAGGGACACAGCGACGACGAACTCAACAATTTGTGCGATTCTATTGCCAAAAAGGAGATAGAAACGCACATAAAGACCTCGATATAGTTGTAAAATATTAATATGAAAATAAAAAAAGGACTTTTAAGCACAATTTTTATCGCACTGCTTGCTGCGGTAATGATTGTGCTTTCTTGTATTTTTTTAAGTTCACTTAATAAAATCATAAAAGTTGCCGTCATCTTTTTATTCACCTTTGCGTTCACCTTGATTTGCTTGCTCGATCGAAAATACAAGACGGCGCTAAGGGTCGTCACGGCGATCACCGTGTTCGCCGCCGTCGCAGTTTCGCTTTATATCGTTGCCGAGCTTTTTGGCTGGGTAAAGTACCTCGAAGATTTTGACGCCATAAAGGACTTTATTCTAAGCACCAAGCAATGGGGGATGATCGTGTACTTTCTGCTCACGGTGTTCCAAGTCGTGTTTTTGCCCATACCGTCGGCGGTCATAATACTGATAGGAGTTGCGATATACGGGCCGCTTTTGACGTTTATTATCTCGCTTATCGGCACGTACATCGGCTCGGTGATTTGCTTTTGGCTCGGCAAGAGCTGCGGAACGCGGCTCATCAATTGGATGGTGGGCAAGGATAGCGCCGATAAGTATGCCAAAATGTTGGGTGAGAAGGGCAAGTGGATTTTCGCCATTATGATGCTTTTCCCGTTCTTCCCCGACGACACGCTCTGCCTTGTGGCGGGCTCGACCTCGATGAAATGGCGGTTCTTCTTGCTTGCCGTGCTTATAGCCCGACCGCCCATGATAGCCTTTACGGCATTTTTCGGGAGCGGAAAAATCATTCCCTATTCGGGATGGGGGATACCCGTCTGGATAGGGATATTCGTCCTTTGCATAGTACTTATCATTCTTGCCGGAAAAATAAAGAGGAAGCTTTTGGATAAAAAATATAAGTAAAAACGCGTATTTTTTGCTTGACACATCTTTTCGATTATTATATACTTAACATATGACAGTGTTTAGCGTAATTTTCATAATTAATTTAGCGGTCCTTATCGGGCTCACTGTCTTTTACGTGCGCAAAGGACAAAAGAAGCAGGCGATAACCAATTTGTTTGTGCTTGCTTTGTTTTTCCTGACCCAATTTACCGAGATCTATTACGAAAACATCAAGGCGTTATTGTATGATATTTTCGGCGAGGACGGCTTTAACATCCTAAAAGAGTTTTTGAAGGCGTTCTTGTTCTTCGGCAGTTCCATAACGGTCGGCGTACAAATCATAAGCGAAATATTCGAACTGTTTGTCGCCCTTTATTTAGCATTAAAGGTGATAAAGCTGTTTACAAAATGCGGTAAAAGCGCCTTTAAGCAGTCGATTTTTTCCGAGAACGAAAAGGTCGAAAACAAGTGTGACAGTTCTGCACCCAGATACTATTTGGTGCTCATGAAACTTCTGAATTAGATCTTGTCATAGCTTTCAGCTTTGGCGTTTAAGTGAAAAACGACCGGTAGAAGAAATTGTTTATGACAAGATGAAAATGATGAAGTATAGCGGCGCGTTTTAAGAGCAATATTCGCTCTTGGGGAAGGGCGCATTGCTTAGCCCCGCTACATACAGCCGCCTTAAAAGCACCAATATTCTCTATGGTGATAGCCATTAAGATAAAAAGTCGCTTTGTGCGGCGGCGGTATTTACAAAAAAAAATAAAAGGCGTATTCGGCAAAACGGATACGCTTTTTTGTCGCTGTCTCTGTTGCCACCTCTAAGAGAGTTTATTAGTGACCGGCTTTGTCGGTAAAAAATCTTGCGGCTTAAACAAAACCGAATGGGTAGGGGCGGTATTAACACTTGACACTTACATTCGCTTATGGTAAAATTACGTTATGGACTACAAACAACAAGCACTTATAAAACACAAGCAGTGGTGCGGCAAGATCGAGGTCGTATCTCGTGCGCCGCTAAGCACAAAGGACGATTTGTCCACGGCATACACTCCGGGCGTGGCGCAGCCCTGCCTCGAAATAGCGGAGGATCCCGAAAAGGCGTACACATACACACGCAAGGGCAATCTCGTCGCCGTCGTATCGGACGGGAGCGCGGTGCTCGGGCTGGGCAACATCGGCGGACTTGCGGGCATGCCGGTAATGGAGGGCAAGAGCATACTCTTCAAACGG
>CANRNV010000038.1 GCA_947632125.1 uncultured Clostridia bacterium
ACGCTTGCGACGGTCGGGAAGCAAAAATTGTGGCTCTCGATCCTCGGCTCGTTGGCTGCGGGAATGTTGCTCTTTACCATGATCCCCATGATGACGCCGCTCAATTCGGGCGCATTCAATGTCGCGCTGTGTGTTCTCGGCGGTCCTCTGTTCGCCGCAGGACTTGGAGCGGTAAGCAACGTCATTTTAAGCAAGACAAGCTTGGTTTAGAGGCGCGGAAAGAAAAGCTCTTTGGGTCGCTATGGGCGGCGACAACTTTTACGACAAAAAGCGGCGGCGACAACGACAATTTTTAAGACAAAAAAAGTCGAGAACTCTCGACTTTTTTATTTTTATTAAATTGATTATTCCGAATTGGTCTTTTTTGTTTTCCCGACGGAAACGCTTACTAAAAGAGCCCTTTTATCTCGTTGCCGTTGATACTCATGCGCTCGGAACTCGGCGAGCGAGGCAAGCCGGGCATAAGCATGATGTCGCCTGCGATCGCGACCAAAAAGCCCGCGCCCGCTTTGAACATGACTTCCCTTATGGTGATGTCAAAGCCCTTGGGACGACCGAGCAACTTGGCATTGTCCGAAAGCGAGAACTGCGTTTTTGCGATACATACGGGCAAATTTTGCGGATATCTCGCCATGTCCGCCCTTGCCTTTTCGGTAAAGACGACGCCGTCCGCGCCGTAGATTTTTTTCGCGACCGAAACGATTTTTTGCTCGGTGCTATCGTCAAGCGAGTACGCAAATTGCAGGTCGGACTTCTTTTCGACAAGTTCCGCCACCGCATCGGCGAGTTCGACGGCTCCCAAGCCGCCCTTAGCCCAACATTCGACGCAGACCGCCTTTACGCCGTAGGAACAGAGCTCGTTGCGTAAAAGTTCTATCTCCTCGTCGCCGTCGAGAGCGAACCTGTTGATCGCCACGACGCACGGAAGCTTAAACACGCCCGTGATGTTCTCGATGTGCTTTTTTAGGTTGTCGAGCCCCTTGATAAGGCTGTCGTCGTCCCGCTCGGACAGGTTTTCGGCTTTTCCGCCAGCGCATTTGAGCGCGCGAAGTGTCGCCACGATGACGACGGCGTCGGGCCGGATACCTGCTATGCGGCACTTGATATCGAGGAACTTTTCGGCTCCGAGGTCGGCGCCGAAGCCCGCCTCGGTGACGGCGTAGTCGGCGTACGACATGGCGGCGTAAGTCGCCTGTATGCTGTTGCAGCCGTGAGCGATATTGGCAAACGGTCCGCCGTGCACGAATGCCGGCACGCCCTCGAGCGTTTGCACGAGGTTGGGTTTGAGCGCGTCTTTAAGCAAGATCGTCATTGCCTCCTCGGCGCAGAGCATATGAGCGGTGACGTTGTTGCCGTCCTCGTCGATACCCACGACGATCCTGCCGAGGCGCTCCTTTAAGTCGTCCTGCGAACGGGCAAGGCAAAGCACCGCCATAACCTCGCTCGCCGCCGTGATGTCGAAGCGGTCGTCGCGTTCGCACTTGCTGCCCAATCCGCTTTTTACGAGGCGAAGCGCCCTGTCGTTGACGTCCAAGCAGCGGTGCCAGGTGACTTCTTTTATCCTGAGCTTGTTGCCCCAATAGATGTGGTTGTCGATCATGGCGGCAAGCAAATTGTTGGCTGCGGTAATGGCGTGCAGGTCACCCGTAAAGTGCAGGTTGATGTCCTCCATGGGCGCGACCTGAGCGTATCCGCCGCCCGCCGCTCCGCCTTTTATGCCGAAAACGGGTCCGAGCGAGGGCTCGCGCAGCGCCAAGCAGACGCTTCTGCCCGTCCTTTTGAGTCCGTCGGCAAGTCCTATGGACACGGTGGTCTTGCCCTCGCCCGCAGGCGTGGGATTGATGGCGGTCACAAGGATGAGTTTGCCCTTTTTGTTGCCGCGTCCCGTGACCTTTGCCTTGTATTTTCCGTAACATTCGAGTTCGCTTGCGTCTATGCCCATCGAAGCCGCAACTTCGGTTATCGGCAAGAGTTTCGCGCTCGAAGCTATTTCGATATCGGTTTTCAATTGACGCTCCTTTTACTTCAAGATGTCGAGGGTAGCCTCGTAAATTTCGTCCGCTTCCCTTTGAGCCTCAGCCACCATTTCCTTGCCCAAAGCGCGGAATTTGTCCGCCTCGGCTTGGTCTTTTAGTCCCCCGAGATTGATGAGGACGTTTAACCATGCCCCTTTCATGCATGAGATGAGGTTGAGCGCGGATACGCCGAGGTCGCTGGCTGCGTTGGTGTTGGAGTGTCCGATAAGCGACTTGGTGAGCGCAAGAGCCTTTAAGGTGAGTTCCATTGTTTCAAACGGGACCTTTGTCGCCACGAGCGTAGCTGCGGCTATCGCGTCGGAACGAGCCGCCTTTTCTTCGTCGGTTTCCTTGGGGAGTTTGAACGCAGCCGAAACGAGGTTGAACGCCTCGGTGTCCTTATCCACCTGAACGATGAACTCGCTTTTAAGGTCCGATGCCTTTTTTGCTACATCCGAGCAAAGCTGCCAATCGTCCGCGTACTTCTTTTTGCCGACGGTGAGCCCCGCCACCATCGAAACGAGCGCCGCGCCCTGAGCGCCGCAAAGTGCGCTTGCGCTGCCGCCGCCCGGAGCGGGTGCGTCCGAATTAAGCAGATCCATATATGCGTTTACGGTCATTTCTGTCAATTTCATTGTATTATTTCTCCTTTTTTGATAACGGTTTTTACTTGGTTGCTGCCGAAGCGATAGCAGAGCATTTCGAAGTTGGGCGCGTCCCAAATTACGAGGTCGGCGTTTTTCCCCACTTCGATGCTGCCTATTGCGTCGCCCCTGTCGAGCGCGCAAGCGGCATTGAGCGTCACTGCGGTCAAGATCTCCTCGGGCAAAAGTCGATATTTCAGGTATCCGAGGTTTATACACAGTTGCAGGTTGAGCGACGGGCACGAGCCGGGGTTGAAGTCGGAGGCTATGGCGACGGGTATCCCCTTATCTATCATAGCCCTCGCGGGTGCGTACGTCTTGTTGAGGTAAAAGGACGTCGCGGGCAGAAGCGCAGCCGTGACGCCGCCCCTTGCCATGCTGTCCATACCCAACTCGTTGGTTGCGATAAGGTGCTCGGCGGAAATCGCTCCGAGTTCGCCCGCAAGCACGGCGCCGCCTATCGCCTCGATCTCATCGGCGTGTATCTTGCTTTTCAATCCGTACTTTTGACCGCAGAGCAGCATCTTTTTGCTCTGCATAACGTCAAAGACCGAATCCTCGCAAAAGACGTCGCAGAACGAAGCGAGGTTCTGCCTTTTTACCTCGGGCAGAACGGTGTCGCAAAGATAGTCTATGTACTCGTCCGCCCTGTCCTTGAACTCGGGCGGGATAGCGTGCGCCCCGAGGAACGTCGAAACAATGTCCATCGGAGTTTCTTCGCAAAGCCGCTTGTTTACGCGGAGCTGCTTTATTTCGTCGTTTAGGTCAAGCCCGTAGCCGCTTTTGGACTCCGCGGTGGTGACGCCGCCCCGCAACATCTCGCAAACGAAGCCCTTGGCTCTGTTCAGCAGTTCGTCCTCGCTCATCTCTCGGGTGTGGCGCACGG
This sequence comes from uncultured Clostridia bacterium, assembly GCA_947632125.1. Taxonomy (GTDB): domain Bacteria; phylum Bacillota; class Clostridia; order Christensenellales; family Pumilibacteraceae; genus CAG-552. The sequence continues at coordinate 3,546 of CANRNV010000038.1, forward strand.
TGTCCAAAATTCCGCCGCCCGCCCTCAATATGTCGAGGTACGTCGCCCCTTTGAGTTTGAGCGGGATCTCGTTGTGACGCCAGCCCCCAAACACCATATGGGTATGACAATCGACAAGCCCGGGGGTCACCAAACGCCCCTCGGCGTCGATCACCCTATCGAACTTGCTTAGAGGCGGCTCGGCGCCGTCCGCGAAAATCTCGCTTATCTTGCCGTCCTTTACGGCGACGGCGGCGTCTTTGAGTTTGAGGTTTTTCGCCTGCTCGGGTCCGCAAAGGCTATGCGTGCCCACAGGCGTCTGCAACAAACCGATGTTTTTGACTAAGAGCATTGTTTCTCCTTAAAGAATGTGATTTTCGATGACTTGCTTGTCGAAATCGAACTTCTCTATTTGCAAGTAGTACTCCGCACAATCGACGAGCGCTTTCATGGGGGTAAGTCCGATGATCTCGGTGCCGACGACGTGCACGCCGTAACGAGCCGCCTCGAACCTTACGACTTCGAGCACTCGATAGAGCGGGGTCTTGTGGAAGTTGGTCATGTTGATGGAAACCTGCGCTATGTTCCTGTCCTCGAGCATTACGCCGAGCGCCTTTACGCAGTCGAAACCGCCGCTTATCCTACGGATTATCTTTGCTATCTTGCTTGCTATCTCCACGTCCGAGGTGGAAAGGTTGATGTTGAATGCGACAAGAGGCATTCTCGCGCCCACGGCAACGACGCCGCCCGTCGGATTGATGGTCCTGCCGCCGAAGTCGGGCTCCCACTCGGGTTCGAGCACTTTCTTCGCCATGCCCTCGAACTGCCCCTTGCGGATAGCGGCGAGGTTGACCCTGTGCGGAGCCGAAGCCGACTCCTCGTAAAGGAATACGGGCAACTTAGCCTCTTCCCACACGCGCTTTGCCACGCTCTTGGACAGCTCGACGCACTCTTCCATGGTCACTTCCTTGATGGGTATAAACGGAATGACATCCACCGCGCCCATCCTCGGATGCTCGCCCTCGTGCTTGTTGAGGTCGATAAGTTCCACCGCCTTTTTAGCCAAGCGGACGGCTGCCTCGGACACGCCCTCGGGACTGCCGAAAAACGTGATGACCGTGCGGTTGTGCGACGCGTCGGAACTGCAATCGACAAGGGTGACGCCCTTGGTGTCCCTTACTTCGTTAAGGACCGCCTCTATAACTTGACTGTTTCTGCCCTCGCTGATATTGGGGACACATTCAACAATTTTAGACATTGATTTTCTCCTTATATAAACTTAATTATTGTCACTTTTAAGCAAAATTTCTTATCCGTTACCACAAATAATGTGAAAAACTTACTTAAAAATTCTTAAAATCCTTATTTATTCTTATCTGTTTTCGGTTGTTCTTATATGTTCTTATAAATTCTTAAAAACTATGGAAAATTATCGAATTTTCTCAGATATTTTTAAGCACACGATTTATGAGTTCGTCCGACACCATATACGGAATGGTGATGTGAGCCTTGCCCGCATTGCGCTTGTTGTAATCGATAACGGTGGTTACCGAGTGCTCGTTGCGCGCCCAGCTTCTGCGAGCGACGCCGCCCATGACGTCCCACATCATGGCGCTCTTTATGATCTCGTCCACGCGTTCGCTGCCGTCGAGGACAAGTCCGAAGCCGCCGTTGATCGCCTTGCCGATGCCGACGCCGCCGCCGTTATGGAGAGCGCAAAGGCTCATGCCCCTTGCGGCATTGCCCGCAAAGCACTGAACCGCCATATCCGCCATGACGTTGCTGCCGTCCTTGATGTTGGCGGTTTCCCTAAACGGGGAGTCCGTGCCCGAAACGTCGTGATGATCTCTGCCGAGCATGACGGGCCCTATCTCGCCTTTTCGAACGAGTTCGTTGAATTTAAGGGCGATCTTCGTCCTGCCCTCGGCGTCCTGATAGAGAATTCTCGCTTGGGTGCCGACGACGAGCTTGTTCTTTTCGGCGTCACGGATCCAGATGTAGTTATCCCTGTCCTGGAACCGCCTTTCGGGGTCGATACATTCCATAGCCGCCTTGTCGGTTTTGTGCAGGTCCTCGGGCTTACCCGAGAGGCACACCCATCGGAACGGTCCGTAGCCGTAGTCGAACAGCATGGGTCCCATGATGTCCTCGACGTAGGACGGGAATATGAAGCCGTCCTTTTCGTCGACGCCGTTTTTGCTTATCTCCTTGACGCCGCTGTCGTAGATGGCTTTCATAAACGAATTGCCGTAGTCAAAGAAGTACGTGCCCTTTTTGGTCAAGCGGCAAATGACCTCGAAGTGCTTTTTAAGCGAGGCGTTGACCCGCTCGATAAAGCCCTTGCGGTCGTCGTGCAACATCTGCGTGCGCTGCTCGAAGGTGAGCCCCTGCGGGCAGTAGCCGCCGTTATAAGCGTTGTGGCACGAGGTCTGGTCCGAAAGGAGGTCGATCTTGAAGTTGATCATATCGGCGTATTCGAGCAAGTCGACGATGTTGCCGTGATAGGCGATCGAAATGCTCGTCTTGTTCTTTACGTGCTCTTCGGCTAAGGCAAAGACCTCTTTAAGGTCGTCGCTTATTACGTCGACCCAGCCTTGATCGTATCTTGTTTGGATACGCGAGCGGTCGACTTCGGCGAAGATTCCCACTGCGGAAGCGATGTTAGCCGCCTTGGGCTGAGCGCCGCTCATGCCGCCGAGTCCCGAGGAAACAAAGGTACGTCCCCTCAGATCGCCCTTTTCGGAAATGCCGAGGAACTTTCTGCCCGCGCCCAAAATGGTGTTGAATGTGCCGTGAACGATGCCCTGAGGTCCGATATACATCCAGCCGCCCGCCGTCATCTGACCGTAGTTGGCAACGCCCATCTGCTCGGCGATCTCCCAATCGTCGATGTTGTCGAACATTCCCACCATGAGGGCGTTTGTGATGATAACTCTCGGAGCGGTGGGCTTGGACGGGAACAGTCCCAGCGGATGACCCGACTCGATGACAAGGGTCTGGTTCTCGGTCAATTCTTCGAGATACTTCTTGATAAGGCGATATTGCAGCCAATTTTGGCACGGCTGACCCGTTTCGCCGTAGGTAACAAGCTCGTACGGGTACAAAGCGATCTCGAAGTCGAGGTTGTTGTCGATCATGACTTGGAACGCCTTGCCTTCGAGGCACTTGCCCCTGTACTCGTCGATGGGCTTGCCGTAGATCCTGCCCTGAGGACGATAGCGATAGGCGTAGATCCTGCCTCTTGTTTTGAGTTCTTCCAAAAACTCGGGGGCGAGGGTTTCGTGCAGTTCCTCGGGCACGTAGCGAAGAGCGTTCCTAAGCGCCAATTCGGTTTGCGCCTTTGTCAAACGATAGCCCCTGTCGGGTGCGCGTCGTTTGGTTGGGTCGAACGTGGGATATTCGGGCAAGACGTTGTCGAGTTTTATCGTCATTGCCTCGCTTATATTAAAGTTGTCCATAAACTTCTCCTTATAATAATTTGCCGCACTTGGTTTCGGCAACCTTGACAATTTCGTTGTTCTTTATCATCTTGTCGAACTTGACCATTTCGTAATGCATAACGATGTCGTGGTCCACGGGCGCAACGCTCTTTGCGATATAGTCGTAGACCGCTCTCGTTGCCGACGAAAGCTTTTCCTTGCCCCTGAAAGTAAGGGCTTGGTAGGCGGTGAACAGCTCGATGGCAAGCACCTTTTGGCTGTTGTCGAGGATCATTCTCGCCGTCCTCGCCGCCGTCGTGCCCATGCTGACGTGGTCCTCTTGGTTAGCCGACGAGGGTATGGAGTCGACGCTTGCGGGATGAGCGTAGATCTTGTTTTCGCTCACCATGGAAGCCGCCGAGTATTGCGCGATCATAAAGCCCGAATTTACTCCGCCGTGCTCGGTGAGGAATGCGGGCAAGCCGTTGGAAAGTTGCGAGTTGACCATGCGCTCGATACGTCGCTCGGAAACGTTGGCGTATTCGGACACGGCGATCTTCAAAAAGTCGAAAGCGAGCGCCATGGGCTGTCCGTGGAAGTTTCCGCCCGAGATGACTTCGTCCTCGTCCGCAAAGATGAGCGGATTGTCGGTGACGGCGTTTATTTCCCTCGTTACGGCGTCCCAAACGTAGTCGATCGCGTCACGGCTCGCACCGTGGATCTGCGGCATACAACGAATTGTGTATGCGTCCTGCACCTTGTCGGGGTTTATTTCGTGAGCGAGGTTGCTGTCTTTGAGGATGTTGAGCAAGTTCTTTGCCACGTCCTTTTGACCCTTATGACCTCTGAGGTCGTGCACCTTGTGGTCGAACGCTTTGAGTATGCCAAGCTGAGCCTCGCAGGTCATTGCGCCCACTATGTCGGCGGTCTTAGCCAAATTCCTTGCGTCGTATACGGCAAGGCAGCCTATCGCCGTCATGATCTGCGTGCCGTTGATGAGCGCAAGTCCCTCTTTGGCGGCAAGTTCGATGGTGGGAATGCCCGCCTTTTTCATTGCCTCTTTGCCCGTGAGCATTTCGCCCTTGTATTCGGCGTGTCCTTCGCCGAGCATGACGAGCACCATGTGCGAGAGCGGAGCCAAATCGCCGCTTGCGCCGAGGCTGCCCTTTTCGGGAATACGGGGATGAACGCCCGCGTTGATCATATTGACAAGGGTATTAAGCGCTTCGAGTCTGATACCGCTGTTGCCGCGACTGAGCGCATTGCACCTGAGCAGCATGGCTGCCCTTACGACGTCGGTGGGGAGCGGGTCGCCCATTCCGCACGAGTGGCTTATGATAAGGTTCCTTTGCAAAGGTTTGGTTTCCTCTTCGGAAATAAAAATATCCGAAAACTTGCCAAAACCTGTGGTAAGACCGTAAATCACGGCTTTTTCGGATAACTTCTTGTCTACATATGCTCTCGCTTTGATAACCGCCGCCTTGGCTTGTTCCGAAAGGACGACTTTTGCCCCCTCGCGAGCTACGGCAACTACCTGCTCGATAGTCAAATCTCTACCGTTAAGTACAACTTCCATGTTTTTCACTCCATTGTAATTTATTTTTGCATTATTTATTATATCACCTTAATATTTTTATGTCAAAGCTTTTTCGGCAGGCGTTTCTGCTTTTTCTGCTTTTTATAAAAAGCCTCTGCTTTTTGAAAAAAGTAACACAATCCCAAGCAAAAGGCACGTTTTACATCGTCATTCAACCCGAAAGCAACACGGGGCCGGTGGGCAAGCCCGCGACGATAAGAATAACGCTCAAATTATCTGCGGAGAGGCTGAAAAATACTTTTCAGCCTCTCCGCAGATAAAACCTTTTTTGTCCACTGTTTTGCTCCTTATAAAAAACGCAGAAATAACCGTTAACGCCGACTAAGCACGTAACGCCAGAATAACGAAACTCGCTTGCGTTACTTGCTAACGCAAGCGAAGAGAAGCAGGCAAGCGTCAACGGCTCGTTTGCGAACTCGTTCGCAAACAGCCTCGGGGTCCCCACGAGATACTTGTACTCGTGGGGTGAGAATAGCGCAGTCTGCGACGAGGCTGCGACGAAACAACGACAAAAAAATACGAGAATTGCTCCCGTATTTTTTTACTTTTCCTTTTTAAGTATTTCGTACAAATCGATTAATTGTTTTTATCGGTCATGCGAGCGGCAATATTGTCGAGAAGAACCCCTTTTATCTCTTCGAGTTTTTTTACTTCGGATTCATTCTTTTTATTGCGAATAAGGCGCTTCATACCGTTGAGGCTCGCCGTTGTTTCGTGAGAAGCAATGTATGCGTAGCCGATAGTTTCCCCGGGCACAGCGATACTGAAAGATTCGGTTTTGACCTCTTCGTCGTCGAAAGAAATATCATTTTCATCTTTTTTCTCTTCCTTATCGGGCTTTTCGTAAGATTTGCTTTCGTCGAGTTTCAAATACGAGGTCTTTGTGTAAACCGAAACGATATCGTTGTAGAAAAATTCGTTCATAAATTCCTGTTTTGATACATCACCATCTATCTCTAACGGATCGCCCGTAAGCGAGAATCTGACCCTGTATGTAAGGAGCTGCTCCTCGGTGAAGAAGATCCAGGTATATTCGTTTACATCGGTTCTGAATATTCCGTCGGGTGCCTTGCGCCAATATCCGTTATACGCCTTGGAATAAAGCTCGATAGGCTCGACTTGCGATGCTCCCTCCACGCCGATTTGCGAGGAATCCAAACCGAGTTTAGCCATAGCGGTTTCTTTTATGTTCATGTCCTCAATAAATTTATTGTAGAATTCGTCGAACTTTGCATGCCAAGTATTGTTGCGTATTGAGTAATTATTTTCCCATTCTGCTATTCTTTTTGCGTTTACAATTTTGATTATTATGGGAACTATCGTTAAGTACAAAAGTATAAGCAGGCCTTTCAATTGAAATACGGGCGGCTTCGGAGGCAAACCGTAGTCCTTTCTGAAATAGTCTTTAATATTAAAATTATTATCCATTACTTTATCTCCTTGTTTTTTTTGTGGATCGGGCGGACAAATTCCGTCGCTTATTATTGTAAAAATATCATCATTGTTAGCTTTTTTTGTATTGCTACGTATTACGGCACGCTTCGGTTTTATATATTTTCGATTCTTGGAACGTTCCGCGCATAGAATTATGAGATATATAACTCCTATGAACGGAATTATGACCGACAAAATGAGCAAAACCAAATAACGTTGCGTGTTTTGTCCGTTTTCCTTGGCGCGTTTCATTTGGGTAGAAGCCATGCCGAACAAACATACGAGAAACACAATATAGATAACAAACAATATAATAAATGTAGGATCCATATTCCTCCTTCTAACGATATACTTAAAAAGGAATTGTTTTTATAGGCACGAGGGTCTTTCGACTTTCAAAAGCGAGAACAATCTCATTTTATCCTCTTCCGTCAAGCCGAGATTTTTCGCCTCGTACAGGCATTGCTTGTAGTCGGGCTTTATCGCAAAAAAGTTTCGTGCGTAGTAATCGTACTTTACGTAAGCCAAAAAGTACATATAAATGGGCTTCGGTTCAAGAGAAACCGCCTTTTCGAGCAACATTATGATATCTTTTATGTCCGTCTTTTGCTGTACGAACGCCTTTTTTCCTTTCAAAATACAAACGGCGTTATAAAAGCACAGGTCGGGATTTGAGGCTCCCCTTGCCATTGCCATACGACAAGCCGAACTTGCCTTGCCGTATTCGCCGCTTCGAATATTGTCCTCGATATCGCTAAGGCAAGACGCGCACATATTGCTTTGCTTGTCGAAATGTTCTAAGCAGAAAGCCTTGCCGCACGAAACGCAAACATTGTGTTCGGGCGAGCCCTTGACCATTGTTTTACCGCAAATACTGCATTGCACCGCCGAATCGTTGAAAATGTTTTGCGTCACCCTTTGGTCGACGGGACCTTTGTATACCGGTCCGTTGTTTATCTCCGCTCCACGATAATCGATGTTTTTCGTACTAAAAACGTTGTTAGTCGTGGAATTGCGAACCGAAGTATCAATGCTACTGCCATTTATAATTGCGTTGTCGGTTGCGAGCGGACCGCGAGAGGACCCCGGAGTTCCCGACACGTCGCCTCTTAGCGAAGCGTCGACATTGCCATTTACCACGGCGTTGCCGCCCGTCAAGGACTCGCTGCATTTCGGCTTTTCCAAGCGCGCGCCGCATTCCGGACAAAACTTTGCTCCGGGAGCAAGTTTGGTACCGCACATTTCGCAAAAAACGACAACTTCGAGTTTTGCGCCACACTCTCGGCAAAATTTGTTCGACTCTTCGTTTTCGGTATTACATTGTGTACATTTTATCATAAAGTTCCTCCTTACCCGTTTAGTTTTGCGCCGCAAGCGGAACAGAACTTAAATCCTACGCTGTTCTTTTGTCCGCATTCGGGACAAAATACCACCTGCGTTTCGGTCATGCCGCGCATCGAATTGACCGTCGTCTGCATTCCGGCAAGCATTCTGTCCTGATGATGCTCGGAATCGGCATAAACTCGGTCGAGTTCGCTCTGCTTTTGTTCGAGAGCAGTCGAATTGGCTTTGTTTTGCGCCTCGATAACGCTTTTGGTCAATTCCATTTGGCGAGCGAGAAAATCCTTGATGTCCTCGTTGTGACGATTCATAAGTTCGGACGTCTTGGACTCGGACGCGGCGGCGGCTTCCGCCTCGAACTTTTTGGCAAGTGCGGCGGCGGCTTCGGGCGAGATATCCGGATTGGACGCCATTATCTGCTCGAAACTCATTGTCGCATTTACCTTTTGACGCTCGATTTCGGCGTCGTAATCGATTTTCTTGCTCTCCATTTCGCGTTGGTGACGAGCCTGCTCTCTTTGCTCGTTCATATCTTCGAGGCGACGCAATGCTTCAAGTTGCGCGTCGCGTATCTTTTGTTGATAATCCAAATCGGAATTTCTTCGCTTGTCGACATAATCATCGCGCTTCTCCGCAAGCGAAAGTTCGTTTTCGAAACGCTTATTGCCTATTTCGAGCTCCCAATTGAGTTTTTCTCTGTCGAGCGCTTCCGCGTTTTGCAAGGTCGCCATCGCCACCGCCTGAGCGTCGCTGACTTGCGCCATGTTCTCTCTGTGTGCAATTTGCCTTTCGAGCGAGGCTATCTCCTCCTTCCCGAGCATATTACTTTGGCGCAGTTTGTTTATGGCGTTCTCGGTTTCCAACGCGGTTTTCGCCTCGCGCAGCTCCTTTTCCGCTTCGAGCATGAGGACGAACTGCTCCTTTTTGTCCGCGTTAAGCAGCCCGTCGTTATCTACCTTGTCCATAAGCGCCTCGAAGTCCACGCGCGAGCGAGCCTCGGACAGTTGTTTTTCGTAATCGACGTTTTGGAGCTTGTTCAAAAATTCGTTGCGCATACGAAGATGTTCAAGTTCCTGTTCGTTAACATACATCTCCTCTTGCCATTTGCGAATTTCTTCCAACCCCTTTTGCGTCGTCGTAAGATCGATAAGGCGCTTTATTTGCACAAACGGGGCAATGTCGGCAAATACGGTGCGCAATGCTTCAAGCGTTTTATCGAAAAGTTCGACGTTGTTTTCCACGTCTTGGGGCGCCGTTCCCGACATCACGCGACCGAGCGTAACTCGCACCGACGTTTCAAAAAGACCCGCAAAAGATTGGAGATCGACATAATTTTTGTCGATAAGACAACTCGAAAAGAACTTGTCGAGATCATTGAATTCGCAAAGCAACCGAACGCCCACTTCGCTCCTTATAGTAGCCGTAGGTACGTCTTTTATTGAATACTCAAGTTCGAATTGACTGTCGCGCATCAAAACGACCATCTCGTTGTTGCGTCCGAGCATTTTGCCGAAGTTGTACTTGACGAAAGAAGTTATCTTATTCCAAAAGTTGCTCTCCTTATCCGAACCGTCTATGTTCCAAAAAGGATATCGCCCGCTTTCAAGCTGTGCAACAAACTTGCCGTCGACAAAAAACAGCGCTTTGGTGCCGGGAGCAATAAAAAGTCCTTTTACCTTGCCGTAATCGTCCATCGCATCTCTTTCGATCTTGACGGCGAGTTGACCCGGGATCATCTTCCAGGTAATAAAATTTTTGTACTTTACAATATTGCTTTGCTCGTTATTGCTTTGCTCGTTATTGCTTTGCTCGTTTTCGGTCGGCTTGTCCTCGCCGGCGTCCTTACTGCTCATCCGCCTGCTTTCGTTAAAGCCATATCCGCAGAATTTGCAGAACTTTGCTGTCATCGGTATCGCCTTGTGACACTGCGGGCACTCCTTGGTATCCGACTTTTGTGCGCTCACCGCGCCGCCGCAATATCTGCAAAACTTAGCGGCGTCGGCAATTTCTTTGCCGCAATTCAAACATTTTGCCATATTTAACCTCCTGTTTCTTCTATCGTGTCCACGACAATAACGTCATTTTCGTTTAATTGCCCTGTTACAATAACTTTTTTACCGTCATAAGCGGAGAAATCACTGCCGTCCAAACTATTGCCCGTCGAAAGCCGAACCAGCTTGCCGCCGCCGCAATAGAGAAACGCGTATATTCCCTCGCTTTTAGACCCCTTGTTGACTTGCAAAAGAATTACAATTCCTTCCATAATACCACCCTCTTATTTCGTCACTAAGACTTTTTTTACGTTGCCGTCATCGTCGAAATAGACGCACAGCATATCGACAATTCCGTTGCTCTTTTTCTTGGGATAAATCGCTTTGTATCCGCCATAACCCAAGACGGAACACGTTGTGGGCTTTATTTCGGCATATCTCCCGTACGAACGTTCGACAAATGCCGCAACTCTTTTGATTATCTCTTCGTTGACCTCGGCAAGTTTCAGTCTTACCATCGCCCTCACATCGGGCATCGGAATATGGATAGCCGTGTCGAAAGATATAATGCCTTTTTGTCCGCTCGTGATTGTTCCGAACGGCTTTTCGGACGGGTCGCCGTAAAGTGTGAATTCGCACAATGTCTTAAATCCCGCGTCGTTCAATTCGTCGCCTTGCACCAATGCTTTAAGTCCGCTAATATATGCGTCACCCACCGTTGCGCCGCGAGCCGTATCGCCCATAAACTTCTCCACCAAAATATCGGCGCAAGACATCTGGCCGTCACCCATTCCGTACGCAATTTCGTGAGAGCCCAAAAAAGCCAAACAGCCCTTTTGTTTAAGCGCAACATTGAGTATAGAGTCGCTATTAAAGCGAGCGCCGTAACAAGCCTCGGTACCTATGACATATCCGCTTTTGACGGGCAAACATTGCGCTGCAAATGCGGGCGGCTTACTGCCGTACTCATCTTCGCCATACCAGGAATTGGTTTCGGAGCAACCATGCAAGTTGAAGTACAACAGGTTCGGATCGCCGCCCGACAGTCTTTTAAGTCCGTCACCGATAAGGTCATTCGGTCCGATTTCGGGACACGTGTGCACTTTGCAGTCACGAAAATTCGATACAATGGCTTTGCTCGTTTCGCTCCAAAAGAGAGCGGAAAGTGCAAAAGGATGCGGCTTTTCGGCTTTGGGTACCGAAACCGTCTTAAAGTATGATTCGAATTCGTATTCGCTGTTTTCACCGCACGGGAATCTCCCTACTCGAACGGCTCCGTCGAAATTGTAACTTTTCCAATTTCTGCCGACAAAGGGCATCCCGACATCGAGCGTTACGTACGGCAAATCGGATTCCACGGTTTTGTCGATATCGCCCGGTACAGCTAAGCCGGGCGGCATATATGCCGGATTGTCCCACCTTATCATACCCACCACGTTGTGATCGCCTACGATAAACAAATACTTGGGCTTTATGCAAGAATACACTTTTTTGAGAAGTTCCACGTTATCATGACAACCGAAATTCGTCCTGCCGACCTTTTGATTGGCAAGATCCAACAAGCAATAAACTATCCCCTCTTGCCGCTTGAAAGCAATGTACTTTTCGACTGTTTCCAATAGCCCGGGGCCGTGAAAAGCTTTTGTATTGACAAGCATAATGCCCAAATTGCCGCTATCGCAACTTCTCGCCGCCGCTCTCCAAGTTTTTTGCCAATTGCGCTCGGTAAATACAGTCATCGGGTCAAAATCCAACGGCTTATCGGTTTCAAAAGCACAATCGTCATAGGCGACGGGAGCACCACACATCTCGCAAAACTTTTGATCGGGTTCCAATCGTGCACCGCAATTTTCACAGTAAAAAACCATATTTTCTCCTCTTTCTTTTGCTTTATAAAAGTACATGGAATATATTATTCTATGTACTTTTTGTATGGGGAAAAGCGTACATTGCATAGATTAAAGCGTGTAAAATCGACAATAAAGCCCATTTATTTTGATATTGTGTGTATATTGCTTGACATCATCTATGCGTTTTGCTATAATTACCAAGAAAAAAAGTACATAGAATAATATATTCTATGTACTTTTTTCGTTAACTTTATCACAATCGAAAATAGCCGAAAACCCCCTGTTTTTTATCCAAAACAAGGGGGTTTTACATATTTTTGGGCATTTTCAGGGGATTTTGAAAATTTGCGAGGGCGTGAAAGAGAATGGGTAGTTCACGCTGTTATCACATTATGCAGAATGGTGAGTATTCCACTGTGTTTCTCTCCTATCTCCACTTCGCTTGTGTGTTTTTTATAAGGCAAAAACAGTGAACAAAAAAATCTGAGCGCAAACGAGGAAAGGATTTTCCGAGTTTGCGCCCTCAAAAGTTTTTTGGTTACTTTTTTTCAAAAAAGTAACAATAACTTGCCCCCGAAAGTTATTTACAATTTTTCCAAAAAAGTAACAATCCCCTATTGACAAATTTTGTCGAACGTGTTAAAATGACATCAATAAAAGCTTGCCGCACGGCTCACACGTTGGACAAGCAATAACTCAAAAGGAGGAATATGCTATATGAAAAAAGTAATGAAATTGGCGCTTATCGGCACGTTAAGTTGCGTGCTGTGCGCAATAGCCGTTTTGTGTGTTGCGTGTGTTCCCACCGGGGAATGGGCTGTTACATTGGTATACGATACTACTCGCGGCACAGTCGATTTGAATCCTCACGAGGACGATATGATCTACCTCGAGGGCACGGTAATCGAAGTTACCGTTACGCCTAA
>CANRNV010000039.1 GCA_947632125.1 uncultured Clostridia bacterium
GATTTTTCAATGAATTGCTATCTTTTTTTATCCCTTTTTCCTCCTTTTTTTCGTTGCACTTCATTTTAACATCCAAGACAAAAAAGTAACCGGAATAAACGGACAATGTTGAAATATAATGTAATATGAAAAAGATTTTTTCGTTATCCATGCTCATCGTGGGTACAATAATCGGGGCGGGCTTTGCCACGGGCAAAGAGATCGTCGCCTTTTTCGGCACGGATATTTCGCCGCTTATCGCGCCCATCGTGGGACTTGGCATATTCGGACTGTGCTATCTGTTTTGCACGATCGGCAGAACGATAAAGGGCTCGGACTTCGGCGAAGTCAGTCGCAAAATGCTCGGGCGCACGTACGCCATAGCCGATATCTTTCTGCTGCTGAACAGCCTTATCGTCTTGTCGGGCATGTTGTCGGGCATGGACTCGCTTTTTTCTCCTCTGTTCCCCATTGCGCCCGCCTACTCGATAATAAGCGGGATACTGTGCGCCCTCATCGTCATAAAGGGGCTAAAAGGACTGCTTGGCGGCAACAGCGTAATAGTTCCGTTTATCATACTTTTTATCGTCCTAATTTGCTGTTTCAACATCGGCGACGCGACGGCTCATCCGCTTAAACTCATCTCGATTCCCGCCGCGATAATTTACGTATGTATGAACATTATGCTTGCCTCGACCGTACTCGTCACGGTAGACGAAAAGCCCAAAACAGTATTTTGGGCTTCGCTTATCGCCGCAACGATAATCACGGCATTGACTCTTTTGATCATCCTCGCCCTAAACGGCAGCGGGGAAACGAGTTCGGACATGCCGCTCGTTGCGATCGCCTCAAAGTCCAAGCTGCTGTACTACGCCTCGATAGCCGCCGTCGCCACGTCCGTATTTACCACCATGATGACGGCAATGAACGGGCTGAGCAGCTTTATCGTCGACCTTACGGGCAGCACGACCTTTTCGGTGATAATTTCGCTGATCGCGGGCTTAATAGTAAGCAACCTCGGTTTTTCGAGCGTTGTCAGCTATCTGTACCCCGTGATTGGCGTATTCGGTCTTATTTACGTTATTTTGGGAACAGTGTTCCTTGCAAAAAACTCAGGTCTTGCGCACAAACTTTTCGATAAGCGCGACCACAAAGTACATCGCCGCCGCAAGCACGCAAAGTATGACGGTTGAGGTCATTACGAGGTCAAGCTTAAACACCTGACCGCCGTAGATTATGAGGTACCCCAGCCCCGCGCTCGACACGAGGTACTCGCCCATTATCGTGCCCACCCAGGCAAGCCCGACATTGATTTTGAGCACCGACAAAAAGGTGGGGACACTGCTCGGCAACACAAGCTTGGTTAGGATCTGCCACTTGTTCGCTCCCATAGAGCGCAAGAGCAAGATCTTGCCCTCATCGGTCGCCATAAGCCCGTTGAGCGTCGAGATAACGGTGACGATTATGCAAATCAGCACGGTCATCATGACTATCGCCTTTGCCCCCGCCCCTACCCATATTATGATTATGGGTCCCAAAGCGATCTTGGGCAAGCTGTTGAGCACGACGATGTACGGCTCGAGCACTTTGCGCAGCAGTTCCGAGCACCACAGCAACACGGCTATGGCTATGCCGAGCAAGGTGGAGAGCAAAAAGCCGATAACGCACTCATACAGCGTCGTCCAAATATGCACCCAAAGCCCTTGCTCGCTCAACTTGCCGAGCATAGCGACGATGCGGCTCGGCGATGAGGTAATAAAGCTGTCTATCCATCCAAGCGCGGCGGCGAGCTCCCATAATCCGATAAGGAATATAAGCAGCGACACCTGAATTACTATGATCTTGATCTTTTTGAGTTTGTTCTTTCGTAAAAACAATTCGTGTTCGTTCTTTTGTGTTTTCAACTTACGACCTCCTTCCAAATCAAATCGAACCACTTGCCGAATTCGGCGCTCTCACGCCTAAGGAGCGGACCTTGCGCCAAATCGATCGTAAACGTCTTTTTGACCGTGGCGGGTCGAGCGGACAGGACGATCACTCTGTCGGCAAGGCTGACTGCCTCCGAAATATCGTGCGTCACAAGCAATGCGGTCTTTTTTTCGGACTTGATTATGTTGTAGACGTCGTTACATACGTTCAGCCTCGTTTGAAAGTCGAGCGCCGAGAACGGCTCGTCGAGCAGCATAAGCTGGGGGCGCATGGCGAGGGTGCGGATAAGCGCAGCCCTCTGCCTCATTCCGCCCGAAAGCTGAGCGGGATAATGCTTACGAAACTCATACAGCCCGTACTTGCGTAAAAGTTCGTTTGCCTCGTTTTTTATCTCGTCGTCGACCTTATGACCGATCTCGGGTCCCAGCAGCACGTTCTTTTCGATGGTGCGCCACTCGAAGAGCATATCCTTTTGCAACATATATCCGACGCCGTGCCCGGGTCCCGTTACGGGCCGATCTTTAAGCGTGATCGTCCCTTGGCTCGGTTTGATAAGTCCCGAAATAAGCGAAAGTATGGTCGTTTTTCCGCAGCCGCTCGGGCCCACAAGCGCAATGAACTCGCCGTCGTCAATGGTAAGCGAAATGTTCTCGATCGCCTTTGTTTCCCGTTCTGCCGTTTGATAGGTGAGGCTTACGTTTTCCATTTTGAGTATTTCCATGCTTCCCTCTCAAAGTAAGAATTTTTTTCAGCCGAGGAGCTCCTTTGCTATGCTGTTGTCCACCGCCATAGAATAGTCCGCTCGCCCCGATAAGTTGCCCGAATTTTCCATAATATCCTGCAACTTGTTAAACGACTGTTCGCTCATAACGGGCGTGTGGCACCAGGCGTCTATTTTAAGATAACTCTCCATAGAAGCCGCGATGAGTTCCTCGTCGGTTTCAGCAAAGGAACTTTTAAGAGCCGCAGCCACCGTCATGCTGTCGTTGTTTTTGATGTATTCGTAGCCTTTCATTACGCAGGAAAGGAACTTCTTTACGAGTTCTCGATTTTCGCCGAGATAGCTTTTCGACGCCGAAAAAGCGGTGTACGGCACGTCGCCCGACGCCTCGCCGACCGATGCCACGATATAGCCCTTGCCCGCCTTGACAAAGTCGCTTGCCGTCGGCTCGAACATGGTGCAGTAGTCGATGCTCTTGTCGCCCTCGAACGCTCCCACCATCATGTCGAAAGCCACATCGGTGTCGAAGTCGAGCTCGTCGAGTTTAAGTCCGCCCTTATTTTCGACCACATATTGCAGGGTCATAGCGGGCACGCCGCCCTTTCGACCCGCCAAGATGTGCTTATCTTTCAGGTCGCTCCACTCAAAGTCCTTTTCCTCCTTTCTCGACACAAGGAACGAGCCGTCGCGCTGGGTAAGCTGACCGAATATCACGGGATAATCTCTTTGCCCCTCTACGTGACAATAGATCGTGGCTTCGGGACCCATAAGTCCGATATCGACGCTTTTCGAGGCAATGGCGGTCATGACCTTGTCGGCGCCCCCACCGTAAATAAGCTCGATCTCGATGCCCTCGTCCGAGAAGTATCCGTTGTTTATGGCTACATACAGCGGTGCGTAAAATATGCTGTGCGCCACTTCGCTCAGTCGGATCTTGTTGACGTTTTTATTCGAGCAGCCGACAAAACACAACGAGCAAAGACATAGCGTCATAGACAACAAAATTGCAATTTTCTTCATAAACTTCCTCCTTTATTTCTCATACCCCATACTATGCAAATTTGAATTTGCTTGTTAATATTTGTTGCTTTATTAAATTTGATGTGTTATACTTATGTGTAAGAGATTATTTTAAGGACGTCAAAATGAACAAGACCTACGAACCAAAAGACTTCGAACAAAGAATTTACGACAAATGGCTGACAAAAGGCTATTTTAAGCCCTCGGGTAAGGGCAAAAAGACCTTTACCATCGTCATGCCGCCTCCGAATATAACGGGACAGCTTCACATCGGGCACGCCCTCGACTGCACGATACAGGACTCCATAGTAAGGTACAAGCGAATGAAAGGTTTCGACACGCTTTGGTTGCCCGGGACCGACCACGCCTCGATCGCGACCGAAGTAAAGATCGTCGAAAACCTCAAAGCCCAAGGCATAACCAAGCTTCAACTCGGACGCGAGGGCTTCCTTAAATGCGCTTTCGATTGGAAAGACAAGTACGGCGGCAGGATAGTGGAGCAGCAAAAACGAATGGGCGTAAGCTGCGATTGGGACAAAAGCTCCTTTACCATGGACGAAAAATGCTCCTACGCCGTAAAGACCGTCTTTACCCAAATGTTCAACGACGGCATCATATATAGGGGCGACCGAATAATAAATTGGTGCCCGTGCTGCAAGACGGCTATTTCGGATGCGGAGGTCGAATACGAAAACGCAAGTTCGCATCTGTGGTACATCCGCTATCCCCTCTCGGACGGGAGCGGCGAAATTACCATTGCCACCACACGACCCGAAACGTTGCTCGGCGATACTGCGGTTGCGGTAAATCCCACCGATATGCGCTACAAAAAATTCATAGGCAAGACGCTCGTTTTGCCATTATGCAATAGGGAAATTCCCGTCGTCGCCGACAGCTATGTCGAAAAGGACTTCGGCACGGGCGCGGTAAAGATAACGCCCGCCCACGACCCCAACGACTTCGAAGTGGGCAAGCGTCACGACTTACCCATCATCAAGATAATGAACGACGACGCCACCATGAACGAAAACGCGGGCGCCTATTGCGGGCTGGATCGCTACGAGGCTCGAAAGCGCATAGTGGACGACCTGAAAGCGCAAGGCTATCTCGTAAAGATCGACGACTACGAGCACAACGTCGGTCACTGCTATCGCTGCGGCAGCACGATAGAGCCGCTTATCAGCAAGCAATGGTTCGTAAAAATGAAAGAACTTGCCGCGCCCGCCATCGAAGCCGTCAAGAAAAAGGAAATAAACTTTATACCCAAGCGTTTCGAAAAGTCGTATCTGCATTGGATGGAAAACACTCAGGATTGGTGCATCTCCCGTCAGCTTTGGTGGGGACACCGAATACCCGTATATTACTGCGACAAGTGCGGAAAGATGACCGCCTCGAGCCACGATATAACAAAGTGCCCGCATTGCGGCGGACACGTTACGCAGGACGAGGACGTGCTCGACACCTGGTTTTCGTCGGCGCTATGGCCGTTTTCGACCATGGGCTGGCCCAACGAAACCGAGCTGTATAAGCGCTACTACCCCACCGACGCGCTCGTTACGGGCTATGACATAATCGGATTTTGGGTGTCGAGAATGATATTCTCGGGACTTAAACATACGGGCAAAAAGCCGTTTAGCGACGTCGTTATCCACGGCATTGTGCGCGACGACAAGGGCAAAAAGATGAGCAAGTCGTCGGGCAACGGCGTCGACCCGCTCGAAGTGATAGACACAGCGGGCGCGGACGCACTTAGGATCTCGCTCGTGTCCGGCATTTCGGCGGGCGGCGACATAAAGTACTCGTACGAAAAGCTCGAGGGCTATCGCAACTTTATGAACAAGATCTGGAACGCCGCCAAGTTCGTGCTTATGAATGTCGAAAACGCCACCGTTAAGGAGATGGGCTCGTTCAGACTTTCGCTTGCCGACAAGTGGATACTCGGCGAGTTGAACAGGCGCACCAAGCGCATAACAAAACTTATGGACAAATACGAGATAGGGCTTGCCGCCGTCGAGATCTACGACTTCTTTTGGAGTGACTTCTGCGATTGGTACATCGAATTGTCCAAGACGACGCTGTACAGCGACAACGAATTGAAGCGCGACAACACGGTAAGCGTGCTTGTGTACGTGCTTAGGGAGGCGTTGAAACTCGCCCACCCCATCATTCCGTTTATCACGGCGGAAATTTACGACGCCCTCCCCAACAAGGACGCCGAGGACATCATGGTTTCGCCCTTCCCGAGCGGCGGCATAAAGACCACGGCGCAGATATTCCACCGCTCTTTTAACGCCGAAATGTCCAAGATGCACGCCGTCATGGGGCTCATTAAGGACATCCGCGCCATGCGCAGCGATATGAACGTGCCCCAATCCAGACGGACGGCGATCTACATCAAGCCGGCGGAAAACTTCGGCTCGGTGATCAAGGCGTCGCTTAATTACATCGAAAAGCTTGCCTGCGGAAGCAGTATCTCCGTCGTGGACGGCGAGCCGAGCGGCAAAAACGTCACCGTCGTAAATTCGATCGCCGAGGTGTACATTCCCATGAACGAACTCATCGACAAAGAAAAGGAGATAGCTCGCCTCAATAAAGAGCTCGAAACGGTGGAAAGCGAACTTGAACGGGCGAAAGGAAAGCTGAGCAACGAGGGCTTTGTAAAAAAGGCTCCGCCTGCGCTCATCGAAGCGGAAAAAGCAAAAATAGCCAAATACACCGAGCAAAAAGCGACGCTTATCAAAAGCCTCGAAAATCTCAAATAAAAGGAGGATTTTATGTCCGACACAAGATTTATGAGCCTACTTTCCAAGGATTTCCCCGATATAGAATCGGCGGCAATGGAAATAGTCAATCTGAGTGCAATACTCTCTTTGCCCAAGGGAACGGAATACTTTTTCAGCGACCTGCACGGCGAGCACGAAGCGTTTATCTATATGTTGAAAAGCGCGTCGGGCGTTATCAAAGAAAAGATAGATTGGCTGTTCGGCAAATGCTCCGAAGCGGAAAAAGAGGAACTTGCGCGAGTTGTCTACTATCCCGAAAACATCATCAAGGAAAAACGCAACGAAGCGGGCTTTGACGATTGGTGCCGTACGGTCATTTTGCGCCTTATCGCCGTCTGCAAGGACTGCTCCAACAAGTACACCCGCTCTAAGGTACGAAAAAAGCTGCCCAAGCGTTTTGCGTACATAATGGACGAACTGCTTCATGCCGACGACGAGGCAAACAAGGCGCACTACTACACGCAAATAATCAATTCGCTTATTGATACGGGCATGGCGGAAAGCTTTATCAAGGAGCTTGCGGGCACGATAAGTCGTCTTGCCGTCGATAGGCTGCACATAGTCGGCGACGTGTTCGACCGAGGTCCCCACCCCGACTACATCATGGATTATCTCATCAGCTACGACAACGTGGACTTTCAATGGGGCAATCACGACATCAATTGGATGGGTGCAGCCATAGGCAATTGGGCGTGCATAGCCAACGTCTTGCGTATAAGCTTTGCCTACAACAACTTCGATATGCTCGAAATCGGCTACGGCATAAATTTACGCCCCCTAAGTATCTTCGCCAATCAGACGTACGGCGACGACGAGTGCGCTTGCTTTACGCCCAAGGTCTTTGACAAAAACAAGTTCGACCCAATAGATATGAAACTTGCCGCCAAGATGCACAAGGCGATAAGCGTCATTCAGTTTAAGGCGGAGGCGCAGCTCAGCCTGCTCCATCCCGAATACAACACCGCTTCGAGGATATTCCTCGATAAAATCGACTTTAATAAGGGCACGGTGCGTATCGGCGACTTAGACTATCCGATGAAAGACACGTACTTCCCGACCATCGATCCAAAAAATCCGTTTGAGTTTTCCGAGGATGAGTACGACCTTATGGAGCGCATTGCCGCCTCGTTCATAAGCAGCAGCAGGCTCCACAGTCACATCGAATTTTTACTCAGTCACGGCTCTCTTTACAAGGTGTTTAACGGCAATTTGCTGTATCACGGCTGTATCCCCATGGAGGAAAACGGCGAGTTCTGCAAGGTCGACGTGGGCAACGGTCTGCTTAGCGGCAAAAAGTACTTCGACTATCTCGACGCCGAGGTGCGCCGAGTGTACTACAACAACGACGGCAACAAGTTCGACGGCCACCTGCTTTGGTACCTTTGGAGCGGCGGCAAGTCGCCCCTGTTCGGCAAGGACACCATTACGACCTTTGCCCGCTTCTTCGTCGATGACAAAGCCACGCACAAGGAAAACACCGACCCCTACTACAAACTCATTGCCGACAAGAGTATCTGCCAAAAGATCCTCGTCGAATTCGGACTAAAAGAGGGCGGTCACATTATCAACGGACACGTCCCCGTAAAAACCAAACTCGGCGAAAGCCCCGTCAAGGGCGGCGGACTGCTGTTCGTTATCGACGGCGGCATGGCAAAGTCGTATCACAGCACCACCGGCATTGCGGGCTATACGCTTATCTACAACTCGCGATACTATGCCCTCGCCCAACATACCCAAGGGGAATCGATAAACAACAGCACCCCGTCCATCCAAATCGTCGAGTACACAAACAACCGCGTTACGGTCGCCGATACCGACGTCGGCGAAGGTCTGAAAAATCAAATCGACGAACTCAACGAACTTATCGCCTACTATAAGTCATCAAGATATTGATTGGTTTTCCGCTTTTTGAAAAAAGCTTCCACTTTTTGTAAAAAAGCAGAGCAAAAACTTCTGAGGGCGGACGGGGCGTTGCGTTTTTCCTATAACGCCGTTTCGCTTTAACTTTTTGGGAAAAGCAGAGCAAAAACTTCTGAGGGCGGACGGGGCGTTGCGTTTTTCCTATAACGCCGTTTCGCTTTAACTTTTTGGGAAAAGCAGAGCAAAAACTTCTGAGGGCGGACGGGGCGTAGATTTTTATCAATTGCTCCGTTTCGCTTCCGCTTTTTGGAAATCTTAACAATAATGAAAAAGTCGACAGATGTTTTTCCGTCTGTCGGCTTTGTTTTTGCTCCACTTTTTCTCATCCACGCTAATTCGAAGCGGCGTTGGAAAAGAAACGCAACGCCCCGCCTACTCATCCACGCCAATGCGAAACGGCGTTGGAAAAGAAATGAAATGTCCCGTCCGCCCATAAAAGTTTTTACTTCGCTTTTTTCAAAAAAGCGAAACGCCCATAAAAGTTTTTGCCAAGCTTTTTACAAAAAGCGGAGGGAGCGTTCGGAAATTATGGTTTCATACACATTCCAGCCCATAGCATCGAAACTTGAATTAAGATACGCGTCTTTCATACCGGCATCGACAACTATCGATAAGCCCGCAATGACACTTTGGACATTGCCACTTAAACAGAAGAAAGAGTAGTTGTACTCGTCGCCCCATAACTTGGGCACATTGGACCCGTAAATATTGACAACTTTAAGCTTGTTGCAATTAAAGAAAGCATTTCTGCCTATGTATTGCAAATTGTTTCCGCCCACGGGCGAGCCTATATTGACCTGCTCGATATTGAGATCTCTGAAAGCGCCGCCGCTAATCGTAGTGACCGATGCCGGAATATTGACGATCTTGACCTCGGTACAAGTGCTTAGTACATTCTCGCCTATTTCGACCACGCCGCCGAAATCGATCTCGGTAAGCTTCGTGCACATATAAAAGACTTCGCTGCTGAGGCTGAACGGAACGTCGGGCAAATAAACCTTTTTGACATTGCCGTAAGCAAACGCACCCTCGTGAATGGCGGTGAGGTGGTGGGCATTGGTCAAATCGAGAGTTTCGATACTCATATTCTCGCCCATCTTGCCCGCAAAGGCGTAACCCATGATCGTCGAAAGCATGTTGTTTTCGGGCACAATAAACTCGGTAAGCGCGGAGCAGTGACTGAACGCATACTCGTAAATGATTTCGAGGCACGGACCGATAGTCACACTTTTAAGCCCCGTACACTCGTAAAAGGCACCTCGGTCGATCTCCGCCAACACTCCGAAGTTGATTTCGCTAAGGGAGGCACACATCGAAAAGGTGTACATACCCGTAGCGTACAATTGCAGACATTCTCTTAGGTCGAGCGATTCTATCTTGGGCGCAAGTTCCTTTGTCTTGCCGCTGAACGCCGAATCCCCTATTTGCTTCAAACCCACCGCCTCGCTTAAATCGAGCGTTTTCAAAGCCGAGCAGTTGTAGAACGCCCCAAAATTTATCCTCTCGAGCGATGCCGGGATCTTAATGGCGGTAAGCGCACTGTTGTCGGCAAAGGCATACGAGCCTATCTCGACAATGCCGTTCCCCTCGAAGCGCACCTCGCCGAGCGACGAATCGGCTTCGCTCGAACCCGCAAAGGCATACGAGCCTATTCTCTTTACCGAGGCGGGAATACTTATCGATTTGAGATTGGGACAATTATAAAACGCGTAATCGCCGATAACGGTCAGCGTCTGCGGCAATATCACCCTTTTAAGCGTCTGACAATTCATAAACGCCCCGCTGTTCAACTCTTGCAAGCCGTCGATAAGTTCGACACTTTCGAGCGAAGCGTTTCGAATATACATGACGAGTTTCTTCCTGTCCGCACTGTACAAAATGCCGTCGTACGCACTGTACGTCTTGTTGCCGCTCTCCACCTCGAAGCCTTGCACCTGCGAGCCGTAGAACGTGCCCTTACCGTCAAAACTTATTTCACCCGTATCGGCGGAAACGGTAAATATCTCGATGGCGGGCAACATGACGCTCGACCTGTCCGCCCCGAACGTAAATTCGTACCGGTTGAACACTCCGTAGCCCATGCTCGTAAGCGCAGCCGGCGTCTTGAACGACGTCAGCCCCGTGCCCTCGAACGCAAAGTCGCTTATGTACTGCACCGAATCGGGAAGTTCGATTTGAGTCAGTTCGGGACACATATCAAAAGCGTACGGTCCGACGCTAATCAGTTCTTCGCCCGCAAAGTTCACTTGGCTGAGCGACGTACAAAGTTCGAACGCCATCTGCTCTATGCCCGTTACGTGCTGCGGTATGGTTATCTTTTCAAGCGAAGAGCAGTGGCTGAACGCCATGCCCTCGATTATGAGTAGCGAACTCGGCAGATCCACGCTTTCGAGGCTCTCGCACCCGTAGAACATTCGGTACGGAATGTGCGTGACGTTATCGGAAAGCCTGACCTTTTTCAGCTGCGTGCAACCGTAAAACACGCCTTGGTCGGCAAATTCGATGTTGCCCTCCACCGTCGAAAGATGCCTGCAATTGCCGAAGCACTGCTGCATAAGCTTGGGGTTGCCCTTTATCTCCACCGCTTCGATGCCCGTAAGGTCGAACGCTCGCACCCCTATCGTTTCGAGCGAGGTGGGCAAAACGAGTTTGCCTTTAAGCGACGAGCACTCTTCGAAGGCACCCTCACCTATCGTTTTAAGCGAAGCGGGCAATTTCAAGCCCGTAAGACCGCTGTTATGAAAGAAAGCATATTTGCCTATCGAGGTAAGCCCCTCGCTTAGTTCGAGTATGACCGAATCGTCCGAAGAGCGTGCAAAGGCATAATCGCCTATTTCGCTTACGCCGCTGAGCTCAATTCCCAAAAAGCGATTGTCGTAAAAGGCATAGTCGCCTATAACCGACACGGAAAGCTCAATCGAGCCGGTAAGCTGCGAGTTCATAAAGGCTCGCTTGCCGATATATTCGAGGTTAAGAGCGGGGCAATCGAAGTTGACCGAAGTTTGCGTTTTGATAAACGCTCCGTTACTATACGAGTACATCACTCCGTTGCCGTAAAACGCGCAGTCGCCTATATAGCTTACCGACGAGGGCAACGTTATAGCCTTAAGCTGCGACCTCGGATATTCCGTCGAGCCCGATCGCACGTAATTGTAGTGCGTGTCGGCGGCAAAGGCATAGTCGCCTATGTGTAAAGGCGCGGTTTCGGGCAAGATCAGCGATTGGAGCATTACGCCCTCAAAAGCGTGATCGCCTATGTACGAAAGGTTGGTGCACTTCGAAAAGTCCGCTCTTACCGACTGCTCGGTATAGTTGCTGCCCACCATGATCCGACCGACCTCATAAAAGGCGTAGTCGCCTATCGTTTTAAGCGTGGACGGAAAGTCGATTTGATTAAGCCCCGACACGTACAGCGAAGAAGAGCCGCTTTGCACCTCGGACGCCATAAACGCCTCTTTGCCTATCTCGACCAGCCCCTCGCAGAGCGTGACGCTGCTAAGGTCGGCGTTCCCCTTAAATGCCGCTTCGCCTATCGAAGTGTAGCACGAGGGTATGTACAGCGAGTAAATGCTCTTATTTTCAAACGCCCCGTCGCCGACCGCGGTTATGGTCAAGCCGTTGTATGTTTCGGGCAAAGCCAACTTGACAAAGCCGTTGGACATATGCGGAAGTTCCTTTCCTTTTGCAACTCCCGTTATCATGAACTCCCCGTTGATACGCGCGTAGGTAAACAAGTCGCTGCTTGCCGCGTCATACTTTTTTACGGCGTGGATATCGATATCGCTTGTCACATTGGTGTAATCGCCGTCCCACTCGTACACGAAAAACTCCTCCGCTCTGAGTACGGGGGCAACCGCATCTTCACCCTTGTTTATCAGTTGATCGCTGCCTATTTGGACGCCGTCGGGACCGAAGAACCTGACCGTGACTTTTTCTTTCTCAATGGGGGGCGTAGTGCCCTGCCTCCATTGAGCCGTAAGCGTAAGGTTGGACGTGACGGGCTTATCGAAAGAATACCTGTTTCCGTCCTCGTCCGCCCAATACAAAAAGACAAAGCCGTCGTAGGTCGGTGCATCCGGCTCGGCTAAGATCTCGCCCTCTGCCACCCACTGCTCCTCGACTTGATTTGAGGCAATACAAAACCTGACGAGGAAACGCTTTTCTTTTTCTTCGTTACAAGACGCTATCGCAAAAATAACCGATAAAGTCATAATTAAAATCAGGAGTTTTTTAGTCAATTTACTTCCTCACAATTAAAATTAACGATACCTGTCATCATTATGAATTAACAGCCCTATGTAAGTCAACAGCTTTTATCAGATACTATTTTACGCCTATTTTCGCAAAAATCAAGTACTTAACGGGCGATTTTGCGATGTTTTATTCAATTCTCATTTATTGTCGTCTACTATCATCAAACCTTACTTAAAATTCAAAGTAGGCAAGTGCGCTACACCTTTCTTTCACCTTGACGGACTTTTTCCGCCTTTCCGTATACAAAAAAAGAATGGCAAGCGCTGCCATTCCTTTTTGTAACTGTGACTTAGATCTCGGCGATGACTTCGACCTCGACGAGCACGTTTTTGGGAAGCGTCTTTACCGCAACGCACGAACGAGCGGGCTTTGAGGTGAAGTGCTTGCCGTAAACGCCGTTAAAGGCGGCAAAATTGCCCATATCGCTCAAAAAGCAGGTGGTCTTAAACACCTTGTCGACAGATGTACCGGCAGCCGAAAGCAAATTTTCGACGTTTATGCATACCATTTCGGTTTGTTCCTCGATGGTGCTGCCCTTGATCTCGCCCGTGGCGGGGTCGATGGGTATTTGACCCGAGCAGTAGATGAGATTGCCTACTACCATTGCTTGCGAATACGGTCCGATAGCGCCGGGCGCTTTGTTGGTGGTGATCACTTTCATAGATATATCCTCCGAAAAAATTTTATACGATTATATTGAAACCGTTGCCGTACAGAGCGGATTTGATCGACTCTATATGCTCGAAGCTCCTCGTTTCGAGCTCCATACGCAAATAACAGGTGTCGATGTCGCCGTTGGCGGCAAGGCGTTCGTGCTGAGCCGATATGACGTTTGCTCCGTTGCGTGCCACGCATTGGATAGCCTCGCTGAGCTGACCCGGGGTGTCTTTAAGCTGAATGGTGAGCATACAACGTCGACCGGTGTTGAGCAGACCTTGGGTAATGACCCTCGACAGCCTGTTTACGTCGATATTTCCGCCCGAAATAAGGCAGCACACCTTTTTGTTGACTATGGGCAGCTTATTGTACATGGCGGCGGCAAGAGCCACTGCGCCCGCTCCCTCGGCGACGAGCTTCTTCTTTTCGATGAGGGTGAGCATTGCCGTGTAGATCTCGGCTTCGTTGACGGTGAAGATCTCATCGACGTACTTTTTGGTAAGGTCGAACGTAAGGTCCCCGGGCTGTTTTACCGCTATGCCGTCGGCAAGGGTGTTGACCGAGGCGAGTTTTATCGCTCTGCCCTCCTTTATGGAGTTGTACATGCTCGAAGCGTTGCTCGCCTGAACTCCGTAAACCTTGATGTCCGGTTTAAGCTGCTTGGCGGCAAAAGCGACGCCCGAGATAAGTCCGCCGCCACCGATAGGCGCGACAATGGCGTCGACGTCGGGCATTTCTTCGAGGATCTCGAGCGACAGTGTGCCTTGACCGGCGATCACATCCTCGTCGTCGAACGGGTGGATAAAGGTGTAGCCGTACTGCTTTTGGAGTTCGAGCGCCTTGCTGTACGCGTCGTCGTACACTCCGGCTACCAAGCAGATCTCGGCTCCGTAGCTGCGGGTCGCCTCTATCTTGGATATGGGCGCGCCCTCGGGCAAGCAGATGAGCGCACGTATTCCGTTTTGCCGAGCGGCGAGAGCCACGCCCTGAGCATGGTTGCCCGCCGAGCAAGCGATGACGCCCCGCTTCTTTTCCTCCTCGCTTAGCTTGGAAATTTTGTAGTACGCCCCTCTTATTTTGAACGAGCCGGTAACTTGCAAATTCTCGGTTTTGAGATAGACATCGTTATCGCATTTTATGGGCATATGCAAAATGTCGGTGTTGTTTATTACCTTGCTTAGGATCTGTTCGGCGTCCCTGACCTTGTCGATGGTGAGCATATTACCTCCTTCCCCCATTGCCGTTTATATGTACCGACTTGGCAAGTCCGCCTTCCGACGTTTCTCGGTACCTGCCCGAGATGTCCCTGCCCGTTTCGTACATGGTTTTGACTATCGTATCAAACGAGATCTTTCTCGTGGTGTACAAAAAGCTTGACAGATTGACGGCGTTTATCGCCCTCATGGCTGCGACGGCGTTGCGTTCGATGCACGGAATTTGCACCAGACCGCACACGGGGTCGCAAGTCAGTCCGAGGTGATGTTCAAGCGCCATTTCCGCCGCATACTCGATTTGCTCTATGCCCATACCGAACAGCTCGCCGAGAGCCGCTGCCGCCATCGAGCACGCCGAACCTATCTCCGCTTGGCAACCGCACTCCGCCCCGCTTATCGAGGCGTTGGTCTTTATCAGCGAGCCGATAAGCCCGCCTACCGCGAGCGCACGAATTATGTCGTTGTCGTCAAAGCCCTTGCGCTGCTTGGTGTATTTCAGCACGGCGGGCAGAACTCCGCACGAGCCGCACGTCGGTGCGGTGACTATCTTGCCGCCGCCCGCATTCTGCTCGGACACGGCAAAGGCATACGCGCACACAAGACGGCTCTCCCGAATTTCGGGGCTTTCGTCCATAAACCTTTGATTGTACAAAAACTTGGCTTTGCGTTCGAGCCTCAGTCCGCCGGCGAGCACGCCCGTAGCTTTGAGCCCCGAGTCTATCGCCTCGTTCATCGTTTTCCACACGCAAAGCAAGTACTTCTTTATGTCCTTATTCTCAAAAGAAAAGACGTAATCGCTTAGCGACAGTCCCTTGTTTTCGCAATATTTGACTATGCCCCTAAACGTGTTGTGGGGGTAAACTTCCTTTTGCTTGCTCTCTTCGCCCTCGATCTCGATGTCGCCGCCTCCGACGCTGAATACCCTCATTCTCGCGTCCTCGCCCTTGACAAAGAAGTCGAGCGTGTTGGGGTGCGGAACGGCTGTCGTCGTATCGAACTCCACCGTGACCGAAGCGGGCGCCATTGCCTTTATTATGGCTTTGTCCGTAAGATGCCCCTTGCCCGTCTTGGCAAGCGAGTCGTACAACACAACCTTGTAGTTCTGAGCGGGATGCCTCTCGGCGAATATCGCCGCCGCCTTGGCAGGTCCCATTGTATGCGAGCTGGACGGACCTACTCCGATCTTGTAAATGTCTTTTATGGATTTCACTTTTAAGCCTCTATGGATTTCACTTTTAAGCCTCGAATTAATCGTATAAATCGTATCACACAAAGCATTTTTTGTCAATTATTTGTTTGCAACTTTTTCGAAAAAAAGTTTTCTGCTTCTGCTTCCACTTTTACAAAAAGCAGACTACTTTCAAAGCGAAACTCAATTGTGACGGAATTATGAAGTAACAAAATGGGAAATAATTTTTGCAAAAGCAATAATCAATAAAATCACCCCAAAATCCCATAAAAACCCCCTTGTTTTGGATAAAAACAAGGGGGTTTTGCTATTTTCAATTGTGAAAGAAAGGACGAAAAAAAGTACATAGAATAAGTTATTCTATGTACTTGAACTGCCTATAT
>CANRNV010000040.1 GCA_947632125.1 uncultured Clostridia bacterium
AAAACTTTACCCCGGGTAATCTTTCCTTTTCTTTATCCGTCCGCTTTTCGTTTTAGTTGCTTGTCGGTTTTTCTCGCCTTTTTGAAAAAAAGCTTGGCAAAAAACTTTACCCCGGGTAATCTTTCCTTTTCTTTATCCGTCCGCTTTTCGTTTTAGTTGCTTGTCGGTTTTTCTCGCTTTTTTGGAAAAAAGCTTGGCAAAAAACTTTACCCCGGGCAATCTTTCCTTTTCTTAATCCGTCCGCTTTACGTTTTAATTGCTATGTTGTTTTCCCGCTTTTGGGGGGAAGCAAAAAGGCGAGGGAAACCTCGCCTTATCGCCTCTATTGAATTTTATTAGCCCAAAAGGAATGCTTTATAGGCAAGATATGCTTCGTAGACGTCGGCTTTGGAAACGATCTCCATGGGAGCGTGCATATTGAGGACAGCCACGCCCGCGTCGATGACGTTCATATTGTAGTTGCCGAGGATATAGGCTATTGTTCCGCCGCCGCCCTGATCGACTTTGCCGAGTTCGGCGGTTTGGAAGAACACGCCTTTTTCGTCCATGACGTGACGGATCCAAGCGACATATTCGGGGTTGGCGTCGTTAGAGCCGCCCTTGCCGCCGCGTCCCGTGTACTTATTGAACACTATGCCGTTGCCGAGGTATGCGGCGTTCTTCTTGTCGTTGACTTCGGGGAAGAGCGGGTCGAAACCTGCGCTGACGTCGCTGCTGAGCATACGGCAGTTTTCCATCGTCTTTTTGAGCGAAATATACGAGCTGTCGCCCATTGCGTTAAGCAGATATGCTATTGTGTTTTCGAAAAAGACCGAATCCGCGCCCGTTGCGCCCACGCTGCCGATCTCCTCCTTGTCGACGAGGATACAGCAAGAGGTGTACTCGGGCTCGTCGATGTCGAGGATCGCCCTAAGCGAGGTGTAGCCGCACACCCTGTCGTCATGACCGTAACCTGCGATCATGCTGCGGTCAAGACCGTAATCCCTTGCTCTGCCGGCGGGAACGACCTCGATCTCGGCGGAGAGGAAATCCTCCTCCTCGACGTCGTACTTTTCTTTGAGCAGTTTAAGCACGTTCGCTTTGACGGCGTCTTTCTCCTCGCCGTCGAGCGGAATGGAGCCGACCGTAACGTCGAGGTTCTCGCCCTCGATGATCTTGTCGCCCGTCTTTTTCATCTGATCGGCGGAAAGGTGGATAAGCAAGTCGCTTATGCCGACTATCGGATCGCCCTCGTCCTCGCCGATGTTGACGTTTATCACCGAGCCGTCCTTTTTGCAGATCACGCCGATAAGGGCGAGCGGTATGGTCACCCATTGATACTTCTTGACGCCGCCGTAGTAGTGCGTGTCGAGCAATGCAAAACCGTTTGCCTCGTAAAGCGGGTTCTGTTTAAGGTCGAGCCTCGGCGAGTCCATGTGTGCGCCGAGGATCCTGATGCCCTCGGTTATGGGCTTTTTGCCGATTATGTAAAGGGCGAGGTTCTTGTTCTTGTTTATAAAGTAGACCTTAGAGCCCTTTTTGAGCGACTTAGCCTCGTCGGCTTTGACAAAACCGCGCTTGATTGCAAGCTTCTCGGCTTCGCTCACGGCGAGCCTCTCGGTCTTACTTGCCGACAAGTAGTCGATGTATTCCTTGCCGAAATCGAATATAGCCTTTCTTTTTTCGTCGGTTATATCTTTCCAAATGTTTTTTGCGTACATAGCTAACCTCCATAAATTTTTACAGTAACAGTATATATCATTCCGCAAAATAAATCAAGAGTTTTTATCGCTTCTGTCGGTTATTTTTCGTTTACTCCCCTTTTTTATCGAATATTTCTTGTTCGCCGATCTTGCCGAAATTTTTCGGGTCGTAACCGCAACTTTTGCCAATTTCCATAACTTTTGCGGTTATAACCCTAAAAACTCTTGATTTTTTGGCTTTATTATGGTAAAATATTCTCAGCGGAGGAATTTTTATTATGATTTACCGACCGATGTATGTGGAACGAATAATGGCTTACGTTGATACGCCGCTTATAAAGATCCTTACGGGAATACGGCGTTGCGGCAAGTCGACCATTTTGAAAATGATAATGCAAAAGCTCAAAGACGAACGGAAGATCCCCGCCGAGCGTATTTTGTCTTACCGCTTCGACTCTATGGAATACGAGGATATGACGGCAAAGCAAATTTACGACGAGATCAAATCCCGACTTGCCAAAGAAAGGACGTATCTGTTCCTCGATGAGGTTCAGGAAATTTCGGGCTGGGAGAAGATCGTCAATTCTCTGTCCTCGGACTACGACGTGGATATTTACGTCACGGGCTCCAACTCCCGAATGATGTCCTCGGAGATATCGACCTATCTTACGGGCAGATATGTTTCGTTCAGGATATACACGCTTTCCTTTAAGGAGTACCTTGCATTCAGGTCCGCTTACGGCACGGCAGGGTCGCCGAAAGAGGAACTCGCAAACTACATCCGCCTCGGCGGCTTTCCCGCGACGCACCTTAGGGAATACTCGCCTGACGAAATCTATACCATCGTCCGCGACATTTACAATTCCACGATCTTCTCGGACATTGTCAAACGCCACGGCGTGCGAAAACCCGACCAACTCGAACGGATCGTAAAATTCACATTTGGCAATGTGGGAAACATCTTTTCGGCAAAGTCCGTGTCCGACTATCTCAAAGCCGAAAGGCGGACGATAGACAACGAAACCGTGTACGGCTATCTCGAAAAGCTCGAAAAGGCGTACCTATTGCACCGCTGTCACCGATACGACCTGCAAGGCAAGGCTATAATGAAAACACAGGAAAAATTCTATCTTGCCGATACGTCGCTTCGCTACGCCGTGCTCGGCTACAATTCGGATACCTTGGCGGCAAGTCTTGAAAATATCGTGTACTTGGAACTTTGCCGCAGAAATTACGAAGTATGTATCGGCAAAGCGGCGGGCGGCGAGATCGACTTTGTCGCCTCACGGCAAAACGAAAAAATTTACGTTCAGGTGACGCAAGGTATCTTCGACGAAAAGACCGAGCGCAGAGAATACGACCGACTGCTCGAAATCCGCGACGGCTACCCCAAGTACGTTTTGTCTACGGACGATTTTGCGGGCGGCAACTATAATGGCATAAAGACAATGCATGTCGTCGATTTTCTCCTTTCCGACGAGTATTAACCCCTCTTTATCCACGCTATCGAAAAGAACATTCAGTCTTTTTAGCTCAATAACGGACTTGCTGTTTACTATCGGTTATCCGCATCTATCTGTTATTCCCTATCGGTTTCGACGAACCATCTGCCGGCGGCGTCGAGGTAGAGGTGTTTTGTTAAGCCGCGTATCTTACAATCGAACCGCTCGGTAAGCAGTCCGCCCACCTCGACCGGCGTCGTTTTCATTCGACCCGTAACCTTGTCGATAGCGTACTCCTTACCCCCGTAAAAAAGCGAAAGAGGCGTGACCCGCCCGCTCTCGCTGACAAAAAGCGTGACGCAAACATAGACCTTGTGCATGGTCTTAGTTTGCGCCTTTTTTCGAAATTTTTACCCCTCGAAAGTTGTCACCCGTTAAAAGATAATACTTGCCGAAAGTCATTACCCGTCGCAAGTCAATTCCCGCAGGACATCATTACCCTTTGCAAGTGACCCGCCGCAAGCATGTTACTCGTCGAACGGAAAGAGAGCATCGAATTGTCCGAGGTCGGACACGAAATAGTCGAACGCCTTTTTTTGTTCCGAGGTCGGCGTCATATGCCTGTCGCTAACGCCCACCGTCGTAAAGCCGCCCTTTTTTGCGCTGACCAAGGCGGCGGGCAGGTCCTCGAACACGAGGCACTCACCGGGCGCAAGTCCCAATCCCTTTGCCGCTTTGAGGTAGACGTCGGGGAAGTCCTTGCCGCGGGTATCCGAAGTGTCGGCAATAAAGTCGAAAAGCCCGAATATGCCGTTGTTTTTAAGAGCGGGCAGGTATAAATCTCTGTTTGACGAGGTGGCGACGGCAAGCTTAACTCCCCGCCTATCGAGGCGGGCAAGCAGTTCGGCAGCCCCCTTTTTGAGCCCAATCTCGTGGGCATACACGTCCTTAGCCATGTCGAGCCACTCTGCGACAAGGGCGTCGGGCGTTTCGCTTAGTCCGAACCGCTCGATGGTGTACTCGGCGCAACGGAAGAAGTTCATGGTGGAAACAGCCGCCGCATAGTCGGGCGGGACGTCGATACCGCGCCCGCTTAAAAACCTCTTATCTATCTCGCCCCACACCCAAAGCGAATCGAAGAGCGTGCCGTCGAGGTCGAAAATCGCGCCTTTTATTCTTGCCATAGCCTTTTCAGTTCCCTTGCGGCTTTGCACGGGTCGTCGCTGCGCATGATCGCCGACGAAACCGCCGCTCCCGCCAATTGCGGGCTTTTGAACGACGCTATGTTGGACGCGTTTATCCCGCCTATTATGACTATCGGGATGTTCACCCCGCACTTTATCCCATTAAGTTCGTCGCCGCTTATCACCTTGGCGTCGCTCTTGGTGCTCGAACCCGCCATTGCGCCCACGCCTATGTAGTCCGCCCCGTCCGCCTGCGCCTTGATCGCCTCGGTCAAGGAGTGAGCGGTGACGCCTATCATCATTCTGTCGCCGACGAGCCTGCGCACAGCCGCGCACGGCAGATCCCCCTGTCCCACGTGCACTCCGTCCGCATTGACGGCGAGCGCGACGTCGACTCTGTCGTTGATGATAAGGGGCACGTCATAGCGCAAAGTGAGCCGACGCACCTTTTTGGCAAGCGCAAAAAACTCGGCGCCGAGCGTCTTTTCCCTGAGCTGCACGGTGGTGACGCCGCCCTTTATCGCCTGTTCGATGCGGGACAAAAAGTCCTCGTCGCGGTCCTCGCGCCCTCGGTCGGTCACAAGGTAAAGGGTGTAATCCGCCTTTTTTTTGTCACCCATGTAGTCGAAAAAGTGATTGAGCGGTCCGTTTCCGCCCCCTATATCGAGCGAATGACGTATCGCCTCGGTGATGTATTCTTTCGCACCCCGCACCGCCTCGACGGGCGCGGACCCGCGAGCGAGCAGAGCGGCGATCGCGCTCGAAAGCGTGCAGCCCGTGCCGTGCGTGTTTTTGGTGGCAATGCGCTCGCACTCGAAAAGCGTAAACCGTCCGTCGTAAAACACGTCGACAGCCTCGCCCTCGTAGTGCCCGCCCTTAATGAGGACGGATCTTATCCCAAGGTCGAAAATACGCCTTGCCGCCTCTTTCATATCGTCGATTGTCCCTATCTTCAAGCCCGTGATGACCTCCGCCTCGGGAATGTTGGGGGTGAGCATGGTCGCAAGCGGCAAAACGGTGCGAATAAACTCGCTTGTTGCGTCCTTTTGCATAAGCGGCGTCCCGTCCTTGGCGTACATAACGGGATCGACTATCACGTGGCTCGGGCGAAAGAAGGCAAGCTTGTCCGCTACCACCCTCATACACTCGACCGACGGGAGCATTCCCACCTTGACGGCGTCCGGCTTTATGTCGGTAAAGACGGCGTCGAGCTGATCCGAAACGGACGAGGCGGGCAGCGGCTGCTGCGAAAGCACCCCCTTTGTGTTTTCGGCGACCGCCGAGGTTATCACGCTCATTGCGTACACTTTGAGCGCGGACATGGTCTTTATGTCCGCCTGTATTCCCGCTCCGCCGCTGCAATCCGAGCCGGCTATCGTAAGCGCCGTTTTCATACTTCCTCCTTTCCTCCTATCCTGTCGAGTATGAGCGGAACGGGCGAGGGCGGCTCGTCCCCGATCGTCGTGTAGCCGAGTAACGCCTTGCCCGCCTCGTCGACGCCGCTCTTGCCATACAGCACGGCGATGACCTCGCCTTTATTTACATAGTCGCCCACCTTGCGGCATAGCTTTATGCCCGCTCCGAGGTCGATCTTATCGCCGAGTTTGCTTCTGCCCGCCCCGAGCATAAGGCTCGTGAGCCCGTAGCCCTCGGCGTTCACCTTTTGAATAAAGCCGCTCCTCGGGGATCGCACCTCGCTTCGCGGCGAGAGCGAAAAAAGGGTCGTGTCGTCGATACACCTCGCGTCGCCGCCCTGCGCCTCGACCATTCGGCGAAAGGTCGACAGGGCTTTGCCCGAAGAGAGCGCGTCCAAACACAGCTTTTCGCACTCTGTTTTGTTACCCAAGTCGCACAAAAAGGCGATTTCGGCGGCAAGCGCGACGGACAGGTCGACGAGGTCGCTCGGTCCCCGCCCTTTGAGCGTTTCTATCGCCTCGATGACTTCGAGCGCATTGCCTATCGCGTACCCGAGCGGAGCGTCCATGTTCGTCACAAGCGCGCTCATGCGTTTTCCGGCGGCACGCCCTATCTTTACGCAAGACCGAGCCAGCCTTTTGCTCTCGTCGAGCGACTTCATAAATGCGCCGCTCCCCGTCTTGACGTCGAGCACGATAACGTCGTCGTCCGTCGTCAGCTTTTTGCCCATGATGCTCGAAGCGATGAGCGGAATACTGTCCACCGTGGCGGTCACATCACGCAGCGCGTACAACAGCTTGTCGGCGGGCGCGAGCTCCTCGGTTTGACCGATTATCGTCAGTCCCGTTCGGCGGGCGACGCTCTCCGCCTCGGCAAGAGAGAGGTCGGTCCTAAGCCCCTTGACGGCTTCGAGCTTGTCCACCGTGCCGCCCGTGTGCCCCAAGCCTCTGCCGCTCATCTTGACCGACTTGATGCCGAGCGACGCCACTATGGGCATAACGACGAGGCTGGTCTTGTCGCCCACGCCGCCCGTCGAGTGCTTGTCGGCTCTGTATCCGCCCAAATCGACGGTCATTTTCTTGCCCGAATCCCTTATGGCAAAGGTCAAATTCGCCGTTTCCTCGTCCGTCATGCCGTTGAAGTATATCGCCATAAGTAGCGCCGACGCCTGATAGGACGGGACCGCGCCCGAAACAAGCCCCTTTATAAAAAAGTCGATTTGCTCCCTATTAAGTTCCGCCCCGTCGCGCTTGGCTTTGATGATGTCGTACATCCTCATTTTTCCGCCTCCAACCTGAACGAGAGCGGCAGCAACTCGCTTAAAGCGTGCCTTTCGAGCTTCTCGCCGAGCAAAATCACGGGCATATCGCCCTTGCAAAACTCGCTTAACACCTGACGACAGGAGCCGCACGGCGGGCAAAGTCCGTTGTCCCCGACGATCGCAATGGCGGCAAAGTCACGTTCGCCCTCGCTTATCGCCTTAAACAGAGCTACCCGCTCGGCGCACATACATTCGCCGTAAGCTGCGTTCTCGACATTGCACCCAAGGTACACCTTTCCGCTCCGCGTCAAAAGAGCCGCACCCACCTTAAAGTGCGAATAAGGCGCGTACGCCCCTCTCTTTGCCTTGGCAGCGCACCCGATAAGTTCTTCGTCCGTCATGTCCTCTCCTTCAAAAGGGGCAAGAAGCTGTCGCCGCAAAGCGTCCCCTTATCGATATCCAAATAGTCGAGCGTCGTCGCCGCCACGTCCGAAAAGTGACCCGTGCCGAGATTGACGCTTTTCAGCCCCGCGCCGCAGATGAGAAGCGGAACGTACTCCCTCGAATGGTCGGTCGACGGCGTTGACGGGTCGCAGCCGTGATCGGCGGTTATCATCAACAGATCTCCGTCGTTCAGCCCCGACATCACCTCGCTCAGCCGCCTGTCGAAAGCCGTCATCGCCCGCGCATAGCCTTTTGCGTCGTTGCGGTGCCCAAACGAGGAGTCGAACTCCACGAGATTGACAAAGCACAGTCCCTCGAAGTCCGCTTTAAGCAGTTCGATCGTCCTGTCCATGCCCTCCTCGTTGCTCTTTGTGCGGACGCTTTTCGTGATCCCTCTGCCCGCAAAGATGTCGTTTATCTTGCCCACGGCAATGACCTGCTTGCCGCCTCCGCAAACGGCGTCGAGCATGGTAAAGGGCGGCGCGATGGAATAGTCGTGCCTGTTTGCCGTCCTCGTAAAGGGATACTCGCCGACAAACGGTCTTGCGATCACCCTGCCTATGCCGTAGTCGTCGGCGATCTTGCGCGCTATCTCGCATATGCGGTACAGCTCCGCTACCGGAATGACGTCCTCGTGAGCGGCGATCTGCAACACCGAATCGGCGGACGTGTACACGATAAGGTCGCCCGTTGCGATATGCCTTGCGCCGTAGTCCTTGATGACCTCGGTGCCCGAATACGGCTTGTTGCACAACACTTTGCGCCCCGTTTCCCGCTCGAGCCGACCTATCAGCCGCTCGTCGAACCCGTTGGGAAAGGTGGGGAGCGGACTGCGCGAGATGACGCCCGCCAATTCCCAATGCCCGATGGTCGTGTCCTTGCCCAACGAAAGTTCCCTTAGTCGCGCATAGCTGCCGCGCGAAGAGCCGCTTTTTTCTCTGCCGCCGCCGTTCACGCCGTCGATGTCAAAAAGCCCCAACGACCTCAAATTCGGACAGTCGAACTCGGGCAGATCGCGTATCGCTCCGAGGGTGTTGCTGCCCGCGTCGCCGAAGCGGTCGGCATCGGGCGCGGCGCCTATGCCGAAGCTGTCCAACACTATGATAAAAACCCGTTTTTTCATACCCGTTATGCTATTTCGAGCGCGATCTCGATCATCTGCGTAAACGCCGTACTGCGCTCGGCGGCGGAGGCGATCTCGTCCTTGTACACAAAGGAATCGCTCACCGTGCAAATGCAGACGGCGCTTTTGCCCGCCCGAGCGGCATTGCAATATAAAGCCGCGCTCTCCATCTCCACGCCGAGCACGCCCATCTTGCTCCAAGCAAGAGCCGAAGCCGAATCGTCATAGAACGTGTCGGACGACAGCACGTTGCCCACTCTGTAATTGACCTTGCGCTTGTCGCACTCCGCCGAAGCCGCCTTGACAAGTCCGAAGTCGGCTATCGGGCAAAACGTGCCGTTAAGCCCGTATTGAAGAGCGTAGTTGCCGTTGGTGCACGCGCCCAAAGCGATTATTATGTCGCGAAGGTGCAACTCGGGGCTGAGGCTGCCTATCGTCCCCACCCTGATTATGCTCTTTACGTCGTAGAAGTTGAACAGCTCGTACGAGTAAATGCCCATTGACGGCTGACCCATGCCCGATGCCATGACCGATACGCGCTTGCCCTTGTATATGCCCGTAAAGCCCTTTACGCCCCGAACGTCGTTTACAAGCCTCGCGCTTTCCAAAAAGGTCGACGCGATAAACTCCGACCGCTTGGGGTCGCCCGGCATGATGACCGTGTCGGCAAAGTCGCCTCTTTTTGCCTCGATGTGAGGCGTCGGCGTCCTATCCATAATTTGCTCTCCTCCTGCCTTTACTATTTGATAAGCCCCTTACTGAGGGCGTCCTTTATTATCCCGCTCGTACCTATCCGCTGCGCCCCGAGTTCGATAAACCGCTGCGCCGCCTCGACCGAACGAATCCCGCCCGCCGCCTTGACTTTCAGTCCGTCCGAGAGGCGACAAAGCAGCTCGACGTCGTGCTCGGTCGCGCCGCCCGCAAAACCCGTGCTCGTCTTGACGTAATCACCGCCGCCGTCCTTGATGACGCGACACGCGGTCGCCTTTTCATCGTCGGTAAGTAGGCTTGCCTCGATTATCACTTTGAGGATCTTGTTGTCGCACGCCCGCTTTATCGCCTCTATCTCGCCTTGGACAAAGCTTAGGTCGCCGCTTTTGAGCCGCCCGACATTTATCACCATGTCGAGCTCGTCCGCGCCGTCGCTTAATGCCCGCTCCGCCTCGCTCAACTTGACGCAAGAGGCGTTGTAGCCGTTGGGAAAGCCTATTACCGTGCAAATGGGCATTGTCGTAAGACGACGCGCCAAATCTACGTAACAGGGCGGAATACATACCGAAGCCACGCCGTAACGCTCGCCCCGCTCAACGAGCCCCTCGATGTCTTTGGGCGACGCGCACCTGTCGAGCAGAGTGTAATCGCACTTAGCCAATATTTTTTCGATTTCCATATATTAATAATAAACCGACTTCGCAAAAAAGTCAATAGCTTATTTCCAAAATATTTTTTCAAACCCCCGTAAAATCATTTGCCTTATCAATTTTTTTTTGCTATAATATTATAGCTTGTTATGGCGGCATAGCTCAGCTGGCTAGAGTACTCGGTTCATACCCGATTGGTCGTAGGTTCGAATCCCACTGCCGCTACCAATATGGCTCCATGGTCAAGCGGTTAAGACATCGCCCTTTCACGGCGGTAACGCGGGTTCGATTCCCGCTGGAGTCACCAAGTGGGAGCTTAGCTCAGATGGGAGAGCATCTGCCTTACAAGCAGAGGGTCACAGGTTCGATCCCTGTAGCTCCCACCAACCCCAAAAAACGGATACCGATAAGGTATCCGTTTTTCGTCGTCTGCTTTTTGTAAAAAGCAGAATAAAAACTTTTGTGGGCGGGTTGTACGTGACGTTTCTCCCCTTTCGCCGTTTCGCTTGGGCAACATAGGACAAATTACATTTATGTATCTGCATTTGCGCAATTTCGCCTTTACGCTTTATAATTCGGCGAATCCCCTCAGTCACAGCACGCTGTCGCTTAGCTGTGCCGGCTCCCCTTAGCCTCGTCGCTATACGCGACGAAAGCCAAAGGGCGCCTTTTTTAAATGTGTCGCTTCGCTCCGATTTGAACCCCTAAGTCGAATAAAATTTACGGAGCTTTTTATATATATAATATAATTAATAGATAAGAAAACTGAATTTGCCCAATTTAACAGGAACCAACTTAGGGGTTTTATGCGAAGCTTTCCGTAAAGAGAGGCGCCCTTTGGCTCGCCGCTATAATATTTCGCTCACTTGCGTTACTTGTTAACGCAAGTGAAGAGGAGCAGGCAAGCATAAACGGCTCGTTTGTGAGCTTGCGAACAAACAGCCGCAAAGCGCAGCTTGCGACGAGGCTAAGGGGAGCCGTCGGCGCACAGCAAAGCTTGCGCCGACTGAGGGGATTCGCCTTATGATAACACGCTATTATTTGTAATAAAGTTTTAACAAAGCAAAAGAACATAGTACACAAAAAATGATTTTAATTGCGGCGAGGTTGAAAAGTATTTTTCTGCCTCGCCGCAGATAAAAGTTTTTTTGGTTACTTTTTTTACAAAAAAAGTAATACCCCTCCCTTTAAGCGCAGACTTCAACTAATTTCCTTGAATTAAAAACGCAAGGTAATGTGGAATAAGGAGGACATTGTCGATTTGGGCGACATTTCCCTCTCGGATTTTAATTGCGCTATCGACGTGATAATGCTCATAATCTTCTAAAACGGTAGTCAAGGATTTAGCCTTATTGCTGCCCGCCTTTACCTCGATCAAAGTGCATTTGCCTTGGAACCTTGTGACAAAATCGATTTCAAGCCCGCTGTCCTTATGAAAATAATAGAGTTTCCTGCTCGACTTGGAAAAGGCGTCCGCGACGATGTTCTCGTACAACGCGCCTTTATAAATGAGCAGATTGCCGTTTAAGATGTCCGCCTGTGTTCCGTCCTCGAGCATAGCGACAAACAAGCCGCTGTCCTGCATATAGACCTTGAAAACATCCTCTTTCTTGTTGCCTTCAAGCGGCAACTCGGTGGTAGAAAGGGCATAGCAGCGGCTTATAATGCCCGCATCTTCGAGCCACTCCAAAGCGCGCTTGAAATCCTCGTTTTTTCCTCTTTCCTCGATCTTGGAGAATTGGAACTTTTTATTCTCTTTTGCGAGCTGACCGGGAATTGACCGAAACACCGCGAGGATAGTTGCAAGTTCCTTTTCGTCCACATAGAGCGAATTATCCGGCTTCAAATGCCTGCCGAAATCGTCTTGGTACGACTCCAAAATATTGCGCTGCAACTTCAAAACTCTATTCAAATCGCCCGTTTCGACAAAAGCTTGAACGACTTCGGGCATGCCGCCCACACATATATATTTACGAAACAGGTCCGACAGCCTTGCGTGCGTTGCGGTCAGAACTTCCTTTCGCTCCGCAAAGCAGATCCGCAACTCGTCAATTACCTTTTCGGGAATACCGTTCGCCCACATAAATTCCTCGAAATCCATAGGCTTCATGTAAATAACCTCTTCATATCCCA
Organism: uncultured Clostridia bacterium; assembly: GCA_947632125.1. GTDB lineage: Bacteria > Bacillota > Clostridia > Christensenellales > Pumilibacteraceae > CAG-552. The sequence continues at coordinate 12,047 of CANRNV010000040.1, forward strand.
CGGGAACGGCATTGTCGCTCCTACGGCTATACCCTTTTATTCCAAGCAAGGAGCCGGTACAAATAATATCGTATCTGCCGTCCTCGTAAAAATATTTTAGGGCGGATCGGGCATTGGGACAATCTTGCACCTCATCAAAAATCAAAAGCGTCTTACCGGGTATCGCATTGACATTGGGAATATTCGCCGTTATCTGACTTATTATATCATTCACGATAAATGAACGATCGAAAACGGAACGCAACTCTCGATTTTTCCGAAAATCAAGATAGATCACGTTTTCATAGTTCTCGTCCGCAAACTTTTTGACTATATAGGTCTTGCCAACCTGCCTTAATCCCTTGATAATAAGCGGCTTTTTCTTTTCCCTATTCTTCCATTCAAGCAACTCGCCGTATATCTTCCTTTTAAGCATGGCTCTCCCTTGCTCCTTTGTTATCATTATACCGAATGGCAGAAAAAAAATCAAGCGAATATCGGTACGATTTGGCAAATTTTTCGACCGAATGTTGAGGCGGTTTGGCAAATTTTTCGACCGATCTGCTTTTTATGGGCGGGTTGTGCCTTCCACTTTTTTTCAAAAAAGTTGCAAATAACATTAAAAGTAATAATACAAAAAGGTGAGGGCTATGCCCCCACCTTTTTGCTATTAAAAGGATGCATTAATGAACTTTTTAATATTGAGGAATCTCCTCGACTTTTCTTTTGAGAGTCGCTTTGCTCCGAGTGATCGAAGCGCACGCGTTTAGGTTAAGCTGTCTTGGTATATTTACGTTGGTCATAAGTAAGGATTGTTTTACCGGACTCTTGTTTCCAATAGAAATTGCTGTCAGGCAAAGGATCGCCGGTCACTTTCTTCATGGTAAGAGTTTCTGCTCCGTCCCAATTTACAATTACCCATTCGCCGTTTACACCATAACCCTTACGGCTGAAAGTAGCGGTTCCATCTCTTCTTATTTCGATATAGTCACTGCCATTAGTATACTTGCCAAAGAAATTCTCGGGGAACTCAAACGGCAACTTGAAATCGTAGTGGTCGAAATCGATGTACTTGACCTCTTTGTAGGTGACAGAGAACGTTTCGGCATTGAACTCGATAACATCGCCGGTATTCAAGGTGATCTTGTTGCCATCTACCCTTGCAACGATATAAGACTTATCTTTTCCGTCGATATGAGTCTTAACATTCGTTTTTGATATCTCGAAGTAATTTTCCTTGTTGTTCTCATCAAGGTACTTGCTTGCCATACCCTCGGGAAGAGTGATTTCCGGCGTGCCCGAACTTACACGAGTATAAGTGTAATTTGTGCTGTTATCCTTAACAGTGTTCGCAGACTCGCTATACGTTAAGTTAATCACTTGACCGCCGCCCGTTCCACTTGCTACATCATTTTCATAAGTATGAAGAAGATAGAGGTAATACGTTACTTTGGTTGCCTTGGAGTCGTACTTTGTTATAAATCCGTCCTCGGTTATTTCGATAAACTTACCGCTACCGTTGTATTCATACCTACCATAAATCGTCTTGGGAATACCGGTAGCTACGGCAAACTTTTGGGCGCTTGCATATTCTTCAGCGTCTTTTATCAAACCAACGGTATCGGTCGTTTTATCGATCGTAAGTTTGATTTCCGCAGCCTCGGGATCGTCCTTGGACTTGATAATTACATAGGTATTATCCTCTGCGCTCGAAGCCTCGATGATCTCCCAATTCTCTTTTGCACCGTTACCTCTTCTGATCGTAACTTTGGTCGTTCCGTTGAAGATATAAGCCAATGTCGAGCCGGCGAAAATACCGTTAAACTGCTCGGGTACCTCGATTGCCGGAGAGTATTCGGCTTTTGTGGTTGTGCTCTTATCTTCGGTCAACGTACCCTTTTCTTTATTGTAGATAAATTTAACCTTGCTGGTCAAACCGATTCTTGCGAGCGTTATATGTCCGCCCTCAACATCTTCAAACAACGTTACAAAATAATGGCTATATGAGGTACTTGCCGTTTTACCCTCTTGTCCCGGGAGAGGAACTTGCTCTTTGCAATTGATGACATATGCCGTTCCGTTAAACGTATAAGTATCGGTTATATCGTACGTAGTACTTGCAGGCTTACCTACATATACTTTGGTAAGAGGAATAGACTCTACGGCGTCTGCGGGCTTACGAGTACCGGATGCTTTGGAGCCTTTCGTGTTCGAAGTCCAAGTAAAGATTGCGTCTTCTGCAGTGCCATAGTAGTAGTACTGAATTTTGTTGTCGCCTTTATCATATCCGAATACATAATCCACATCGTTCTTAACTTCGCAGCTGACTATGGGATAGGTATTGTCGGAACCGTTTGTTCCCTTTACGTTAACATTGTATCCGTCAAAGATATGAATATTGTTTGAGAAGTAGAACTCACCTTTAAGTCCCTCGGGAAGATCGAAATCGGGTTTTTCCTCTTCCGCACCCTCGAGTTTGTAGGTGGTGTCATAGCTGTCAACGATAGTCTTTGCGGACGCGCTGTAAGTAAGAATTCTATCGGGGAAAGGTCCTCCGAACAAGGTTATCTTTCCGCTCTCTTTATCGTAATCTTTTACGATATATCGAGCGTACATTTCGCTATAATACTCAAATGCGAAAGTCGTTCCGTCGAAAATCCAAGCGTCGCCAGATTCTGCCTCTACGAATTTGCCTACAAGGTCGAATTCTGCGGCAGGTGTGCACATTCTTACTGCGTCTGCCTTACCTGCGCTCTTGTTGACCCACAAAGAATCTGTCTTATCATCATAATAGTATGTTATTTTAGTATCCTTAAAGCTGAAAGTTCCGTTGTCGTAACCTATAATGGTGTAAACGGTTACTTTACCTTCCATACTCTCCAAGTAGTTCGTTACCGTCAAAGTCATGGCTTCGGCGTCGAATACATAGGTTTCGGTACTCTTAAAGAATACGCCGTTTTCCTTAATCTTATCGGGAAGAGTCGGCTTAGCGGCTTGCTTGGTAAGCGTTGCATTGTTGATTTTTACCGTGTCGTCCGATTCATTGTAGGTCGCTTCCGTCGGTCCGTCGCCCGTCAATGTCAATTTTCCCGTCGAGGATTCGTATCCTACTATCGTAAGATTCATTGATCTGGTGTCAAGGGTATACACCATCGTCTTTGCTTCTCGGTTGACTACAAGTTTGTGTTTACCGTTTACATACGTTCCGTCAAACTTGGTGGGAAGTTCTACTGCTACGGGTTCCTTATGTAATTCATAAGTATTGTTCTCGTATTTGAAGTTTTCGTAATGAGCATTATACTCGATAGTTACTCCCTCTACACTGCCGCTTTTAAGGGTTATGGTGTAAACTTGGGTAGTCGAAGCATAAGTTATGTTTATTACCGTGTAGGTGAACTCGTCCGTTCCGTTATAGATCGTTACCGTGTTCTTGTCCTTGATCTCGATGTAGTTGTCGTTATAGTCGTATCTCTTGCCGACCACCGCTTCGGGAAGTTCCGGCGCGGGCTCATTGATCTTAAATACCTTGCTGCCGTCGAGTGTAAGCGTGTTAGCCTT
>CANRNV010000041.1 GCA_947632125.1 uncultured Clostridia bacterium
ATCCATGCTTCACGATTTATCTGTATTTTAGTAATCCACGCTTTTGGAGCGTATTTACGGTAAACGCGCAAAAAAAAGAGCCTAAACCGAAAGATGTTCGATTTAGGTTCTTACTGGCGGAGAAAGAGGGATTTGAACCCTCGCTCCGGTTTTATCCAGACTACTCCCTTAGCAGGGGAGCCCCTTGAGCCTCTTGGGTATTTCTCCTAAGCTTAACTATATTAGCATAAAGTAAGAAAGTTGTCAAGAGTTTTGGACGGGGTTCGCAAAAAAAGATATTTAATCTGCTCTTTTTCCTCAACGCCCTACCAAAGTGAAATGATGTAAGTAACGCATACCATTAAAATTCTCGCCCTGCTCTTTCCTCAATACCCACAAGCCGCAACGCAATGCTCGCCCTTAAAAGTTTTTGCTATGCTTTTTTCAAAAAGCAGACAGACATTTGCTACGGAAAACGCGAAGAATTTGCACATCACCTATCAAAACGAGTGGAACCAAAAAGAAATTGCACACCACATATCCCCCACACATGGGAAACAGCGAAGAATTACGCATCACCTACCCCAACGTGGAAGAGAAAAAGGCGGCAGGCGAGGATAATAGACGTCTAAAATGAGCAAATTAGATATGAGGTAAAAAGAATGGACACAATACAATTATTGCAAGAATGTAACGCGGGAATCAAGATGGGCATCGACGCCATAGACGCCGTAATGAGCCGAGTAAACAATGCCGAGTTCAAGAGCAAGCTTGTCGGGTACAAGGACGACTACAACTACTTGCAAGACGAGTTGGACGCGGCACTTAGGGACACCAAAAGCGAGCCGAACAATCCGGGCGTAGCGGCAAAGATTTTCGCCACAGTCAAGACCGAAGTAAAGCTGACCCTAAACGAAACGGATGCGACGATAGCCGATTTGCTCACCGACGGCTGCCACATGGGCATAAAGTCGCTGAACAAGTATCTCAATTCCGCAAAGGAAGCGGACAACAGATCGAAAGAGATCACAAAGAAGCTGATTCGCCTTATGGACAGGCAAGAGTTTGATATGCGTAAATATTTATAGCGCACCGAAAAGAAACAAACTTAATTCGTTATACCAAAAAAAACAAATCGACAGCCCATATAAGACAAAGCCGAGAGCCTTACAGCTTCCCTCGGCTTTTTATTAATTCTTCTATTGCTTATGACAGTTCTATATCCCATCCAAAATAATCTGTTATTTTTTACCTTGACGGAAGCAATTTGCACAACGTTTAAAATTTACGAAATGTTCTTTTTCAAAGAACTTGCTCACTTGTATGCAAATTTACAAATAAGGCATAATTTTGTTAGAGCATAATAATTATGAGCAAAGTAAATTTTTTGATTAGATATTCTACCTATCTTTCATTTCGGAACTATATTTACTCCATTTTGGACATTGATAAATAATTGATGTACTTTTTTATGCATTTCGGCTACATTGAAATTCGGTGATTTTGCTCTTTTTTGACCCGATTTTATCCTTATTCAGTGGCAAAATCGGCAATTTTCGGGCGATTTTACTTTTTTAATTAATATTGAAAAAATGAGCGGATTTTTTAATCGACCATTTTTCTTTTTACAAAAAAAACAGCTGCCGAAAAGGTAGCTGTTTTGCTGTAAAAAGCAGATTATTTTATGTGTCGAAAGCTTAGATAACGACGTCGCCGTTAGACATCGGGTCCACTTCAAGCAGTTCTTCGGGCGTTTTGACCTTGACTTTTTCGTCGCTGTCGTCGGGCGGTGGCGGCGTCTTGTCGGTTGATTTGGTCTTGTCCGAAGAGGACGCAGCTTCATCCTTGGCGGCGTCAACCTCGACAAACGAAACGAACTGTCCTTGCCATTTGAGGTCGATGGTGTCGGTTTGACCGTTACGGTGCTTGGCTACGATAAGTTGGACGGCGTTACGTTCCTCGTCGCCGACGCTCTTGTCGTTGTCGGAGTACTGCTTGTACAAAAACATGATTATGTCCGCGTCCTGCTCGATCGCGCCCGACTCACGCAAGTCGCTCATTTCGGGGCGTTTATCCTTGCGGTCCTCGACCTTACGGGAGAGCTGGCTGAGCAAGAGAATGGGCACGTTGAGTTCCTTTGCCGCTACTTTGAGGGTACGGGTGATCTCGCTTATTTCCTGCTGGCGGTTTTCCACACGCTTGCCGGACGACATAAGTTGGAGATAGTCGATCATGATGATGTCGAGCCCCCTCTCTCTTTTAAGCTTGCGGCACTTGCTTATGATCTCGCCCGGGGAGGTGTTGGACGTGTCGTCCACATAGATCTCCGCCTTGTCCAGCTTGTTTTTGGCGAGCATAATGCGTTTCCACTCGGCGTCGTTAAGACTGCCCGAATTTGCCTTGGTCATATCCACCTTGGCGACCGAGCACAACATTCTGCGTGCAAGCTGAATGGACGGCATTTCGAGCGAAAAGACGGCTGCTTTGAGGGGCGTCTTTGCTCCCATATCGGTGGTGCGTTCGCTGAAAGCCGCCGCTTGAACAAAGTTCATGCCGATACTTGTCTTTCCTTGACCGGGGCGTGCGGCGATAATTATCAAATCGCCCGCCTGAAAGCCGTTGAGTAGGTTATCGAGCCTGCGGAAGCCGCTGGGGATACCCTTGAAAAACAGCGGGTCGCGCTCTATCTGCTCCATTCTGCCTATCGCCTCGCCGACGTACTCGGATACGGGTTTGAGCGTCGAGCGGGAGTTGCTCTCGCCGAGCGCAAAGATCTCCTTTTCGGCATAAGCCATGCAGTCGTCCTCGCCCGAGTAGGCGGCGTTCATTATCTTGTTGGCGGAGTCGATAAGCTTTCGACGCACTTTCGTTTCCCTGACGATGGCAAGGTAATGCGGATAGTTGGCTGCCGACGGAACAATGTCGGTGAGCGAACTTATGTAGCTTATGCCGCCCACCACCTCGATACTCCCCTCTTTTTCGAGCTCTTGGACGAGCGTGACAAAGTCCACGGGTCTGTTGCCCGCGTAGATATTGCGCATGGCGTCGAAGATCATTTGGTGCGCCTTGCTGTAAAAGTCCTCCGACCTTAAAGCGGACAGAATTTCGTTAGCCGCCTCGTCGTCGATGAGTATGCAGCCGAGCAACGACTGTTCCGCCTCGTTGCTTTGCGGCATTATTCGAGCCTTTATGTTGGGATGCTCTTTATTTGCCATCGCTGTCCTCCGTATCCACTCTGAAAATTTGCTCCTCTTTTTTGGGCTTTATCAATAGAAGCACAACTACCGTAATGACCCCCAAAATGATGGGGACGATAAACCAGCCCGAAGCCATGTTTACCTTTAACTGTGCGTCTATCGTCGAATAATCGAAGTCCGCGCCCTCGGCAAAGACGAGGCAATCGACGTAAGCGTAATCTTCAAGCGCCAAGCTTTTTTGCACCCATGTCGCATTTTCCGCGCTTAAATCGGTGCCGGTACATATGTCGTACGACGCGTAAGTCGCCTTGTCGTCCACCGTGTAACCGCCGAACTTCCCCGTAGCCTCTTTGACGCTCGCTATCGCAGCGGCGAAGAGCTTGCCGATAAAATCCTCGCTGACGATTTTATAGTCGTAGTGATAGTTGAAAAAGCCGAAGTATCTACCCGTCAATTCGAAATTCACCTTGCCTTTAAGAGCGTACGAGAAGTATCTTAGCTCCTTTGTTTCGAACTTCGTGCCCTCGTCACTCGTCGAAACGACCTCGACGGGATAGCTGTTGTAATCGATGTAACTCAGTGTCTTGCCGGCCTTTCTTCCTATCGTTTCGCCGAGTTCGACAATGTCCCTTTGCGACGCTCCCATCAAGCTGTCGGCATAAAGCCCTATTTGCAGTTCGTACTCGTCGTCGCCGACGTAAATAAGGTCGATATCGAGCGGAGTATACCACACGCCGTCCTCGTCTTTCGTTTCGGGCACGGGCAAAGGCTCGCTCCCGGCAAACGTACAGGACGCAAGCATACAAACGCAAAAAGCCGTTATTAAGCATAGGACGATCGCTTTCTTCATTGAATTTCCTTGTTGAGTTGTTCGAGCGCGTCGTTGAACTCTTTCATAGCCACCTCGTAGGGATGGTCCGAAGCAAGGTCGACGCCCGCGTTCTTCAAAATATTGTACGGGCTGTCGCTTCCGCCTGCCGAAAGGAACGCCTTGTACCTATCCACCGACTTGGGATCGTCGAGGATGTTCTTGACGATGTTGACGGCGCTTATTAGCCCCGTCGCGTACTTGTATACGTAGAACGAGGTGTAAAAGTGCGGGATACGCGCCCATTCGTAGCTTATTTCCTTGTCGTGTGTCACCGCGTCGCCGTAGTACATCTTGTTGAGCTCGTAGTACTTGTCGCTTAGCGAATTTACGGTGAGCGGCTCGCCGCTTAGTTCCATGTCATGAGCGATCTTTTCGAACTCGGCAAATTGCGTCTGACGGAACACCGTCGTACGGAACATATCGATATAGTACGAAAGCAGGTACTTTTTGAGGTTGCGATCCTTGACCGTCGAGATGAGGTGTTTAAGCAGCAAGGTTTCGTTGACGGTCGATGCGACTTCGGCAACGAAGATCTGATAGCCCGCCTTGGTGTAGCCGTGAGCGCGGTCGGAATAGTAACTGTGCATTGCGTGCCCGAGTTCGTGCGCCAAGGTAAAGACGTCGTGCGTGGTCTTGGAATAGTTGAGCAGCACGTACGGATGGACGCCGTAGCTTCCCCAGCTGTAAGCTCCGCTTCGTTTGCCCTCGTTTTCCATGACGTCGATCCAGCCGCTGTCCCTCGCCTCGATGAGTAAATTTTTATACTCCTCGCCAAGCGGATGAAGCCCCTCGATGACTAGATCGAACGCCTTTTCGTATTCGAGTTTGAGTTCGGCGTCCTCGACGATGGGCACGTAAATGTCGTACATATGCATATCTTCAAGTCCGAGAGCCTTCTTTCGAAGTTCGATATACTTATGCATATACTTGATATTGCCGTGGACCGCATCTATCAGCTTGTCGTAGACGGCTTTGGGCACGTTGTCCGAAAAGAGCGACCTGCTTAGGCAATCCTCGTATCCCCTCGCCTTGGCGTAGAAGTTGTCCGACTTTACGCTGCCCGCATAGGTGGCGCAAATGGTGTTGATGAGCGCCTCGAAAGCCCCGTAAAGCCCCTTGAACGTCCTCTCCCTAAGTCCTCGGTCCTTGCTCGACATAAGTACGCCATACAGTCCGTGAGTAAGCTTTACCGGTCCGTCCTCGGTTTCGATGGTGGGCATATTAAGTTCGACGTTGTTGATCGTATTGAAAACTTCGCCGTAATTGTCGGTCGCCCTCGTCGCCATGGACAAAAGCCTTTCCTCCTTGTCCGAGAGAATGTATTTCTTGTTGCGGACGATCTCTTTAAGCATGAAGTCGAACGGCTCGAAGTCCTTGTCGGCGATCACCGAAGCGAGGTAGTCCTCTTTTTGCGACGAGATCTCGCTTTCCATAAACGAAGTCGCCGTGCCGAGCTCGGATACAAGTCCGTTAGCTCTGTCGCTGAACCCGATGTACTTTTGCACGCTGCCGTCTTGGTCGCGTCGCATACGGGAATAGCAGAACACTCTTTCCGCCTTGATGTTTATCTCCTCGTTGAGCTTCAAGCAGCTCAAAAGCGCACTTCTGTCGCCCAATTTTCCCTCGAAACTTTTCAGTTTGGGTATGCTGTTTACGACCTCGTTATAAAGTTCTTCCCAAGCCTCGTCGGACGGAATCATATCTTCGAGTTTCCACTTGTATTTGTCTAAGACTTCGTTTCTTTTCATAATAAATCTCCTATTTGTGAATTACTATAAATTTTAGCATATTCCGCGGATTTTTGCAAGCGTTTTATCGGCAATTACGACCTTATGACCACGCTGCCGCTCCCATCGGCGGGAGCAACGACGGTGAGTTTGTCGAATATCCTGTCGGTAAGTTCGGTTCGGTGCGTCACCACTCCCACCAGCGTGTCGCTCGAAAGCGTAACGAGCGCGTCGGCAACGGTGTCGAGCGAGCGTTCGTCGAGCGTTCCGAAGCCCTCGTCGAGAAAGAAAAATTCGTACGTCTTGTAATGTGCGATCTCCCTCGAAATGGCTATTGCAAGCGAGAGCGAGGCGAGGAAAGTTTCGCCGCCCGAAAGCGTGCCCACCTTGCGCTCCGAGCCGCCGAAGAGGAAGTCCTTTACGTAAAAGTCGCCGTCGTGGTAGCTTAGCGAATATTTGCCGCTCGTGATGTCGCCGAGCACCGCCGAAGCCGCGTCGGTGAACTGCAAGATGTATTCTTCGGCAACGTACTCTATAAATTTGTCGCCCTTGACGAGTTTAAGCACGTCGCTGTAAGTGTCGACCTTTCGTTTGACTTCTTTCTTTTGAGCCTCGATCTCCTTTTTTGCCTTGTAGTTCTCTTTAAGCAGTTCGAGCTCCCTTTCCTCTCGCGCGGTCGAGGCGATGAGGCTTTCGCGTTCGCTCTTTTGAGCCTCGATCTCCTTTTTTGCCCCGATCAGCTCGTTTTCGTCAAAGTCCGGCTTGCTCAATATCCGCTCCTCGATAAACCCGATGGACGCTTTGAGGGCGGACAGGCGTCCGAGCAGTGCGGTCTTGCGCTCTTCGCACCCGCGTACGCTCTTTTCCATGTCGGCGATCTCCGACGACAACCGCTCTTCGAGCCTCGACGTTTCATCGAGTTCGACCTCGCTCATGCCCGACTTTGCTATCTCGCCATTGAGGGCATCGCACTCCTTTCTTTCGTTTTCGCCCCTACGCAAAAGTTCGTCGGCTCGGCTCGACGCGTTCGCGTGATTGTGAAAAAGCAACCTTATTTCGTTTTCGCACGTTTTCAGTTTGTCGCCGAGAACGCATATATTCGTCGCAAGCCCGAGGATACAGTCCGTTTTGTCGGGCAATTTTATCGCCTTTGTCACATCCGAAAGCCTGAGTTCGCTCTCCTTTCTTTCGTTTTGCACCGCCGTTAAAGCCTTTGTGCTCTCGTTAAGTTCGGTGCCGAACGAAAAGAGGCTGTTCTTTGCGTTGACGTACTCTTCCTCGGCTTTTTCGAGTTCGGACTTTCGCCGGAGCAGCTTGCGCTCCGCGTCGAAAGTATGCGTACATTCCGCTTTGCTCACCACCGTTCCGCCGCAGACCGGGCATACATCCCCCTCTTTGAGGGCGGACCTGAGGTAATCGGCGGCTTTAAGGCGACGTTCGTTTTCGAGTTCGACTTCCAGCCTCTCCACCTCGGCTTTGAGCTCGTTGCGCCTCTTTGCGGCGTCGGCTTCATGCCGCATGGCGATGGACTGTCGTTCGGTGGCGGACCTCACTTTATCGATGTACGTCCCCTCTTTTTTGACGAGCGCGGCGAGTTCGTCCCTCGCCGATTTGACGCCGAGGGTGAGTTCGAGCGCCTTGGCTCTGAGGTCGGAGGCGTCGGCGTCGCCCAACTCGGCTATGGAAAAGAGTTCTTCTTTTCCCTCGCTCAATGCGGTTAGTAGCTTATCTTTGCTTAAAAGCCGGTTATCCAAATCGCTCTTTATATCCTTAGCCTCACGGTCGGCTTTTTGCCACTCGTCCCTAAGCAAAGTCAACGCATCTTCCCTCTTTTTGACCTCGCCGAGCAGACGCTTGAACTCGCCCATTTTCGCAAGTTTTATCGTCGCCTCGTTCTTTTGAACCCGCTTTACTTCGAGCTCGTCGCTCAGCCGCTTGCACATGTCCGTCGCCTCGGCAAGTTGTTTTGCGGTTTCGTCAAGTTCGACCTTTTTTGTCGCAAACTCCTTTTCGGCGTTGACGCTGTCGATAAACTTCTTGCCGACTTGCTCCAAAACCGAGATTTTTTCGGCGAGTTTATCCTCGCTTGTTTTGAGCTCCGTGATGCGTTTTTTTGCACCTGTAATGCGTTTTTCCGTGTCCGATATAGCCGACTGTGTGACGGCTTCGAGATGAACGAGCCTATCGGACAGTTCGTCGAGTTTTTCCTTGGAGCGGCTGAGTAATGCCGTCGCCTTTTTGCCGAGGTCGCGGTACTTGTTGAACTTGAACAAGTTGCCCACCGTGTTGTTGCGCTCTTTTTTGCTTGCCGAAAGAAACCTGCCGAACTTGCCCTGCTCCAAAATGACGACCTGCGTAAAGTCGTCGCGCGACAGCCCTATCATTTCCATAATGGCGGCGTTGACCTTTTCGGTCTGCTCGGCGAGCGTCACGCCCGTGGTAAGGCAAATAAGCCTCGCCTTGTTAGCCGTCTTGCCGATCAGCCGCACGACTTCGAACTGCATACGCCGACCGTCGACCTCGGCTTCGAATTCGAGCCTTATCTCGGCTTTGTCGCTGCGAAGATTGATATATTCCGTAATGCTCTGCGTGCGCTTGGTGCTGCCGTAAAGGGCGATTATTATGCTGTCGAGTATGGTGGTTTTGCCGCTGCCCGTGTCGCCGCAAATGCAAAACAATCCGTCAAAGCGCAAATCGATGACCTGTCTGTCGAAAAAGCTGTTTATTCCCTCTATCGTAAGTTTGATCGGCTTCATTGTTCGAGCACCTCCAAAAATGCCTTGACCGTTTCCTCGCTCGGAGCCTCGCCCCGCACCGCACGATAATACGTGTCGAAAATTTGCGCGTCGGTGAGTTCCCGTCGGCGCAAGACCTCGCGTTTGAGGCTCTTATTGACAACGGTGAGTTTGGCAAGTTGAGTAAGCGAACGAAGCTGTTCCGCCTCGGACGGTTTCAGCGGCGTCGCGCTTTCGTAGACGAGTTCGACATAGCCGCTCAGCTTGCTCACCTCGCTCATAGCCTCGGCAAAGGATGCGGCGCCAACCCTATACAGCTTTTCGCCGCTCGTTATGGGATAGTGCGTCACCGACCTATCCGAGGAATTGTATATGACAAACTCCTTTTGGTCGCCCTCGTCGAAATGATATTTAAGTAGGCTGCCGCTATAATAGGCGTTTTTGCTTTTGGATATGCATTGCGGCTTGTGGATATGCCCGAGAGCACAATAGTCACAGACGGGCAGCACCTCCTTGGTGAGCAAAACCGAACTTGCGGGACGCTCATCGCTAAGCAGGCAGTCGTCCATATAAAGGTGCGAGGCAAAGACGTTTACCCCCTTATCAAAGCACGAAACGCACTTGTTGACATAGCCGAGCACGAAGTCGGCATAGCTGTCGCCGCCCTTGCCGCCCAACCTGCTTCGGGAAGGAAAGGGAAGCGTGGCGAGATTGAGAATTTCGCCGCCGAGGTTGAACCGCAAAAAGCCCTCGCCGCCCATCACCCCGTCGCTTGTGAGGCGAGAGTTGTCCATATCGCCCACGAGATATATCCCGTGCGACTTAGCCACGGCAAAGGGCGCCTTTAACCTTTCGGCGTCGTCGTGATTGCCCGCAATTACGACGAGCGGACGATTTTTGCTTAGCATGACGGCGGCTTTATAGAACAATTCCTCGGCTTCCGCCGACGGGATCGCCGAGTCGTACACGTCGCCCGCAACGACGACGATGTCCGCTTTCTCCCTTTCGCACAGTTCGTTGAGTTCTTCGAGAGCGCGGAACTGCTCGCTAAGCCTCGGCTTGTTTTCAAGTCGCTTTCCGAGGTGCCAATCTGCGGTATGTACAATTTTCATCTTTGCTCCTTTTGTACCTTGTCAGGCTGTGTGGTACAAGATATTGTAAGCGAATTTTGGCTTATCTATTTGCTTGAAATTTTTATACGAAGATGATATAATATAAGGCAAGTCGTTCGCTTGTTATATATTCAATTATATAATAACGGGCAAAATTAGGCAAGTAATTTTTTCGGGGAGGTCGAAATGTTTGTTAAATTATCAAGGGAAAAGGACAAGCTTCGTTCCGTCCAACTCGACAATTTGTTTGTCACCGAATATATGCCCTTTGCACCCGAAAACTTCGTAAAGGTATATATAGCGGGGCTGAGCATGGCGTATTCGTCCGAAAACGAGCTCGATAAGCTGTCGACGCTCCTCGGGCTTGACAAGTCCATCGTTTTGGACGCGTTTTCGTATTGGCAAGCACAGGGAATTGTCAACATTCTCTCTACCGACCCGCCCGAGATCGAATATCTCGCCGTCAAGCCGCTGAGCGCGCAAATCAAGAAGTTCAGCAAAGCCAAGTACGAAAACTTCAACAATCAACTGCACGCAATGCTGCCCCATCGCAGCATTTTGCCGAGCGAATACAACGAATATTACAGCATAATGGAGTCGCTGCATATCGACGTCGACGCCATGCTCGCCATAATCGCCTACTGCGTAAGGCTCAAAGGCGAGGACATCGGCTATGCGTACATTCTCGCCGTGGCAAGGAACCTCGCCCATCAAGGCGCAACGAACTTCGAACGGGTGAGCGAAAAACTCAACGAACTTTCGCTGTATCAAGACGAGCTTTACGCCATACTCAAAGCGCTCGGCTCCAAAAAAACGCCCGACCACAACGACAGTCAGCTTTACGTCAAGTGGACCAAGTCGCTCGGCTTTACGAGCGAAGTGATCATCGCCGTGGCGAAAGACCTCAAAAAGGGCGGCATGGAGCGATTGGACGCTCGGCTCACCAAATATTACGAAAATCACGTCTACTCGCTTGAAGAAATACAGGCGTACAACGCCAACAGAGACAAGCTGTTTGCCCTCACGAAGGAGATCAACCGAATACTCGGCATATACATCGAGCAACTCGACTACACGATCGAAACGTACATAAGCAAATGGTGCTCGTTCGGCTTTTCGGACTCGGCGCTTGTGATGATCGCCAAGTATTGCTACGCGCGGGATATGCGTACTTTGAGCGCGATGGACGAAACGGTAAAAAAGTTCTATCGTCAAGGACTGCTCACCGAGTCGGCGATCAACTCGCTCATAAGCGAAGCCGCCTCGATAAACGAGGACATCTCGCGCATTCTGTCGATCGCCGGGCTTAATCGCAATGTCAACTCCTGGGACAGGGATTATTACAGGACCTGGACGTACACCTGGGGCATGCCGCTCGACATGATAGAATACGCCGCCTCGCTCGCCGTGGGCAAGGGCAATGTATGCGCATATATCAACTCGGTGCTCGCCTCTTGGCGGGAGAAGAAGATCTCGTCACTTGAACAAGCCAAAAAGTGTGCATATACCGCCGATAACGAAACGGCGGCGACGGTCACAAGCAAGAGCGCGGAGGAACTCAACGCTCTGTTTGCGCACATAGACCCCGAGGAAATTTAGTATGGACTACAAAAAAGCTATTTTACAGACGGTAAACGAGCGTCGGGCTCGGGTGGAAAACGCCCGCATACTCTATCTCGACCTCTTGCGCCGATCGAGCGAGCTTTACGAAACCGAAAAAGCAATTCGTGCCCTCATCATCGACAAGGCAAACGGCAAAGAGGTCGACGCACAGATGGCTGAGCTCGAAAGGAAAAAAAAGGACATTCTCGCCTCGCTCGGCGTAAAGGACGAGGATCTCGACCCGCCGTACAAGTGTTCCAAGTGCCACGATACGGGACTTGCGGACGGCAAACCGTGCTCGTGCATAATAAAAATGTGTGCGGGCGACGCCATGCTCGGCGAGTTCTCCTTTGAACAGTCGGATCTGTCCGTCTTTCCTACCGAGGAACGGGAAAGAATAAATAAGGTCTATCAAACCTGTGCGTCGTTCTGCGAAAAGTTCCCGTTCACCAACAAACTCAACCTGCTGTTTATGGGCAAGTGCGGCTCGGGCAAGACGTTCATCGCCTCGTGCATAGCCAACAAGATCGCTCAAAAGGGATACAGCGTGCTTATGATGTCGGCTTTTGCGCTCATCAATCGCCTGCACAAGTATCACACCACTTTCGACGAGAGCAAACTCGGCTACTTGGAGCCCCTCCTCGACTGCGATCTGCTCGTCATCGACGACCTCGGCACCGAAACGATGATGAAGAACGTGACGGTCGAGTACCTGTTCCACGTCATAAACGAGCGCATGACGGACAAAAAACACACCGTCTTTACCACCAACCTCGACGATGAAAAGCTCAGGCTCCGCTACGGCGAAAGGACATATTCCCGCCTGTTCGACAAGCGTGCAAGCGTGGGTTTTGCCCTGTCAAACTGCGATTTGAGAAAATAAGCGGGCTAAATCGATAACTTTATCAGTCAAACTTTATAAAAAAAGGGCGGTTTGATCCGTCCTTTTGCATATTATTTTATCCGCAGTCCGTATTTACGCCGTTATTTGACGATTTTCGGCGCCGCCCTCTTGTTATAAGCAGCGCACCGACTATCGCAACGGGAAGCGCAACGATGCGCCCGAAAAATTCGACGAGGAATTTGACGAACTCGGCGGGAATCTCGTTTTCGCCGTAGTCGACATAGACATCTATTCCATCATCCGCGTCGTCGACTGTAAAAGCATACTGCCCGTCGCCGATTTGTTGTAAGTCGTAAGCGGAGTTGACCTCGGACGGAGAGTCGATCTTCACGTTGACCGAAGCGGGAAAAGATCGGTGCAGTATAAACTCGTAAGAGCATCCGTCTGCCCCATCATCGACGGGCGGAAAGACACCCTCCACCTCTATCACGGCTTGCTCGCCCGCTTCAAGCGGAATATCCAAGCACCGCCATTCCATCAAGTGACCTTGGCTGTATAGGTCCAAATCGTAATCGCCGTGAAATTTATCCGTTAAGTAAAAGCTTCTTACCACCGCGTTGTAGTAGTCCGCTTCGCTTGCCGTGCCGTCGTTGAAGATATCGACAAGCTTGCCGAAAGTGAGTTCTTCTTCCCCGATAAGTTCCGCCTTGCCGAAAACAGGCTCCCTGTCCCACGTATTTCGGTAAAAGGTTATATCGGGCAGAACTTTTTGCCCTATTTGATACACGACGACTTCCGCATTGGGATAAATCGACACATAGCCCTTTAATTCGTCTTGCGTTTCCTCGTGAGTATAAGCGTCGCAAAAGACGAGATCGGCTGCCCCGAAGTTCCTGTAAGTAAAGCAAGCCGCCGCCCTTGGCGCGCCGAGTTCGGTTATCTTGTAGACGCTTTTATACACCGCCTTGTCGGGTGTGAAGCGGTCGTAATCGGTCTTTATAAACTCGTCGCTTATCGATGTCGCGCTCTGCTCGATGTCATAGGACGAATCGATGTAGCTGTGCCTTACATAGGGAACAACACCCTTGCAGCCGACTGTCACCGAGCCACTCCCATCGTAACGAACGGGTTGCATTACCTTTACGACCGTCGGCTTGCCCGAATCGTTGCTTAGGTAATAGCGAACGCCGTAACGGGCGTTTTCGGGTGAGCCTATATCCAAAAGAAGCTCGCAGTCTTTAAGCGTTTCCGCCCCCTCGCAAAAGTATGCGGCATAGCATGTTTTCCAAGCGGGATAACCGAAACTCATTGCATAAACTGCGCCTGCGCTCATCGTGAGCACAAACGCAGCCGCAAAAATCAATATCAAGCTACATACCTTTCTCATTATAGGTCGTAATAAAGCTTAAATTCGACGGGAGTGGGTATCTTATCGATCGCTTCGAGTTCCTCGCGCTTTTTATCGATCCACTTCTTTATAAGCCTTGCGGGGAAAACTCCGTCCTTGGTAAGGTAGTCGTGGTCCTTTTCGAGCGCATTGAGCGCCTCGCCGAGCGACGTGGGCAAATGCTGAATCTTCTTCTTGTCCTTGTCGCTGAGTTCGAACAGGTTGTAGTCAAATGGTCCCCAGCCGTTTCGCCTCGGATCGATCTTGTTGAGCACTCCGTCAAGTCCCGCCATCAAGATCGCGGCATAGGCGTAGTACGGATTGCAGGTCGCGTCGGGATTGCGCAGTTCGAACCGCTTATCCATGGGCGACTTAGCGTATGCGGGGATACGAATGACCGACGAGCGGTTTGCCGTAGCGTAACCTATCGTTGCGGGCGCCTCGAAGCCGGGCACCAACCTCTTGTACGAGTTGGTGGACGGATTGGTAAAGGCGCAAAGCGAAGCCGCGTGCTTCAAAATTCCGCCCATAAAGTAGTGAGCCGTTTCGCTGAGTTGCGAATATCCGTTCTCGTCGTAGAAAATGGGCTTGCCGTCTTTAAGCAGAAGCATATGCACGTGCATACCGCTACCCGCCTCGCCGTAGATCGGCTTGGGCATAAACGTAGCCGTCATGCCCTCGGCAAGCGCCTGATTTTTTATGATATACTTGGCGACCATCGTGTTGTCCGCCATCTTGACCATATCGTCAAGTTCGACCTCTATCTCGACCTGTCCGGGACCGCCCACTTCGTGGTGCTGGTACTTGACCTTTACGCCCCAATCTTCGAGCATCATGCATATGCGACTGCGCAAGTCGTAGGTGACGTCTTGCGGCTTGCAAGCGTGATAGCCGCCCTTATAAGCAATGTGATAGCCCGTGTTCGCCCCGTCGTCGACACCGCTGTTCCACTCCGCCTCGAAAGCGTCCACATGGAACATCGATTTGTTGGGCGTGCATTCAAACGCCGCATGGTCGAAAAGATAAAACTCGAACTCGGGACCTATTATCATCCTGTCGGCAACGCCTACGGTACGCATATAATCTATTGCCGCAAGAGCAACGTTGCGGGGATATTGATCGAATCTCGAATTGTCGGCGTCAATAACTCTTACATCGCCTATCATCGAAAGCGTGGGAACCTCGGCAAACGGATCTATCGCCGCGGATTTGAGAATGGGAACAAATACCATGTCGCTCTTCTCCACAGTGGCAAAGCCGTAGTTCGAACCGTCAAAGCCGATTCCGTATTTCATCTTGTCTTCGTTGAGCCTCGAAAGCGGGATAGAAAGGTGATGCCATCTTCCGTCGATATCCATCATCTTGAAATCGATCATCTTGATACCTTTCTCCTCGCAAAAGGTCAAAACTTCCGAAACATCTTTGAACATTATGTACTCCTCTCCGATAAGAATTACCTTATAGGATATTAATTATAGCATATATTTTTTCGGTGTGTCAATTAAATTTCTCTTTTCGTCCAATAAATCTGCGTTTTTACGCCCGTTTTCGGAACATTTTGCAAATTTATTTTACTTCAAAAAATTTTTTTCGAAAAACGGCTGAATTCGTTTGACATTCCGCTGAGTATTTGTTATTATATATAAGCTGTCCGGTCCTCGTGGGGGTATAGCTCAGCTGGTAGAGCACCTGCCCTGCAAGCAGGGGGTCAGCG
>CANRNV010000042.1 GCA_947632125.1 uncultured Clostridia bacterium
AAGAAATACACTAAAAAGTCAACAAATGCAAAAGAAAAGGTCGATGCCATAATCGACTTAAAAGAAATCAAAGACAATCCCATGGA
This sequence comes from uncultured Clostridia bacterium, assembly GCA_947632125.1. Lineage (GTDB taxonomy): Bacteria > Bacillota > Clostridia > Christensenellales > Pumilibacteraceae > CAG-552. The sequence continues at coordinate 87 of CANRNV010000042.1, forward strand.
CACGAGGTTTTTCAAAATTTCTTTGGGGACGCGGAAGGGAGAGGGGGCGAATAACAGCGGCTTTATCGACTTAAAAACGGCTTCTCGTTGCAAAACGTCAAGCCATTGCAATGCGGTTTCCGGTATGAGCAAAACGTCCGAAATGTACTGAACAGTTTCGGAAAGTTGCGATAGGGCAAAAGGGGGATATTTTAACGTTGTACTCCGTTTTTCTTGCGCAAATCGTCGAATGCTGCGTCAAGTTTCACGCCCTCATCGGCTATGGCTTGATTGTAGCCTTTTTCCATCATTGTGTCGAAGTCGGCTTTACTCATGGTATCAAGGGTAGGGAGTTTCGGAATGGTCAATGGATACGGAATGCCGCCCGTATAGATGACTTGGCGGTATAGCGTATCGATCAAAACCGATACGGGAATACCCAATTTTTCCAAAACGGCTTCCGCCTGTTGCTTGATTTCGGGTGAAACTCTTACAGACACATTGGCGCTTTTATTTGCCATAGTATTACCTCCACGCATTAGTATAGCACTTTGTATTGCAAATTGCAATACAAATACGAAATTTTAAGTGGGAAATTTTTAGGACAGAGGAATTTTGTGGGGGTATTTATACACCTCGAAAGTGAAGTGCACCCCAAAAGTGATATGCACCCCAAAAGTCAGACATTTAATGAGGTGCATATTTTTATTTGATAAAATCGGTATTTGTATATCCGCAGCGAAAAGCGACGATTTAAGTCTTTCGGGACAAATCGAAATTTAGTTCGATTATTCGGAGCGGAGAGCGACGACGGGGTCTTTCTTTGCGGCGCTGCGAGAGGGGATGATACCCGCAATGAGCGTTAAGATCACGCTTATTGCTATCAAGATGAGCGCGACCGACGGGGGAAGCAACGCCCTTAGGTTGGCGATGCCCGTCAAGGCTCGCAATATGGCGTTGATGGGTAGGCACAGAATGTAGGTGAGCAAGACGCCGAGCAGACCCGAAGCGAAGCCGATTATGATGGTTTCGGCATTGAACAAGCTCGAAACGTTGCGTTTCGAGGCGCCGATTGCACGCAAGATGCCTATTTCCTTTGTTCGCTCCTGTACGGAAATAAGGGTAATTACGCCTATCATGATCGAGGAAACCACCAAGGAAACGGCGACAAAGGCGATAAGCACGTAGGTTATGGCGTTGATAATGGTCGTTATCGAGGACATAATGAGCCCGACGTAGTCGGTGTAGGTGATGGCGTATTCCTCATCATGCGCGTTGTTGTAATCGACAATCAACTGCTCCAAGGCGTCTTTGCTTTCGAACGAGGAGGAGTAGAGGCTGATAGCCGATGGCGAATTTACGTCCACGAACCCAAGCTTTTGCATATTGCTGTCGTAGGTGGAGTCGGAGAACGTGAGCACCTCGTCGTAATATTGTGCGCACTCTTCTACGGTGTAGTTTTTGTATTCCGCATCGAACGCCTCCGCCTTTTGCTCGGTGGTCATACCGCTGAGTTGAGCCTCGATTTGAGCGGCGTATTCGGCTTTGATTTGCTCGACGGCGGCTTGAGTAAACAGTTGTCGGATCTCCTCTTCGCTCATACGTTTGAGATACATTTTTATCAAAGCCTCATTCATTCCCATCTGAGCCGACATTGTCTTTGCCATGGTGTCGATCATTTCGTCGAGGGTCATTTTGCCTATCGTGTCGTTAACGGCTTTATCGAGAGCATCGCTCGGCATAATGGCTTTGACCTTTACGTAAGCGTCCGCTTTGCCGCTTTCGCCGAGAGTATCGATGTACTTTCTGAAATCCTCGGCTTTTTCTTCTGCGGTCATATTGGTGCCGCCCTCTTCGAAGGGCAGACCGGTAAAGACGTCGATATTGGGTGAGTTTTGCTGAGCCTTGATGGCTTCGTTGTCCTGATTTTCTTGTATGATTTTTTCGGTCAGCTTGTAGGTATAGCAGATCGTGCCTGTGAGCATGGGGGCGAGAATATCCTTTTTGGGTCTTATAATGCCCGTAACTTTCAGCTTTATGGCGTTGCCGTAAAGATAGTTTAGTCCTTGATCGAAAGTTCGCATATCGGTCAAATTGCCGTCCGAACCTTTCATATAGCAACTGCCGTTTAGGATGACCCTGTAATCTCTTGAACAAATATCCTCGTAGGAGATTTTTGTCGGCTCGGACTTAGGGGGAAGTTCGGTTTTGCCCGTGGCGGCGTCGACGATTTTGTAGATCTCTTCTTCCGATTTGAGTCCCAAGGCGTACATGGTCATGTCGTCTATCTCGTTATTTTCGTCGACTACGATCACGATTTCGTTTGCATCGTTGGGATAGTCGCCGTAGACCAATTCGTACTGATTTAGTATATAGTCGTTGATAATGCTTCCGTTGTCGCCCGGCAAAAGTTCCTGCCACAGCCCCGAGCCCATAATAAATTGGCTCATGGGCATACTGCCGCCGAAGCTGCTTTGCATGGAGGAGAACGCGTCGGCAATGGTAGCCGAGCCCAGCCACCTCGACATCATTTGCATGGCAAGGGCTTGCGTGTCCGACTGAATTATCTTTCCGTCCACGTTTTTGGTGTAAACGAGCAACTGATAGTCGTACGAGTATTGTCTGCCCGCGAGGATCCTTTTGAGTTCGGAATCTTCCTGTTCGAGTTGGTTCTCGATAAAGTTCCTAAACGTTTTTAGGTCGTTTTGCTTGGTTTCTCTTGTGTTAATGGCTTTTACGAGGTTATATAGAGCGTTTTTTTCGTATACGGCGTCGTTTTCGTGCTCGCTCGTACTGACGGCGGCTTCCATGAACGCTCGCAGCATCGAGCTTGTGTCGGTGTGCTCGGCGTAGATGGTAAGCGGGTAGGAGGACAGAGTATCCTCTTGCACGCTGTCGATGTAGTTGGTCATGCCGTGCGAAACCGCGAAGATGAGCGCAATGCCTATTATGCCGATGCTGCCCGCGAATGCGGTGAGTATGGTTCGTCCCTTTTTGGTGAACAGGTTTTTAAGCGAAAGGGCAAAGGACGTCCATATGGACATGGACGGCTTCTTCTTGCCCTTGGATTTGGGAGCTTCCGAAGCGGACGATGTGGATGATGATACAGATGATGATATTGACGCCGAAGCTTCTCTTTCGGCGTTCCGTTCGGCGTCCGAGAGCGGGTTGGAGTCCTCGTAGATCATTCCGTCGAGCATATGCACTATTCGCGTGGAGTACTTTTCGGCGAGGTCGGGATTGTGAGTTACCATGATGACGAGCCTGTCGGAAGCCACTTCTTTGAGGATATTCATTACCTGAATACTCGTTTCGCTGTCGAGAGCGCCCGTCGGCTCGTCGGCAAGGATGATGTCGGGATTGTTGACAAGCGCACGGGCGATCGCCACGCGCTGCATTTGTCCGCCGGACATCTCGCCGGGTTTTTTATGCAACTGATTGCTTAATCCCACCTTTTCCAACGCTTCTACGGAGCGTTTACGCCTTTCCGCCTTGGAAATGCCCGACAGAGCAAGCGAGAGTTCCACGTTTTGCAAAACGCTTTGGTGGGGGATGAGGTTGTAACTTTGGAATACAAAGCCAATGGAGTAGTTGCGATAGGTGTCCCAATCTCGCTCGCTGAAATCCTTGGTGGACTTGCCGTTTATGACAAGGTCGCCGTCCGAGTAATGATCCAATCCGCCTATGATGTTGAGCATGGTGGTCTTTCCGCATCCCGACGGACCGAGTATGGAAACAAATTCGTTTTTGCGAAATTCGAGATTTATGCCTTTCAAAGCCCGAACGGCATTGTCGCCGCTCGAATATTCTTTGTGAATATTTTTTAATTCAAGCATATAAGACTCCTTTTTACTCTATTATACATTAATAATTATAATAAGTATAGTATATAATGCTCGATTTTGTCCTCAATTGAAAATAAACATAGGCTGAATTTTTCAACACTTAATTTTCAACAATTATTCCGACAAATAGTGTCGAATTTGTTCGTAATAGCCCAAAAAGGGGAACCGCCGTATGTACAAGCCGAGAGTGAACTCGGCTTTACTTGACTTAGGAAATATATTTTTTCAATGAGGACAGGGCGGCTTTTTCGAGGCGGCTGACTTGCGCCTGCGAGATCCCGACCTCTTCCGAAACTTCCACCTGCGTTTTGCCCTCGAAAAAGCGGAGATTGAGGATCTGTCTTTCCCGCTCGTTGAGCCTACCTATGGCTTCCTCGATGGAAACCGAGGTGAGCCAATTTTCGTCGGTGTTCTTCATGTCCGAAATCTGGTCCATTATCATCACCGTTTCGCCGCCGTCGTGATAGATGGGGTCGAAAAGCGAAACGGGGTCGCTGATGGCGTCCATGGCGTAGACCACGCTCTTATATGGGATGTCGAGCGCCGCCGCCACCTGCTCCATGCTCGCTTCGCAGTTTTGCGTGCTCTCGATCTCCTGCCTTGCTTGAAGCGCCTTGTACGCCGTGTCCCGAATGGAGCGGCTTATCCTGAGGTGCGAACTGTCGCGCAAGAAGCGGCGAATTTCTCCGATGATCATGGGGACGGCGTAGGTGGAAAACCTCAGTCCTATCGAGGTGTCGAAGTTTTCGGTCGCCTTGATAAGTCCGATGCAACCCACCTGAAAGATGTCATCGGCACATTCCTTTTTGCCCGAGAACCTTTGCACAATGCTCAGTACCAGCCTGAGATTGGCGGTCAAAAACTCCTCGCGAGCCTTTTCGTCGCCGTTATGAGCCTTTTTGAGTAACTCCATGCCCTCGGCGTGCGATAGCTTGGGCAGGGTAGACGTGTCTATTCCGCAAATTACAACTCTGCTGTTCATATAGCCTCCATAGCCTTATTTTTGACATCGGCAAAACAAAATATCCTTTTATTCGGCAAAAATGCGAAATATTTGTCGAATGTCGGCATATATATTTTTGTGTGAGGTGTTTTCATGTCGAGTGTAAACGAGCTTTCGTTTTGTGAACTCAAACAAAAGGACATAGTGAGCATAAGCGACGGAAGAAAACTCGGTCGCATTGTGGATCTTGTATTTTGTTCGGACGGAAGAGTGCAGGGGATCGTGGCTCCGTACGGCAAGAAGTTCCTTTTCTTTCGTTCGCAGGAGGTGTACATTCCGTATTCGAGCATAAAGACGATAGGCGAGGATATCATTTTGGTGGACATCTCGTCGGGATTAAATCAAGGTCACCATTCACCCGGCGGCAGACCCATGCCTCCACCTCCGCCGCCTCCACCCGAAAAGGAAAACAAGCAAAATTGCGACGGCAGGTGCGATAAGTGTATGCTGTTCGACTGTGAGGACAGGTGGCGAAAGAGAAATAACGTTTATTTGGACAGCGAGCCGTATAACTGATTGACAAAACGGGCGTTTTGGTGTATCATATATAAATAAGGAGATACACATGAAGTGCATTTATTGCGGTTATACCGAAAGCAAGGTTATCGACAGCCGTGCGACCGATGACTATACCAAAATTCGCCGTAGACGCGAGTGCCTCGGTTGCGGACGACGTTTTACCACCTACGAGGTTGTGGAAATGACGCCCATACTCGTCGTAAAAAACGACGGGACGAGGCAGCAGTTCGACCGATCCAAGATCGAGGCGGGGGTGATCAAGGCGTGCGAAAAGCGACCCGTTTCGGCAAGCGACATCGAAAATCTTGTTTCCTCGGTCGAAAAGCAGGTCGTAAATATGATGGAGCAAGAGGTCGAGTCGTCTAAGATAGGCGAATTGGTTATGGCAAAACTCAAAGAGCTCGACGAGGTGGCATACATAAGGTTCGCGTCCGTATACAGGCAGTTCGGGGATCTTACCACCTTTACTCAATTTATCAATGAGTTTGAAAAGATGATAAAGGAAAAGTAATGACCTTATCTTTTGCACGTGTAAGCGCGGAGTACTGTATAACCGAAATCAAGGCAAGTCCCGTCAAAAGACGGCTGCTCGATATGGGCTTTACGAGCGGAAGCAAAATAAGAGTGCTTGCCGTCGACCCGTTAAAAAAAGCCATGCTCGTCAAATTGCGAGGAGGAGAGGTCGCGCTCCGCAAAAATGCGACGGATTTTATATCGGTAGAGGAATTAAATGGCAAAGTATGCGCTTATAGGCAATCCGAACGTGGGGAAAACAAGCCTTTATAACCGCTTGACACACTCGTTTGAGCACGTCGGCAATTGGCACGGAGTTACCGTCGACAAGGTCGGCAGCAAGATAAAGGCGGATAAGGACATCGAGTTGTGCGACCTTCCCGGTTTGTACAGCTTGACCGTTTACAGCAAAGAAGAGGAAATCACGAGAGATGAGGTCATTAACGGCAATTATGACCTCTTTATTTATGTGTGCGATGCGGCAAATCTTCACCGCTGTCTTTACCTTTTTCTTCAATTGTGCGAACTCAAAGTTCCCGTCATGATAGTGGTGAATATGCTCGACGAACTGCAAAAGTCGGGCAAAAGTCTTGACGAAAAGCTTTTGAGCGACAGGTTGGGCGTGCCCGTTATCGCTCTCAGCGCCAATAAGGGCTTCGACTGCGAACGGTTTCTTTCGATCGCCGCGTCGGCTTCCGAACAAAAAAGGGCGCTTCCGTACCTTAACAAGTTGCCGTTAAGGCAGGTCGGCGACATAATAGGCAGCGACAGCGTCTATATGCAGATAAAAGCGCTCGAGGGCGACGAGTACGTGCTCGGTAAACTCGGCGTCGAAAGCCGTAAACTTAAAAAGTTCGGCGACAACGCCCTCGTCGCAAAGGTGAGATACGAGTACATCGATAAGGCGCTTGACGGCGTCGTTGTCGAAAGGGAAAAGGAGAGCAAGGCAAGGCGGGTCGCGGGGAAATTCGACGTCATTGCGCTCAATAAATTTTTGGCTTTGCCCGTGTTTGTCCTGATTATGTCAGGCATATTCTGGGTGACGTTCGGATTTATAGGTAAATTTTTGACCGATTTGCTCGAAAGCGGTAAGGATCTGCTTATGCACGCTTCGGGGCAAGCTATGCTTAAAGTCGGACTTCCCAAGTGGATGATTGGGCTCGTTTGCGAGGGAATTATCGACGGCGTTGGCGGCGTGCTCGTCTTTTTGCCGCAGATAGTCATCCTGTTTTTCTTTTTGGCTCTGCTCGAGGACAGCGGCTATATTTCGAGGGTGGCATTTATGACCGACGGCTTTTTCGGCAAGATCGGGCTCAGCGGCAGAGCGGTCTTTACCATGATAATGGGTTTCGGCTGTTCGGCGACGGCGGTGCTCACTTCGAGGGGGCTCGAGGACGATACGATGCGCAAAAAGACCGCCGTACTTACTCCGTTTATTTCGTGCAGCGCAAGGTTGCCCGTGTACACAGCCGTGCTCGGCTCGTTCTTTGCCCATGGAAGCGTGCCCATAATAATAGGGCTGTATTTGCTCGGTTGCGTCGTCGTCATCGCCTGCGCCGCCATAATGAATGGGACGAAGAGGCTGAAAAGCGGCGAAGCGTCCTTTATTATGGAGATGCCGCCGTACCGCATCCCCACTTTTGCGCGGGTAATGCAGATCATCCTGCACAACATCAAAGCCTTTTTGGTCAAGGTGGGAACGATCGTCTTTTCGCTGAGCATAATAGTCTGGGTTTTGTCAAACTTCTCTTTACGCTACGGCTACATAGGCATGGGGAGCGGCGAGAGCATCATGGAGAAACTCGGAGCCGTACTTGCTCCGCTCTTTGCCCCGCTCGGCTTCGGCAATTGGAAGGCGGTAACCGCCCTTATAAGCGGGCTGATGGCAAAGGAAGTGGTGATATCCACGCTGACGAGTTTGGGCGGAGCGGGCGAAGTGCCGGGGAATTCTCTTGCGGCAATTTGTTTTTCGGTGTATACTTTATTGTACGTTCCATGCGTAGCCACTCTCGGCGCGGTCAAAAAGGAGGCGGGGACAAAGTGGATGCTGTTCGGACTTATTATGCAGCTTACGGTGGCGTACATAGCGGCGCTGAGCGTGCGAATGGTCGGGCTCGCCTTTATCGAGGGACCGCTGAACGGAATCGTTATGCTTGCGTTTGTCGTCATACTCTTTTTGAGCGTATGGACGATAAGATCATTTACGGGACGGAGGTGCAAAGGCTGCATTAAGTGCGGCGGGTGCGTATGAAGATCAAGGTAAAAATCACAGAGCCGTGCAGTCTGTTCGAGGCGATTTCCCGGGCGGCGCCGATAAGCGCATCGTGCGCCAAACGGCTCATCAAAAACCGAGAAGCCAAGGTCAACGGCGAGCGAGTGGGGAATAACTTCGACCTTTGTGTCGGTGACGAGATGGAATGCTTTGTTCCCGAAGCATTTTTGGGTGAGCCGCCCGAGGTGGTCTACGAGGACGAGAACGTGCTTATAGCGGACAAGCCCGCGCTTGTCGAAGTCGTACCCATGCTACGGGATATGCTCAAAGGCGAGAACGACTTTTTGGAGCCCGTCCATCGCATCGATCGCAACACGGTCGGGCTTGTCGCCTTTGCCAAAAACGAGCAGGCATATAACGAATTGACGCTTGCGATAAAGGAGCGCCGAGTGACAAAGCGTTATCTCGCTCTTACGATAGGAACGCCCAAAGTGGGGGAGTACATTGCCTATTTGCACAAAAATTCCGCTGATTATGTCTGTCATATTTCGGCGACACCACGCAAAGATTACAAAAAAATCGTCACAGTCATCGAAAAGGTCGAGCGCCGAGGAGAACTTTCTCTTGTTACAATAAGGCTCGTAACGGGCAGAACGCATCAAATAAGGGCGCATCTTGCCTTTTTGGGCTTTCCCATAGCGGGGGACGGCAAGTACGGCGAGGGCAATCGAAAGTACGGCTCGCGCCAAAAGCTGTGCGCTTACGAACTTTCTTTTTCGGGACTGAGCGGAAAAATGAACTATTTGAACGAAAAAGTCTTTACATCGAGCAAAAAATTGTTGACTGATAAAAATATTTAAGTTATACTTATATATAGGTGCATTGTCTGCGCCTTAGATCACGTACATTTTTTACGAGGCACTATGAAAAAAAGAAAAATTACCTATTCCATGACCGCCCGTCAAAAAAAGGAGCTCAAAAAGCAACAGGAGGACGGCAAGCAAAACAATGAAAATGCGGAGGAAAGCGAGGTCGTTGTGCCCAAGTCCCGTAAGACGGGTCTTTTCGTTTCGTTGGCGGCGGGTATTCTTGCCGTCGCGCTTATCGTGGCAGCGATCTGTATTCCGGTAATGATGTCCAAAGAAACGGTCACAAACGATACGTTTTTGAAGTGGAAAACATTTAACCCCAAGGATCCCGAGCACCCGTACGACAACGAAAATCCCAATCCCAACCCGCCCGCAAACCCGATAGTCACGTTTACGTTGTACAGTGACGACGAGGCTGCGTTTGCCGCGCACTTCGGTTCGAGCGAGATACGGCTCGACTTCGAGCTGTTTATGGACGACGCGCCGTATGCAAGCACGAATATGCTCTTTCTCGCCGAAAGCGGTTTTTACGACGGAACGATAATCAACGACGTTAAAAACGGTCACGCCATGATCAACGGCTTTACCGCCGCCGACGATTTCGTCAACAAGTCCAAGGACATAAGCTTTATGGAAAAGCTTACGGGCTTCGACCCCAAAAGGACATCGAGCAGCGGCTTAGCCGATTTCAAACTCGGATACAGGCTCGTAGCCGAATACAAGCGACAGGTAGACGATTCGTTCGGCTACCTCACCATGCTGGCGGGCACGAGTTCGTCCTCGTCGAGCGGATGCAGTTCCACGGCGTTTGTCATGGTCACAAGGGACAACAGCCCCCAATTCAACGACCTTATGAGCGATCCGAGCACCTATATGTCTTGGGTAGGCAAGCTGACGGGCGAAGAGGGACAGAGCGAGTTGCTTAAAAAACTCAACGAAGTTCCCACTACCTTAAAGGGTAAGTTCCGTGTACCCCAATTTAACATCAAGATTAAGTCGGTTAGGTCCGATCTGTCCTCGGCAAAGAAGAAGTATTTGTTGAAGAATTTCGAAAGCATAATAAGCGGCGGGATCAGTTCGACTTGGCAAAAGTACGCTTACAACGATGTTTTTTACAGCTTTACGAGGTCTTAAAGCCGAATAAGCGAACGGGATAAAGAACATTTTTCGTTAAAAATCGGTTAAACGAGTATAAAAGCTTAAATAATTACCAACTATTAAGTCTATATGACTTTTAGGAGGTAATTTTTTTATGACTATAGGACTTGTGCTGCTCGCCGTAGTAGCCATCTTGATCTTTTTCGGGCTGTCCGAGAGGTTTTTCAAAAACATGGGAGTTCCCGAATGGCTGGGGTTTGTGATCGCGCTCGCGCTCATCATAGGCGCCGTTATCCCCAACATCTCGATAGGCGACGGCTTTGTAATGAACATCGGCGGCTTTATTATCCCCGTTATCGGCATGATCGTGCTCGCATTCTTCGTGGGCGCCAATCGTGACCTGTTGAGGCTGTTCTTCGCCGAATTGAGCGTGGCTGCCGTTGCGGTTGCGACAAGAGCGCTCATTTTGCCCAACACTTCGGGCAACATTTTGGCTGCCACCCTCATCGTCGGCTTTGTGGGCGGCGCGGTGGCATTCCTCATCGCCCGTTCGAGAGTGGCGACCCTTGCCTCGGTCATGGGCGGAGTTGTGCTCGGCGACATTATCGTAAACCTTATTTACGTTTACGGAATAGGGGGCTACGTCTTTTCGCTGGGCACGCGCGGAGTGTTCGATTCGATAATCATCGGCTGCGTATTCGGAGCGTTGCTCCTCGAAGCGGTCGTGGCGGCAAAAAGAGCGTCGAGCAGCAAGCGCGTTGCGTCCTCGGCTCTTAACACCGAGAGCGGCGAGGACGACGATTTCGACGATTATTTCGACGATACCGTCCTTTAAGTAAACAGGGTGGCTTTATTCCGAGGGATAAGCCGCTTTTTACATATATCCCCGCCTAAAATCACCGTTCGGTGACAAAAATTCGGGTGCAAAAAAAATCAAAATTCGATGGTCGAAAGCGGCGGATGCATAAAAAACCCCGATATGACGTTTAACCGTTTGACATTGACACAAAAATAATGTTATTATACATATATGATAGTAGGAATAGATGAGATAATAAGGTCCGCAAGGCAAAATAATGCTTCGGACGTCCACCTTGTAAAAGGCTTGCCGCCCCGATACCGCATAGACGGCGATCTTAAAAACTTCGGCGAGCCGCTCTCCGCCGAGGCTTGCGAAAATTACGCAAGAACGATAGCCGGCGACAAGTACGAAAAATTCGCAAAGACGGGCGAATTGGACTTGGCTGCGACTTTTTCCGAGATCCGTTGCCGCGTCAATATTTTCCGTCAACAGGGCTTTGTGTCCACGGCGATAAGATTGCTCGCCGATAAGATCCCCGACCTCGAGGACCTCGGACTTCCGCCGATGGTGAAGTCGCTGCCTCAACTCAACCGAGGCATAGTCCTCGTAACGGGCGAGGCGGGCTCGGGCAAATCCACCACCTTGGCGGCAATTTTGGAGCGGATAAATCACAACTACGACGGTCACATCATCACTCTCGAGGACCCGATAGAGTACGTTTACACGCCCGATCGCTGCATCATCAACCAAAGGGAGATCGGCATCGACACAAAGAGCTATTCCACGGGGCTTAGGTCGAGCCTTCGCGAGGATCCCAACGTCATTCTCATAGGCGAGATGCGCGACCTCGACACCATCGAAACGGCGCTTACGGCAGCCGAAACGGGTCACCTCGTGTTTACTACCTTGCATACCGGCTCGGCGGTGGACTCCATAGACCGCATAGTCGACGTGTTCCCCGAGGGTAAGCAAAAGCAAATCAGGCTCCAACTGTCCACGACGCTTATGGCTGTGCTTTCGCAACGGCTCGTCAAGCGCACGACGGGCGGCAGAGTGGCTGCGTGCGAACTTATGATGGTCACGCCCGCTATCCGCAACCTCATAAGAGAGGGCAGAACGCCGCAAATTCAGGGCGGACTTTCCACCTACGGAGCCGAGGGATCGGTCACTATGGACAATTGGCTCATAGGCTTGTACAAGCAAAATGTCATTTCGTTGGAAACGGCAAAAGCTGCGGCTCGCGACATCGAATACATAAAAAAGAATATAGGTCGATGAGTTGGGTTCCGCGAGGCGATCGTATTGCGGCGGCTTATTCATCGGATGAATTACGGCTATATATGCCGAAAGAAGTCTTAGGAGCAAAATAAGTGCAAACATTTGCGACAATCTATCTACTTGTTCTTGCATTTATCGTCGGTTCGTGCTTGGGAAGCTTCATTTGCTGCGCCGCCGACCGTTACAGCAACGAACAAACCGTTTTCGAGGGTCGCTCGGAGTGCCCCAATTGCAAGCACAAGTTGGGGATAATGGACTTATTCCCGATTTTCAGTTACTTGTTCTTGCGCGGAAAGTGCCGCTATTGCGGGTCGAAGATCCCGCTTAGGTGCCTTATCAGCGAACTTGTCGGGGGAGTGATCTTCCTTACGGTAGCCCTCAAATTCGGATTTAGCCTTAAAACGCTCGAAGTGTGCCTGCTGGCTGCGATACTTATGGCTGTAACTATGATAGACTTCGACACCATGGAGATTCCCGACGGACTGATACTGCTGGGACTGTTGGTTTTTTTGGTGTTTTGCCTCTTCGACGCCGACCTCGGCGCCCGTGTAAGAAACGGTGCGCTCGGAATGGCGTGCTTGGGCGGCGGAATGTTCGTGCTTTCGCTTGTCATGGACGCGCTCCTCAAAAAAGAGTCGCTCGGTATGGGTGACGTAAAACTGCTTGCCATGCTCGGCTTGTTTACTGGGCTCGGCGAAGGGCTGCTGATGATAATCTTGTCCTCGATAATAGGACTTATCTACGCCTTTGTCGGACGAAGCAAGGGCGAGTTCCCGTTCGGTCCGTCGATCGCGTTCGCCGCGTTTGTCACCTTGATGTTCGGTCGGGAAATTATCGATCTGTACATGACGTTGTTTATATAAGCAAAAACAAAAGAAAAATCGGCTGTGGTTTCAAAAGCGGAAATGTTCCCGCTTTTTCTTTTTGCGCCGTTTTTATATCCGTTTTTTGCCCGTGCTCGGCTTGGCAAATGTTATTTACGGCCTCAAAAACCGCCGATGTCAAAAACAAATTCGGCTTTTATGAAATGCTAAAAAGTCGTCGTTGTCGTGGTGTTGTTGGGATTGTCGGGGCAATTGAAGCCGAGCAAAAGCATGATTATTATTATGGAATTGATATTGCCCGTAAGGGTGCGATTGCCGTCACATTCTCCGTCGCTGTTGATGAGCAGCAAAATTATAAGCAGCAGCTTGAATATTTCGTTTTGTCCCATAGCCTATCCTCGTATAAATATATATGCGGCTTAGGCATTTTTGTTACCGTCAAATGTATAAAAGCCGGATTTGTGTCCATAATCGATTACGGAGGAACGATATGAAAAACAAATCGATAGGATACATATCCATAGTAATTGCAATTATTTTCGGCATAATTTGCGTTGCTTGCGTAGATAATAAGTCTATAAGCGAAAGGGAACTACTCAGGCTTCACATCAGGGCGGACAGCAATACCGAACTCGCTCAAAGCATCAAGCTTAAAGTCAGGGACGATATTGTGGACTACCTTACGTCGACTTGCGGCAACGCGACCACTTTCGACGAGGCAAAAGCGGCGATCTCGGCTCGACTTGACGACTTAAAGCGCATTGCCGACAATCGCCTGCGCATCGAGGGTGCGCCGTATTGCGCCTCGGTCGCTCTCAAACGGGAATTTTTCCCCACGAGGGCGTACGGCAAGACGATAGTGGAAAGCGGCGTGTACGACGCCTTGATAATAGAACTCGGAAGCGGAAAGGGGGACAATTGGTGGTGCGTGATCTATCCGCCGCTGTGTTATCTCGACGCGACCGACGACTTCGAGTACAGGTCCTTTTTTAAGGAGCTCATCGACAAATATTTTCGTTGATACCTTTCGCCTTAAAAAAAGAGGGGTGTTACATTGAAAAAGAGAATAATTTATTTTGCCCTTGCCCTTATTATGTTGCTTGGTTCGGCTGTTATCGTGTCCACTAAGGAAACGTACGCCGCAAACATTGTAAAGGGCGACACGACCGCCAACATCAAGGCGGTTCAAACGCGGCTGCTTAATTGGGGATACTATACGGGCAAGGTCGACGGAATTTGGGGCAGCAAAACGCTGTCGGCGGTAAAATACTTTCAGCGTCGCAACGGGCTCGTGGCAGACGGGATCGTAGGACCCGCAACCGAGGCGGCTATGGGACTGAATTTGTCCAAGAGCACTTCATCCGGCAACAACTCGGCGTCGCTCAATTTGCTCGCTCGGTGCGTGTATGCCGAGGCGAGGGGTGAGCCGTATGTCGGACAGGTGGCTGTCGCCGCCGTCGTTCTTAACAGGGTCAAGTCGTCGTCCTTTCCCAACACCGTTTCGGGCGTCATATATCAACCGGGCGCATTTACGTGCGTAAACGACGGGCAAATCAACCTTACGCCCAACCAAACGGCGTACAATGCGGCAAGGGACGCGCTCAACGGCTACGATCCGACCGGCGGGTGTTTGTACTATTACAATCCCGCTACGGCTACGAGCAAGTGGATCTGGTCGCTTAAAGTCACGCTCAAAGTGGGGCGTCACAACTTTGCGCTCGGACAATAGGGGGGGGAGAGTATGACAAACAGAAAAATCGGAATTTGGGCGGCGTCGCTAAGCATAGCTTTCGGGCTGATGACCCTCCTCGGGTGCCTGTTGTACGGCTTGTTTTATATCGATAACGACCGCAAAGAGAACCTAATGAAGCTTGAAACGGGCTATCAAAACAGCTTTTACGACCTCAGCGAAAGCGTCACCTCGATCGAAAGCAACCTTTGCAAGATGATGGTGAGCACCTCCGACGCCGAAAGCGCCATTCTTGCTT
>CANRNV010000043.1 GCA_947632125.1 uncultured Clostridia bacterium
TGCCTGCTCCTCTTCGCTTGCGTACAAGTATCGCAAGCGAGTAATTGTTATGGCGACGAAAGCCAAAGGGCGCCTTTTTTAGTAGGCTGCTTCGCAGGATTTCAATAGAATGTCATAATACCATTTCTTACACCCCCCCCCAAGCGAAGCGGGGTAGGGGAGAAACGTCACACACAATTCGCCCATAAAAGTTTTTGCTCCACTTTTTTCAAAAAGTGGAACGCACCTACTTGATTATTATGTGCTTTTTTTACGAAGTCAATCAAATATGTATAATTTTTCACTTGACTTATAAGGCAATTTATGTTAGCATAATTGATATAAGTAGGCTGCATATTAAAAAGGGGCTTGTATTATGGTGAAAGGCAAACTTAATCGTAACGGATTTACGCTTGTGGAACTTGTTGTTGCCATGGCGCTTATGAGCCTTGTTGCCGTATTTGGCGTGTCGGTGACACTGATAGTGACGCGTGCCCAAAGGAATTTCAATCTGGATGCAAAGAGCGAGGCGGACATGGTGTATTTAAGCAGCATATTCAAAACCCAAATTATGCAGTGCGACAGTGACGAATATTCGCTTACCGTAGCCGAAAATTCCGTTTCTTTTACAAAAAATGGGAGCGAGCCGACATCCGATACCGAGAAGATGTACTTTGCAGACGGAGTTTTTTATTACGGGGAGCTGAGCAATGAGTTCGAAACGGTAAAAAGAATAAGCTTTGACTGTCGGGACAAGCTGATTTTGTGCTCGGTACAGCTGAAAGAAACGGATTACGTCTATAAAATCACGTATAATATGCGGGTAGCGACAGTGGCGCCCGCCCAAGCGGAGCCTGCATAAGAAAGAATACAAGATAAGGGGAAAACAGATTGGGGGAAATGAATGGGAAACGTTGCTTTATTTATTGATGAGAAAAACTCAAAGCTGAAAACATATCTTAGGGATGCCGAGGAGTATAAGGAGGTAGATTTTACCCCCTCGACTTTCGACTACAAGGATATAATCGGCGCCGCGTTCGGCGAAACCATTGATGGGCGCATTGACAGTGCGACCTGTATTTTGCCCGACGAGTTCGTGTTGTACGATCTTATAAAGACGCCCGTATTCTTCGGCAAGAACCAAAGGGATATGCTGAAATTCGAGCTGTCCGCAAGATATCCTCAGCACGAGGAGTACAAAAAGATCTATGTGCCCATGGCAAAGACGAACGGACAGATGTCGACCGTGGTGTTTATGACGCTCGGCGACAGGGTGGAGAGCATAAAGAACGCGTTTAAGGCGGGCAGGCTCTCGCTTAAAGGCGTAACGTTTGAGGCTGCCGCGCTTGCCGAGGCGTATCTCAACGTCGATACGAAAAAGCGAGGAACCGCGTTGCTTGCCGTGATCAGGGAAAATTACACCAAGGTGCTGGTCATCAAGGACCGCAGCTTGCTCTTTTTTACCTCAATTCCGTACGGATCCAACATATTCGAAGTGGGGTCCGAGCTTAAATCCGCTCCGTCGGTGCTCAACCGCACGGAACTCGAAGCTAAGGGCGGCAAAAAGGGCGGTCAGGTAAAAGACAACGGCAAGTATTTGATGCGCACTCTTATGGAGATGCGCACCATATTAAGCGAAAAATACAGGTTGCAGGACATAGCCTTAAAGTACAGCATAAACAGCAAGTACTCCGAGTTCCTCAAAGAATACGACGCGGAATGGGTAAAGATGCATAGCAGACCCGAATTTTTCGTTTCGAACAATAAGGATCTGCTGTTTTGATGAGAGCGAGAAAGAAAGGTTTTACCATTGTCGAGGTCGTGATCGCCTTGGCGGTTCTTGCCGTTATGTCGGTTGCCGCCACCTCGATTATTTTGTCGAGCCTTAATGTCCAAAACTCGTATCGAAACGACTTCTTTGCCGAGAACATTTGCCGCAATTCCCTAACGGTATTCAGGTCTGCGGCGAGCAAAGAAGCAGCGAGCGATTCACTTGGCTCCATTTACGATGACTTCGCGGACAAAATGAAAGGAATGCTCGATATAGAGCCAATCAAAATCGAGTCGAGCGAAATCGAGCCGAGCGAGGGGGAAACGGCGTTCGAAATCACGGCGGAAGCGTTTTTGAGTTACGATTGGGAAAATGCAGACAAAGCGCAGTCGAAATATCGTTGCGTATTCAAGCTCGCTTTCGATGCGGACGAGTCGAACAAGGTGAATTTCATAGTGCAGGTAATTAAAATCAAGAACAATTCGGTAATAAGCTCGTCAGAGGGCTATGTTTTGAGGTAATGGGTATGAAAAAGAACAACAGGGGGGCTGCGCTTGCATATTCGTTGATGCTGACCATGGTCGTGTTTTCGATCTGTGCCATGGTGCTTACGTTGGCTCTTTCGCAGGTCACCTCGTCCAATACGTACGCCAAAACCAACGAGCTCGAGGACGCTTATACGCGTATAGGCGAACTCTACTTTGAGTTTGAGGCAAGCGACCATTCTGATTCTTTCGAGGGCGAGGTGCAGTCGTTTATGGAGCGGATCGCAAAGGAGGAGGGGTACGCGGTAACGCAATTAAGTGACGCTACGGCTCCTATAAAGTGGCTGATCGAGAGCGAGGATCATTCCTTTGTGCTTGAATTTTCGCTTGAAGAGAATGGTGCAAAGAGGCTTACGATAAAGAGTAAATCGGAAAATATGATATATCTGTTTGTAGGCATATCCGGTGACGGAAAACTTATTCAATGGGCGGGGGATAAAAATAAAAATGATAAAACGGAGGAAGCCGAATAGGGCTGTATTGTTATTGTGGCGGATAGGAAACTGAAAAAATACAAGTACACGGCGATAGACATAAACAACAAAAAGGCAACGGGGGTTATGCTTGCGTCGTCCGAGGAAGAGTTGACAAAGATGCTCGTGGAGATGAACCTCTACTTGGTGTCGTGCAAGGTCATGACCACCAAGGTTTCGTCGTTCTTCTCGCTTACGGGAAAGGTCAAGATGAGGGAGATAACCACCTTTGCCAACGAGTTTTCCGTAATGATTTCGGCGGGAATATCGATCGTCGACGCGCTCGATACGCTTAGGGAGCAGGCTTATTCGGGCTTGTTTAAGCGTGTGTTAAACATGGTGCACGACGACGTGAGGTCGGGATTGTTGCTCAGCGAGGCGTTTGCCAAGCATAAGAAAGTTTTCCCCGAGCTGTTTATCAGCATGACGTATGTGGGCGAGATCAGCGGCTCGCTTGCGTCCATACTTATCGACCTTGCCGACTACTACGAGCGAGATGACAAAATCAAGCGCAAGGCAAAGAGCGCGATGATCTATCCCACCATTTTGGCGGTTATAACCTTGGGCGTGTTGATACTTTTGGTGGTGGTGATAATCCCAACGTTCAAAGAAACGCTCGAACAGTTCGACGTACCCATGCCCGGGCTGACCTTGGCTATCTTGGCGATAAGCGACTTTGTGCGGGCGAATTGGATGGTGATAGTCCTCGTCTTAGCCGGCATAGTGGGCGCACTGGCGGTGGCGTCGTACTTCGAGCCGGTAAAGTACTTTTGGGACATGCTCAAAGCGAAGCTGCCCATCTTCAACAGGGTGACCGAGAGCCTCGTGGCTTCGAGGTTCGCCCGAGGTTTCGGAACGCTCGTCGGCAGCGGCGTGGATGTAATAAAGTCGCTCGAAATAATGAGCGGGATCCTCGGCAACAGGTACTATCAAAAGAAGTTCCTAAAAGCGTATGTCGACGTAAGAGAGGGCAAAAACATTTCTGCGGCGCTCAGTACGCACGAGGTGTTTCCCAAGATCCTTATTCAGATGGTGGCGGTCGGTGAAAAGACGGGCTCGCTCGACACGGTCATTCGACGCACCATGAACTATTTCGACGACAAGGTGGAAAACGCGCTTGCCCGCATGACGGCATTGCTCGAGCCGATAATGATAGTTTTCATGGGCGTGGTCGTCGCGCTTATCATTCTTTCGGTGTTCATGCCAATGCTCAACATCATAACGACGCTCGGCGATACGTCTAACGAACTGCCGATAATCGAAGCGGCGTCCGTAATACGTACATTCGGAGTATAAATATATGTATCAAAGCGAAATAATCAACGAGTTTTTCGTTCAAGGAGTAATAAACAAGGAGCTTTGCGACAAGCTCAATAAGGCTTACGCGCAAGCCTATAAGCCCGCCCAAATGATGGTGCGCTCTCAGCATTGCTCGGCTCACGACGCGCTCGCCGTGATGGGTGCATATTACGGCTTGCCCGTAAGTCACGTGGAAGCCTTGGAAATAAAGGGCGACGTGCTCGACAAGGTGTCGAGAGCCGCGATGTTGCAAAACAGGTTTTTGCCGCTTTCGATAAGCGACGGCGTTTTGTCGGTAGCCATAAGCGACCCATTGGACTTTATCACCTTGGGGGCGATAAGGGCGATCCACGACGGCGAGATAAAATACATTCTCGTCGACGAGGAACAGCTTGTAAGTAAGATCCAATCGCTTGCTGCCACCAAGTCCGCTTCGAGCGTTTTGCAGGACATAAACGCCACGGCTTCCGCCGGCGCGGGGGAGAGCGCGACTGCGCCCGACGAGATTCAAAACGCACCCGCCGTAAAGCTCGTCGATTCGCTGCTTAACGAGGCGATCGCCTTTCGTGCGAGCGACATTCACATCGAGCCTTTCGAAAAGAGCGTCAGAGTGCGATATCGTGTCGACGGCTCGCTTCAAGACAGGGCGAATTTCTCGATAGACTCTTACCCGTCGATTTGCGCCCGTATCAAGATTTTGTCGGGCATCAACATCGCCGAAAGGCGCGTTCCGCAAGACGGTCGTATCAATATGAAAATACAGGATACCGAGTACGACTTCCGTGTGTCCACGTTCCCCACCGTTTACGGCGAGAAGTTCGTTATTCGTATTCTCGACAAGGGAGCGTTCAGCTTCACACGACCCGAACTCGGCTTTACCGACAGCGAAAACGCCGTCGTCGACAAGATCTTGGCTCATCCTTACGGCATAGTGTTGCTTACGGGACCCACGGGCTGCGGAAAGTCCACAACGCTTTACGCACTGCTTAAAGAGCTCAATAAGGACGATGTCAACATAGTCACCGTCGAGGACCCCGTGGAGTACACCTTGCACGGGATCAATCAAGCGCAGGTCAACACCAAGGCGAATATGACTTTCGCCAATGCGCTGAGGAGCATTTTGCGTCAGGACCCCAACATCATAATGATAGGCGAGATCCGTGACGAGGAAACGGCTCAAATCGCAATTCGTGCCGCCATTACGGGACACTTGGTATTCTCCACACTGCACACCAACGATGCGCCGGGCTCTATCAACCGCCTTATCGATATGGGCGTCGCACCGTACCTTGTCGCCGACGCCGTCGTGGGCGTCATCGCTCAGCGTCTTGTAAAAAAGCTGTGCGACAGGTGTAAGGTCAAGGCGACGACTTCTCCTACCGAAATGGCTCTGCTTAAAATCGACCACCCGACCGAGATTTATCATCCCAAGGGCTGCCCGTTTTGCAACCATACGGGGTATAGGGGCAGGACCGCCGTCCACGAGATAATGTACATGAACGACGAGATCCGCAACTCCATAAACGACAAGTCGTACATCGAAAATCTTCAACAGATCACGATCAAAAACGGTATGGTGCCCCTTTGGGACGCTTGTAAAGAGTTGGTGCTCGGCGGCGTCACCGGCATTTCCGAACTTATGACTTTGTTCAGCGATTAGGCAAATAAACAGCGAATAGATAAAAGTAAAATACGGTAGGGTTTTCCGCCGTATTTTTTTTAATCTTCCAGCCCCAAAATATAATTTGCCGACAGATCCAATTCCTTGCACAGCTTGGCAAATGTATCGAGCCTCGGCAGCTTTTTCGTGGTGGAATACTGCGTTACCATCTCGGGCGAAATGCCGACCCTTTTTGCGATCTCGATCGTCGTCAGATTGCATAACTTTAATTCTTGACTCAGCCTTTGTTTGATCGTATCCATAGCTTCTCCTTTGAAAAATTTTATAACCGTCGGTTAGTTTTTGCTTGACAACTAACTGTTAGTTAGCATATAATTTATGTAAACAAAATAATCCGAGATTTACGGTGGAAAATGAATTTTTTTGTCGGGAGAACGCAATGAAAAGAAGAACGCAAATTATTGTCCTGGTGATAGCGGCTGTCATAGCCCTATGCTTTGCGTTGTATTCGCGGCACGAACGGTCGAAAAAACCCGATGAGGAGTTTCGTTGGCACGAGGGCGGTCTTTCATTTAGCCCACATAGCTTTGCGGGCGACAGGTGCTTCTGGTGCGGATTGCTCCTCGCGGAGTAAAAAACCGCCGCCAACGGAACCGCCGTAAAACTTTAAGCAAAAGTACGAAAGAACGCGGAAGCAATCAAATAGCCCATGCAAAGTACGAAAATAAGCATTTTCCTTTTATAGTTTCTCTATGTAAAGTTCCCTTTGTATAAGGGGACTTTTTTTATATCGGTGTAATAGGGATATAATAAAGGCGAAATAAAGCCCGAAAAAATTTTTCGGAAAATTTTGGCAAAAACACTTGACAATTCAAAATTATGGTGTATAATAAAATCAAAGGTCAAAGAAAGTCAAACTTTCCTTAGGGGCGACTTTCCTTAGAGGCGAAAGTTCGCTTCGGGACCGTAAAGCGAGGTAGACATGGCAAATATAAGCGATATAATCGAACAGTTCTTGCTCTCGTCGCTGTCCGAAAGCGACAAGATCAGTATCAGTCGCAACGAACTTGCCGACTATTTCGCCTGCGCGCCGAGCCAGATAAATTACGTGCTTGCCACGCGATTTACGCTCGACAGGGGCTTTATCATAGAGTCGAGGCGGGGCGGCGGCGGGTACGTTACCGTGCTGAGAGTGGGGGACGAGAGCGATATATTAAACGAACTTTCGATGCTCAATATCAGCGACGGGCTAAGCTTTACGAGGGCGACGCAACTTGTGGACAGGTTTGTAAGCGAGGGGTATCTCAGCGGATCCGAGGGCGAGCTGATAAGGCAGCTGCTCACCGACAAGGCGCTTGTCGCCCCGGGGGTAAACAAGGACGCGCTGAGGGCGTCGCTCATCAAGAGTTTGGCTTTGTATTTAAGGAAAAAAGGAGGACGAAAATGATTTGTAACAGGTGCAGAATAAGAGAGGCGACGGGCTACATGGAAAAGACCGTCGACGGTGTAAAGACGAGGATATATCTTTGTCCCGAGTGCTTTAAGCAGGCGCAACTCGAAATGTTCTCTACGCTCGGCGACATGGGTCTGTTTTCGGGTCTGTCGGGAATGTCGGGTCAGCACGTAAGGTGCTCTAAGTGCGGCACCACGCTCAAACAGATCGCGGACAACTGCTTTGTGGGCTGTCCCAACTGCTATGTGGAACTCGAGGGCTACATCAAGCCGATGCTAAGCAACATCCAGTACGCAACTTCGCACATAGGGGCAAGTCCGAACAAGGCGGACGAAAGCGTAAAGCCGACGCCCGAAAACGAAATCGCTCGGCTCGAAGCGCTGCTGCGCGAAGTCGTAAAAGAAGAAAAATACGAGGAAGCGATAAAGTTGCAAGAGAAGATAAAAAAGCTTAAGGAGGGGCAGCAATGAACGAGGACATAATTCTTTCGTCGAGGATCCGCCTTGCCCGCAACGTGGACGGAATGCCGTTTAGGGGGGTAAATCCCGCGTCACTACACGGTAAAGCCATGGAAGCGTTGCGCAAGACGGCTATGTACACGCTGTATCCCATGACCGCGCTTAGCCCGCTCGAACAGACGAGGTTCGTCGAGCGTCACCTTATCAGCAAGGAACTCATCTCGTACGGCGGTTCGGCGATAATAAGGGAGGACAACAAGATAAGCGTCATGATCGGCGAGGAGGACCACGTACGGGCGCAATGTATAATGAAAGGGCTCAGCCTAAGTGAGGCGTACGAGGAACTTCTGCCCGTCGAAGCGACGCTCAACAAAGCCATGAACTTCGCATACAGTCCCACTTTCGGCTACTTGACGGCGTGCCTTACCAACGTCGGTACGGGCATGAGGGCGTCGGTGATGATGTTCTTGCCCGCTCTTACGCTTACGGGCTCGCTGAGCCGCTGCATAAACAACGTGTCGAGGCTCAATATGGCGGTACGCGGCGTTTACGGCGAGGGCAGTCAAGCGGAGGGCTATGTGTATCAAATCTCCAACCAAAGGACGCTCGGCGTATCCGAAAGGGAGATCGTTTCGTCGGTCGAGAACGTGGCGACCCACTTGGTGGACTCCGAACTCAAAGCGCGTGAAGCGCTCATGCAGTCCGACCCCGACGGGTTAAAGGACAGGATCTTGCGCTCGTACGGGACGCTCACCTCGTGCTATCGGATGAGCAAGAGCGAATTTATGGAGTTGATTGCTTTTGTCAAGCTTGGCATATACTATAAGATGTTCGAGTGCACCTCGCCCGACGAACTCGAAAAGTTCATCACCGATATTCAGCCCGCCTCGCTCTGCCTCGAAACGGGCAGGCGGCTCGACGGAACCGAAAGGGACGTGGTGAGAGCAAAAAAATGTCTTAAACTAAAAGAAATGATATCGTCAATAGGAGGGTAACAAATATGAAGGTAAGTGTTTCGCAAAACCTAAACAGAGCGATAAAGATCGCAAAGACCGCAGCGATAAAATACAACAATTCGGTCGTCGGCACCGAGCACATTTTGTACGGCTTCGTAAAAAACGAGCAGAGCAAAGTCAGCGCCCTTCTTAAAGAGTTCGGAGTGACGGCGGAACCCTTTGGACGCATTTTTCAAAAAGAAACGGAAAGCGTATTGTTCGGCGAACCCGTTTTGTCCGACCGAATGAACATAACGCTGAGTGAGGCGTACAACCTAAGTATCGCAATGGGCTTGCCGTGCGCCAATTCGGAGATCATGCTTTCGTGCATACTTTCGGATCCGGTCGGCTATGGTTATAGGGTGCTCCATGACGATTTCGGCGTCGACATCAACGCCTTAGCCAAGGTGCTCAATAAGGGCATTGGCTTCGAAAACGAGAGCGAGAACAACGCTCTGCCCGATTCGCTCAAAGACCTCGGCATCGACATTACGCAAAAGGCGCGTATGCATAAGATCGACCCGGTCATAGGTCGAAAAGAGGAGATAGAGCGAATAATCCAGATCCTTTGCCGCAAGACCAAAAACAACCCCGTACTCATCGGCGAGCCGGGTGTCGGCAAGAGCGCCGTGGTCGAGGGACTTGCCAAGGAGATCGTGGATGGCAACGTTCCCGAACACCTTAAAGACAAGATAATATTCAGCCTCGACATAGGTAGTATAATTGCCGGCACAAAGTATCGTGGCGCAATGGAAGAAAAACTCAAAGACGCCATCAATACGATAAAGGAAAACAACAACATAATAGTCTTTATCGACGAGTTGCACACCCTCGCCCAAGCCGGCGGCAAGGAGGGCGAAGTTTCGCCCGCCGATATACTCAAACCGTATCTTGCGCGAGGCGAACTCCAAACGATAGGCGCGACGACGACCGACGAGTATCGCAAGTACATCGAAACCGACAAGGCGCTCGAAAGGAGATTTCAGCCCATAATCGTCGCTCCCCCCTCGGTCGAGGACACGATCGAGATCCTAAAAGGACTTAGGGAAAACTACGAGGCGTTCCACAAGGTGTCGCTTTCCGACGAGGCAATCGAGGCGGCGGCAAAGCTGTCCGACAGGTACATCATGGACAGGTTCTTGCCCGACAAGGCGATCGACCTTATCGACGAGGCAATGAGCAAAGCCAAGGTCAACGGCAATACCGTCCCGAATAACGTCAAGGAAATGGAGGAAAAGCTTGACGAGCTCAACAGGCAAAAGGACGAGGCGGCTCGAAGCGAGGACTACAACAAGGCGATGAAGCTGCGCGGCGAGCGTGACGCCCTTGCCAAGGAGATCGAGCAGGCAAAACTCGATTGGAGCAAAAAGAGCGATCGCTCCGGTTACACGATAACCGCCGATGACATCGCCGAGATAGTCGCCAAGTGGACCAAGATCCCCGTAAGCAGGCTGAGCGAAACCGAAACGCAAAGGCTCATGCACCTCGAAGAGATCTTGCACGGCAGGGTGATAGGTCAGGACAAGGCGGTATCGAGCGTCGCCAAGGCGATAAGGCGTGCAAGGGCCGGGCTTAAAGACCCCTCGCGTCCCATAGGCACCTTCCTGTTTTTGGGACCGACGGGCGTGGGCAAGACGGAACTTACCAAGGCGCTCAGCGAGGCGATGTTCGACGACGAGAATGCGGTGATAAGGCTCGATATGTCCGAGTATATGGAGGCGCACAGCGTGTCCAAGCTTATCGGCTCGCCTCCGGGTTATGTCGGCTTCGACGAGGGCGGACAGCTTACCGAGCAAGTACGTCGCAAGCCGTACAGCGTGGTGCTCTTCGACGAGATCGAAAAGGCTCATCCCGACGTATACAATATCTTGCTGCAACTTATGGATGACGGCAGACTGACCGATTCGCAAGGCAGACTTGTAAGCTTTAAGAACACGATAATCATAATGACGTCCAACGTGGGCGTGGCGGAATTGAAATCGGCTCGAACTCTCGGCTTCGGCTCGGTCGACACCGAACGCAACACCGAGGAAATTCTCGAGGACGCGCTCAAAAAGCACTTCAAGCCCGAATTTCTCAACAGGATCGACGTTATCTGCACCTTCAAGCACCTCAGCAAGGAAGATATAGGCAAAATTGCCGAACTCGAACTTAAAAAAGTTCAGCGCAAACTCGACGAGCGCAAGATCAAACTCGACGTAACTCCCGCCATGATGGACTACATCATAACGACGGGCTACGACGTCGAGTACGGAGCAAGACCGTTGCGCCGTGTGATCGAGCAAAACATCGAGGACGTCATCGCCGAGGAGATCTTGGGTGGCTCGATAAAGGACGGGGACACCGTATCCGCCGACTTTAAGGACGGCAGAGTGTCGATCGGACGTATATAAATCTTAAAGAAAAAACAAAAAACGTATTTACAAAGCGCCGAAATCATGGTATAATGGTTATGGAAAATTTTACCTATAATGGAGGTAGGTATATGATTATAGAATTTTTAGGCAAGAATTACACTCCCACCGACAAACTCAAAGATCTTATCGACAAAAAGATCCAACGCTTGGATAAGTTTTTCGTCGGCGACGACACAAAAGTTAAAGTGTGCTTAAAGCAAGTCAAAGAGAATATGTACACACTCGAACTTACCATCGTGCTCGACAGCAACGTGCTCCGTGCCGAGGTGACAAGCGACAATATGTACAACAACATAGATTTGGCGCTTCCCAAACTCGAAAAGCAAATAATAAAGCATCACAAAAAACTGTACTCGCGCTCCAAGAAAGTAAGAGAGGCTTTCGACGACGAAACGCCCGCCGAAAAGGCAAGGACTGTCGTAAAGACCAAGACATACGAACTTTCGCCCATGACGGTGGACGACGCCATCGAAGAACTCGAACTCGTGGAGCACAGCTTCTTCGTGTTCCTCAACAAGGAAACGGGTGGAGTTAACGTTTTGTACAAACGTAACGACGGCGACTACGGTCTTATTCAGGCGGTGGTTTAGTGAAGCTGGATTACACTTTCATGACCGAAGAGGCGGTGGAGGGCGGAATAGGCGAGTTGGCTTGTCCCTCCGCCGCCTTTGACTCGGTAATAGGCGGAATGGGCAAGGGTTGGCAGCAGTGGTGCGACCTTGCCTCGGACGAAGAAATAGAAAAAATTGCGGAGTTTTCCGCGCCCATATGCGCAAAAAGCGACAGCGTGGTGGTGTTCGGGATAGGCGGCTCGGCTCTCGGAGTAGAGGCGGTGGCAAACGCGCTCTTGCACCTGCACCACAACGAATTGAGTAGGGCAAAACGCAACGCTCCCAAGCTTTACGTCGAGGACAACGTCGACCCCGACCGCATGAGCGCTCTTTTAGATGTTATCGATGTGGACAATTCGACGTTTATCGTCGTCACCAAGAGCGGCGAAACGAGCGAAACGCTCAGCCAATTTTTGTACATTTACGACTTGCTCAAAAGGAGGTTGGGTGACTCGTCAAAGGAGCATATCGTCGCCGTAACCACGATAGGAAAGGGCACGTTGTACAATATCGCTCAAAGGGAGGGTTTTGTCACTTTCGGAATCAAGGAGGGCGTGGGTGGCAGGTTCTCGGTATTTTCACCCGTCGGACTTGTTCCGCTTGCCTGCGTCGGCATAGACATAAAGGCTCTCATCGAGGGGGCGAGGCGAGCCAAGCGATACTGTACCCAAAAGGAGAACAATCCCGCCCTCATTATGGCGACGCTCAGCGTACGCGCTTACGAAATGGGGCGTAATATCAGCGTCATGATGCCGTACTGTGACAGTTTGAGGCTCGTGAGCGACTTCTATGCCCAACTTTGGGGCGAATCGCTCGGCAAGATCAAGGACGGGTCGATAAAAGTGGGGCAGACGCCCGTAAAGGCTCTCGGCGTCACCGATCAGCACAGCCAGATACAGCTGTATACGCAAGGACCGCTCGATAAGATAGTTACCTTTATAAAGGTAAAACACTTCAAGACGCAACAGACTATCCCGTCTAATGAGGGCGAGCCGAGTTTCTTGATGGGCAAGACGTTCAACGAACTCATCGCCGCCGAGTGCGACGCCACGGCTTTTGCGCTCAAAAAGGCGGGCAGAATGAACATGACGCTCACGATAGACGACCTTTCGGCGGGCTCGATAGGCGAACTGCTCACCGTTTTGATGTACGAAACGGCGTACGCGGGCGCGATCTTGGGCGTGAACACCTACGATCAGCCGGGCGTCGAAGAGGGCAAAAAAGCCACCTTTGCCATGATGGGTAGGGCGGGCTACGAGGAAAAACTCAAAGAGATCACCGCAAAGAGCGGAAAATATATTTCGGAGAATTGATTTTATGCAAAAAAAGACTATTGAAAGTATAGACGTCAAGGGCAAAAGGTGCCTTGTCAGAGTGGACTTCAACGTTCCCATTTCCAACGGCGTAATAACCGACGACACCCGAATAAGGGGTGCTCTTCCCACGATAAACTACCTTATTTCGCACGGAGCAAAGGTGATTTTGTGCTCGCATCTCGGCAGACCCAAGGGCGAGTTCAACCTCAAATATTCGCTCGAACCCGTAGCCAAGCGGCTTAGCGAACTTCTCGGCAAAGAGGTCGTGTTCTGCAACGACGTTATAGGCGAGGACGCCGACAAAAAGACGGCTGCGCTCCGTAGCGGCGAGGTCGCGCTTTTGCAAAACCTGCGCTTCCACAAGGAAGAGGAGGGCAACGACAAGGAGTTCTGTCGTAAACTCGCCTCCTACTGCGACGTGTACGTAAACGACGCGTTCGGCACGGCGCACAGGGCGCACGCTTCGACGGCGGGCATCGTGCAATACGGCTTTGTAAAGGATGCCGTCGCCGGCTTTTTGATCGACAAGGAGATAAAAAATCTCGATAAGGTGCTCGTTTCGCCCCGTAGACCGCTCGTCGCCATTCTCGGCGGAGCCAAGGTTTCGGACAAGATCGGGGTCATAGTCAACCTCATGGAAAAAGCCGACTTTATTCTTATCGGCGGCGGCATGGCGTACACTTTCCTTAAAGCCGAGGGGCTCAATGTGGGCAAGAGCCTTTGCGAAGAGGATAAGCTTGCTCTTGCCAAAGAACTTATGGAGCGAGCCGAGGCTAAGGGCGTAAAACTCGTTCTTCCCGTCGATACGGCTGTCGTTAAAAGCTTCCCCGAGCCGATAACCGCCAAGGTCGACTTGCGTTACGTCGACTGCGACAAGATCGGGGTGGACGAAATGGGGCTCGATATAGGACCCAAAACAGCCGAACTGTTCGGCGGGATTGTGTCGGGCGCGGGCACCGTCGTTTGGAATGGACCCATGGGCGTGTTTGAAAACCCCGACCTCGCCGTCGGAACTCGACTTGTTGCCGAGGCGGTGGCGCATAGCGGCGGTATCTCGGTGGTCGGCGGCGGCGACAGCGTGATGTCCCCCTCCCAGAGAGCGATGTCGTA